>JBOGOP010000026.1:0-34138 GCA_050747225.1 Pyrinomonadaceae bacterium
GGCCAAAGCGGCGACAAGTCGCCGCACGCCAAGGAGTAGAGGTGTTCCAGAGAGTCACGCCCTTTGGAAGAGGCGACGCGCGCTTGCGACGGCGCGGGATACTCTTCCGCCGGCAGCGACAGACGATGCGGTAGCGATTTGTGCTCGCAGTCGAGCGGCTTCTTCAAGGCTGATTCGATCCATCGACGACCCCTGTCGGCAGCCGTTTGTGGACAGCCATTGCATTGTGGCCGAAACGAACAGTTCTTTCAGATACGCAAACGAGAAGTCTTCAGTCTGTTCGACCAGTGCTTCAGCAGCTTTCTCCGAAAGACGCAGCTCGGGCTGCAGTTGCTGGTTCCAGGCCGCGATATAAGCGGAGCGCTGGGCCGGCGCCGGCAAAGCGAAATAGTACTTGCGATCGAAACGGCTCGGTCGATTGAGAATAGCGGGGTCGAGCCGGTCCGGGTGGTTGGTAGTAGCCAGCACCACCAGGCCGGTGTTGCTCTCAAACCCGTCAAGCTCGTTCAGAAAAAATGCCCGGTTCTCATTGTTGATCATAGCGTCAAGGTCTTCGAAGACCAGCAGGCACGGGGCGGCCATACGCGCTCTTTTGAACACCAGACCCATGTTCTGCTGATCAGTTGCATACTCCGACTTGAATCCTTTCACCAGCAGGCAGGGCCGCCCGAGCTGGTTCACCAGGGCCTTCACGGTGTGGGTCTTGCCATTTCCCGGTGGGCCAATGAACAAAGCTCCGCGCTTCCACGGAATGCCATATTGCTTATAGAGCTCGCGCGAGCTGAAAAACTGTTCGAAGTCTTCCCGCACCTGCTGCTTCAGCGAGGGCGGGAGGACAACGCTGGCGAAGGTAGCGGTCTTGATCGACTGGTAAAGATCCTCGTTCTTCTCCCATTCGCCGTCCTTGAAAACAAGAATTTCTCCGCGCACCTCTGAGGTCCACTCGCAGACTGCCGCAAAGAAGTCTTCGGCGAGCTTCCGGTTTTCCGCGACGATCCAATGATGGCGCGAACGGTAGCAGCTCTCCGTCCAGCTGATGAGCACGACGTCAAAAAGCTGCCCATGCCACAGCACGTTGAGCCAGCAGTTTTCAAACCGCTGGGTCAGATCTTTATCCGGCTGTTCCCAATATGTCCTCAGATGATTGAAGACAGACGACTCTGAAACAAGCGAGCATTGCTCCTCGCGCACGAATGCCTCCAGGTCAAAGTACCCGGTTTTGCCTTCAACGATCGCCTTGTCTGGATGCAGCTCCGCCAATTCCCGCCCGACGTGATAAGCAACGTAGTCGTTCGGTTTGTAGAGCGCGTCCCTGATGAAATCTTTCATGCCCATAACAGAAACAGTAGTCAGTAGACAGTAAACAGTAGACAGCAAGTGCACTCAGGGTGGCCGACGCGCGGGCGTTCGTTCACCAGCGCGTGCCAGATGCGCAGAGATCAATGCCCTGGAGTCTTGAAGTCTTGAAATAAACTTAGAGGTTGCGGCCGTGATCCGGTCGCCAGATTTAGGTGAAGCTGTAACTCGTGACTCGCAACATAGCAATTAACCTACTTCCGCGAAGTGAACTCACCATAGCCCGGCTCCCGGTTGCGAGTCAAGGTTTTCGGGTGCAGCGTCAACCAAGCGGCGTAAGACCACCCACTTGGAGTGCGCCGGCAGAGCGAAGCGGCGACGGCGCTTTAGATCTCGGTCAACACTGGCGATAGAAAAGCGGTGTCGCGTTGCACTTGCCACCGCACTCCAAATGCGTCGAGCTGTTCACTGAGAGCTAAACAAACAAGTGTTGAGCGAAAGATAGTTGTTTTCAGAGTTGCATTGATGGAGTAAAGTGCGCATGAAGAAGTGATGAGTACTGAGTGATGAGTACTGAGTAATTAGTGAAGACTAATGAGCTTTCTTATACTGACTACTGAATGCTGACTACTGTCTACTGACTTCTACTTCCCGAGGTAACGCCATTGAAGATTTGCATTCTCGATCCTTCCTACGAAAATTCCGACAGCCCGATGAAGGATTACGATCCACTCTCCGACGTGCTTCGCCACCTCGAAGGCCACGAGTGTGAAACTGCCTACATCGACAAGGCTAAAGGGGTGCGGCAGATCGTTGAGCTTTCGCGGCGCGGCTTCGATGTCTTCATTAACTTATGCGACGGCGCCTGGGACGAAGATCGCGCCGGCATTGAAATAGTGCAGACAATGGAGCGCCTGGGCATGCCCTTCACCGGCGCCACCGCAGGCTTCTATGAACCCTCACGGGAGACGATGAAAAAAGTCTGTCAATTCTGGGGTATCAAGGCTCCGGCGTATGTTTTGGCAAAAGACGACGCGAGTATCGAAGTGGCAGCCCGAACGCTCCGTTTTCCGATGATCGCCAAACACCCAAATAGCTACGGAAGCATCGGTTTAACCCGGGAGTCTCGCGTGGAGACGCCCGCCGCCTTGCGCAAGCAGGCCGGAAAAATGATTGCCACTTTCGGCGCCACGCTAATCGAAGAGTTCATCGACGGGCAGGAATTTAGCGTCCTGGTGGTCGAGAATGCCGACGACGAGCTCAAGCCTCACGCCTATCGCCCCGTCGAGTTTTGCTTCCCGAGCGGCGAGTCGTTCAAACATTTCGACATGAAATGGAAAGACTACGAAGCAATGTCCTGCATCCAGTGTGAAGACGATGCACTGGCGGAACGCCTGGAGGACATGTCGCGCAAACTCTTCATCGGCTTAAACGGCGCCGGCTACGGCCGCTGTGACATTCGCATGAATGCACAAGGCGAACTTTACATGCTGGAGATCAATCCGAACTGCGACGTCGCATATCCGTTGGAAGAGGCAGCCGGCAGCGCGGATCTGATACTGATGCACGAGCCCTGGGGACATCGGGACTTCTTCGAAAAAATTATCCGGGCCGCGCTGAAGCGCCAGCAGCGCCTGCATAAGAAGTGGCACCTGGCTCTCGACCACAAGAGTCGGTATGGAATGTATGCGCTGGAAAATATCTACGTTGGTGGCGTCATCGATGCGCACGAAGAACAGCCGCACGTGTTAGTCAGTCAAAGCCATGTGCGGGAAAACTGGAACGCCGAACAACAACGGTGGTTCTCAGAATATGCCTACCCATTGACGGATGAGGTTTTCATAAGTTGGAGTCCTGATCCGGAACACTGGAAGCCCATTAATCATTCCTGCGATCCCAATGCCTGGCTGGAAGGATTGGACATGGTGGCGCGTCGCAACATTAAGGCCGGCGAAGAGATCACGATCGACTACGCCACGTTTTACAACGAGACCATGGACGACTTTGTCTGCCACTGTGGCGCGCGGGATTGCCGTGGGATCGTGCGCGGCACTGACTATCATGAAGATTTTGTAGAGCGCTACGGCGATCACGTCTCTGACTACGTGAGATCGAAGCGAGCGGCTGAAGCTGCCGCGAAGGTACGCGAAGAGATCTTCCAGTAACTTACAGTAGGTGGAAGTATGCAGGGTACCAGCGCGACAAGAAGCGCAAGCCGAAGCGAACTATGTTGAAGCAGTCTGAACTCAAGGTCCCGATTCGAAAAAAGCCTCCAACTCAACGATCAACTGATCTCGCAGCTCAAGCGCATCGTCGTAGATCAAGCGACGAAAGGGAGCTAAGTCAAAGTGAACCTTATTACCCGCCTCATCTTCTCGATCCCAAGGCGCTCTTGCCTTTGAGCGCTTCTTCTTCTGGAAGGTCAATATGAAGGGAATTCCCCGGGACTTTGCATAGCCCACTTCACAGTAGACGTTTGGTCGCTCGTCAGTAAGATCTGCGATGACTAATCCGCTCTGGTCTATATCTTCAAAAACCTTGGCAGGAATCTCATAGCTGGCGCCCTTCTGTTCGTCCACTCTCACTGGTTTCAGCGGAGCGTTAGGATGATGCCCATTAAACTGATTGATCGCTTCTTCCATTGCCTGTCGAACTCTCTTCAGTGCCTTATCATCGCTGAAAGACATCGCGATGAAAACAGACTTCGCTCTGCTGTCATAGGATCTCTTGAAGACTTCCCAAAGTACGGTTGGGTCTGATGGTGTTGGCAGGTCTATTCCTCCCAGTCTGTCGAACCAATGCGCGAAGTCGCGCAGCCATCTCTCCGCCCGAACAACCCTCGCCTGTCTAGTATTAGCTCCTCTAGCTGCATCCACGAGCGTGTGTTGCACATAGACTTCGCAGGCGATCGGGAGAAAGGTTGGCGAGAGCACGAATGACTCGTGCGCATCCCGAAGTCTAACCGCTAAGTCCGAAACAGGATCGAACAAGGAGGTGGCTCCTGTTTGTGTGGATTCCATCGTGTCTGCGACTAACCCACCTGGCTTGAGGAGTACCTTCGCCGTGGAATAGAGCCGACTAAGTGGTGAGTCTCCCATGGCATCGTAAAAACCCTGCGGCCAATTTCTTATCAGATCACGGATCCACCTGGTTAGGTAAACCTGACGGTCCTCAGCAAAGCGGACGGCAGAGGCCCCATCATCCTGCATGAGCACTGACAAGCTGTGTTCAGAAACGAGAGGCAGCGCTTTGCTATTGATGAGGTTGAAGAGCATTGCTTCGGCGAGATCGTCATCTTGTGGCTGAGTGGAGTCTAGAATGACAAAGCAGAACGGTGCAGTTGCGAAGTACTTGAAAGTGGAACTCCGTCTTTGCTCCGTTGCCAATAAAACCGCGGCCTCAAGCCGGTGATTGCCGTCAATTCGGCGGATGGGTTTCTCCAAAGCTTCGCCGAGTAACTTCAAGTCAACGCTGACTCTGTAAGCTCCATCGGCCTCCGACTTTCTTCTCTTTTGAAATGAAGCTAAAGGATCGTCTGCGCCTTTGCTTCGCAGGCTAAGAATTATTTCTGGAAAAAACTTGTACCGGCCCCGCTGCAGGAAACGCTTGATGTCCTCCACATGGTTTTGATTCACACTGCGCTGATAGCCCTGGCCGTTGACGAGACCGCCACCTTCGTAAGGCATCGCCACTGAAACTTCTGCCAGATCGCGCAGATCCGCGAAGCCGCGGATTACCGTGAACGTTCCGAGGACATTTCGCTGTAACAAGCCCTCAAATTGAATCTTGTGCCGAGCCATTTACAGAATTCGCCTCTCCGACTATTTACGAAATCCGGTGACCGGTCGAATGCCCAGAATCATCTCTTCAACTTCTTTCTCAACTCGACTTTGAAGTTCTTCAGTATTCTCTTTTTCCTGGGCAATCCTCTGTCTGTCTCTTTCAATCCTTCGCACGATATCGCTTTGGATCGACAGCGGCGGTAAAGGAATGCGAAGCGATCTGATCTCATCGGTGTTCACGTTTGCTTGCCCGATAATCTGCCGGCTCAACGCGTCGATCTGTAGCCGTCCAATAGGGGAATTGATGGCATATGCAATGAAGTCTGGTGAAGCCTGGTCAGCGATCACGCGGAGCCTTATGAGGTAAGACGCGAATACGTAGTCTCCCCTTGCATGGAAAACCGCACACTTTCCGACGAGTTCCTTACTATTCGTGCGATTGAAGAGAATGTCCGCATCTCGCAAGAGTAGTTTCCTGCGCTCGCGTTCCGCCAACTGAATGTACTTAAGGCGGCCCAGGTCGAGTTGGCCATCGATTATGTTACTCATCCGAAGGATCGGAGTGCCGTCGCTATTAGTGTTCGCTTTTTCCGAAGTGCCGTATTGAACAAGTTCGAGCAACGATCCTAGCTCGGCAACCGGATAGCGACCGCTTGAAAGCGAATTGAGTCTCAAGGTCGCTTCGTTGTAACTCACGCTCCATCGCCGAAATCGGCTCCATGGCAAAGCCAAATATTTTTGGACTTCAGGCACTTCCGACACGCCTAGACCGAGCGCAGCTAGGAAGTGATCATCCAGCTTGGCTAATCGATTAAGTACCTTTTGTTTGCTCGATTCAACACTGTCTTGCATGACTCGCCAATGATGCACGATGGCTTGTTGAGTTTGAATTGGGGGTATTGGTATTTCTAGGCTTTCAAACTGTACCGGCGGAATTCGGGTCTTGGTGGATCCGCCATGCGACGAGGCGCCTAAAATAGAGCGAAAAGATCGAGAATGTAGAACAAGCTCAAGATACGAGCTCTCACAGATTTGCTCATCGACGTCATAGACGGGATACTCAGAGCTAACTGCAAGGCCGTTAAGATCCCGCGGGACAATTGCCAAGGATCCTTGCTTCGCGCGAATCTTGCTGTAGATTAGATCTCCCGGCTCTGCCCAAAACAGGCGGCCTTTGTAACCACGCCGTTTTTGTACTTCACTAACTAAAACTTGGCCACCGAAGGTTATCTTTTCGATGATCGGGATTTCGCTTAGATCTCCGGCTGCATCAACGGGATGAAGTCTCCGCAAAATTACTCTGCCTAGTGGTGAGATCAATTCGCGGGGCCAGTGCCAGGAAACTCGTCGGAAGAAAGGCACGTCCCATCGTAGGAGGTCCTTGAATCGAGCCCCGAATGCCCGAGGGAAAGTGATAGCAGATACGTCCATTTATGCGGCACTCTCACGCAGAAAGCTCTTCGGCTTTCTCCGGAATTCTCGATATAGATCAACGGCTGTTCTTTCAACGCCGGAAGGCATATTCTCATTGGAATATAGTTCGTTTTGATCATCTTCACCGGTGGCTGTGATTCCCACCTTATCCGCCTCGTAAAGGAATATCTCATAATCGAAACGCTCCTTGACCAAAGCCCTGGCCTCAAGCGTTATCGTAGATTGCATTTCGCGCTCGTAAAGCCTTAGAGCCTTTCTTAATTCCACGGCCTTTTCCTTATCATCTTTCGCGGATTCAATCTTCGCTTCAAAGTCAGCGCGCCTATCTGCGATTTCCGGTAGGTACAGGGCTTCGATTTCTTCTTGTGCCCGCTTTTTCCTCCTGTCGAATTCACGCTGTTCTTTCTCTGTAAATTTCTGAAGGAAAAGCAAGCTGGCCTTTACACTAGCCCCAGACGAAAGGAATGTTTCCTGCGGCAATGAAACAACCGCGCGAATGAATGCTCGGTCTTCCACATACTCACGAACGTAAGCAAGGCTAGGATTGTTGTAAATTCCTTCGGGCAAGACAATTCCAAGCCGCCCACCTGGTTTAAGAAGAGAGAGGCAACGTTCGATGAATAGGATCTCTGTTTTCACGCGACCAGATTTTGGCAGTTCGAACAAGGATGCGATGGATTCTCCTTTAGCGGCGCGCGCGCGCGCCATTGCGTCGGTGTAAATCTTGCCGAACTCTTTCTCGTACCGCTCCTCCATTTCTTCAGAAACAGTAACATCCGACTCGAGAACGACATCGCTCTCTTCGACGCTGGCCCCGAACGGCGGATTGGTCAGTACAATGTCGAATCGCCCTTCAAATATTCCGTTCACATTGATGAATCCATCATGATGATGAACGCCTCCGTGTCCGTCGCCGTGCATGATCATGTTCATCTTGCTTGTGCGGGCCATGCGGTCGTTCGCGTCGCAGCCGAAAATGCATTGGTTGGCAAGCTTCCACATCCTCGATCCCTTCCGATTTGAATCGATGGTCTCTTGGAGTTCTTCATATTTCACGGTCAGCATCTCAGCGCGTCGTGGGGCCGAAAGTGCCTTCTTATCAATTTCCGTTTTAAACTTCTGATATTGTCGATCCACATCGGCCATGATCTGTTCGCGTACGATCTCAAAGAAACGGATCAAAAATCCTCCGGAACCTGACGCCGGATCGCAGATGACGTCCCCCTCATTCGGATCCAACATCTGAACCATGAACTCGACTATGGTGCGGGGCGTAAAGAACTGGCCGATCTCTCCACGGAAGGTGCGGCCGAGAAATCTTTCGAAGGCGATTCCCTTGATGTCTTCAGACGTGTCGGAAAGGTTATACTTCTCTAGAAGTTTAACAATTTCGCGCACGGTAGCTTGCTTCAGATTAACGCGCTCATCTTCCTCGAAAATACGATCCGCTTTGTATTCTTTCTTAGTTTGGCCGAACAAAACATCGATCGGGTTGTCGTGAATTTGTCCCTGTTGATCTAGAAACGCTGCGTTAAATAGATTCTGACGGTTGCGACCTGCCCGGAGTCGGCGTTCGATCGCGACTTTGATAAACAATATCTTGGCAATCTCATCAAAAGCAGCGGCGGGATCCTTCTTCTCACGATTACGAATTACGTTATGACACTGATGAAGAAGGTCGGCAAATTCGTTCTCCTTAAAAACCTTTAGCTTCTTTAGCAGTTCTTGGATTTCTTTGTCCGTGGCGTCGGCGTGGGGGATGTTTTCAATTTCTTCAAGCGTCTTAGGCATCTTGCCGTGCACAACGCGCCAGTACTTTGTTTCCTTGCTGTTGTGGGTGACAAAGAAGGACGCTCCACTTAGGCGCGCGTAGTTATCACCCTGTCCGTAATCAGCGGGCTTGATCGTAACGTTGTCGGCTTTGCATTCAACGATGATGAGGGGACTGTTGCCGTCCAGTTTGTCGTTCACGCTTTTCCAAATTACAAAGTCCGCACGTGCCTGGGCAGACCCTCTGCCCGTGACATCTATCTCTTCTGCAAGCTGATCGATTGAGTACCCATACTCGTTAACAAGGATTCGCAAATAGTCTTGCCGCACCTTTTCTTCAGGCGTCAGGATGATCCATGTCTTACGCACTACGCTGAAGACTTTGTTGCCCTTTATCTGTAATTGATCAGCCTTTGGGTAGCTCTTTGAACTCATAGCGTTTGGTGCCTCTCTTGCGCCCTAAGTTCTTCCAAGCGCCCGGAATCAGCATAACTGTAGTGCTCTTCTCCAGCGATTATGACGTGATCAATCATTACCAGACCAAGTAACGAAGCCCCCTTATCCAAATCGTAAGTAGTTTCATCGTCACTTGATGAGGGCTCGGCGTTTCCTGAAGGATGGTTATGAATAAGCACTATCGAAGTGGCTGAAGCGCGAAGCGCTTCTTCCAGAATTCGACGTGCTGGAACTTCTGCCTGCATAGCAATGCCCTCCGATATTACCTTATCACTGAGCAAGTGATTCTGGCCGTCGAGAAACAACGCAACAACAATCTCGTTGCGACTACTGGCAAGCCTGGGGTAGATGTATTCAGCAACAGCAGCAGAACTCTCCAATGACCGCAAACTAGAAACGTGAGACCTGACGCGTTTGCCTAGCTCAAAGGCTGCTTTGATTTGAGAGACCTTTGCGGTGCTCAGACCTCGAACTTGAAGTAGATCTCTTATGTCCGCACGATCCAGTCCTGAAAGACCTTGAAAGTCTGTAAGCAGCGACCTTGCCAAGGTTACGGCCGTCTCCCCTTTCACGCCTGCTTTTGATGACCCCGTTCCGACACGTAGGATTACAGCCAAAAGCTCGGCGTCAGTAAGTTGCTGGGCTCCAACCGCTATTAGTCTCTCACGAGGGCGTTCCTGAGAAGGCCAATTACTAATTCGGTCTAGCTTCAATCCAAGTATCTCCTCGCTTATTCAATGGTCCCGTACTAATGAAAAGCTAGAGCCAGATGAATCGGCCTCGTGCGTTGTTAATGAAGTGAGACGCTCAGAGCAATGTAAATATCTACCTGTTCAAGCTAGTATTCGAGCGAAGAGTATATTGATCACATTCATAGCTTGCAAAAAAAACCGCATGATCTCTTAAGCCGTTTGTAGCAAGGGATTTTGTTGCAGAACTCGGACACCTAACTGGTTCCGGTTTCAACCGGTAGGGCATTGCAGTCGCTTATGTGCTCGATTAGACTCCTGCGGTTCCTGTCGTTTTCCTAGAACCACTCGAAAAGATGAGCAATCGGCAAAGTCCGAAACCCAGCCTCCGCACTGAAGCGATCGCGGGCATCACTACGTTTTTCACGATGGCTTACATCGTCGTGGTGAATCCATCGATCCTGTCGACGCCGGGAACCGGCATGGCTTTCAGCGGCGTGCTTACCGCGACGGTGCTGGTATGTTTTGTGATGACGCTCTTCATGGGCCTCTACGCTAAGCTTCCATTCGCGGTCGCGCCCGGCATGGGCATCAACGCCTACTTCACCTTCACAATCATCCTCACGCAGAAGGTCTGGTGGCAGGTGGCGCTGGGAATAGTGTTTTGGGCCGGCGTCCTGTTTCTTGTCATATCCGTTACACCCGTTCGCGAAACGATCGCCAAAGCAATTCCTACTGAGCTGCGGCTCGGCACCGCTGCCGGCATCGGTATCTTTCTGACGTTCATCGGACTGAAAAACGCCGGACTAATCGCCGCCGATCCGGTGACCTTTGTTAAGTTGGGAACCCTCGGCGTGCCGGCCCTACTGACGATCATCGCGACGGCTATCTCAGTTTGGCTGCTCACACGCAAGAGCGCGCTCGCGTTTTTGGCCGGCATTGTCTTCGCCACTTTGGCGGGCTGGGCGCTTGGTTTGGTTAAAGCACCGGATAAGTTTTTCAGCGCCCCAGACTTCAAAACAGTTCTTTTCAAACTGGATATCCTCGGCGCCTTGAAACTGTCTTTGCTGCCCGCGATTATCGGCATTCTGTTTACCGATTTGTTCGATTCAATTTCTACTTTTATCGGCGTCGCTCACGCTGCCGATTTGCTCGACGACGCCGGTCATCCGAAAAATCTGAAGCAGGGTTTGATTGTTGATTCGTTTGCCACGCTCGGCGCCGGCGTGGCCGGAACATCTTCCGGCACCGCTTACATCGAGAGTGTGGCAGGCATCAATATGGGCGGGCGTACCGGACTGACGTCGGTGTTTACCGCGCTATGTTTTCTGCCGTGCTTCTTTCTGGCGCCGCTGGCGGGGATGGTGCCCGCCTTTGCGACTGCGTCGGTACTGATACTCGTTGGCGCGTCGATGTTTCGCAGCGTCGGCAAGATCACGTTCTCGAAGATTGAAGAAGGTCTGCCGGCGTTCCTGACGATAATCCTGATACCGCTCACTTTCTCAATCACGCAGGGAATTCTGTGGGGTTTCATTTCACATGTTGGCCTGTATCTGATCGTTGGCCGGCGGCGGGATATTCATCCGGTGATGTATGCGCTGGCGTTGGTGTCAATAGGACTTCTCCTTTTGGAGCATGCAAAGTTTGGGAACTGATGCACCTCGGGCTTGCCCCCGCTCTTGATCCTTTTTGACGCTCCTGGGAATTCAGACCGTTATGGCGGCTGAATCTGTTGCAGGGATCGTAGAGCGGGGAGAATAATACACGAGACAACCGGCGAGAAGGCAGTGTGATCCCTGATTTGGAAGTGTTCCGTTTAGAAACAAAGGCAATGATCCGCGAAATCACACCAAACAACACTAAACTTTTCGTTCGTGAAAGTTCTTGTTACTTCGTGGATCGTTTTACGAACTGAGGACGATAAACTTCAAATCAAGACACAACCCCTGACTCCCGACAGGTCATTTTAACTGTCACGAGGACGATCATGACGGATTACTACGTGCCGCCCAATGCCGCAGCCCGTTTAGCCTTAGTGTTAGTTGCGATCGCCGCGCTGGCAACCGGCACATTCGCACAAGCGCCGGCCACTACTCCAACCCCAGACCAACGGGGCCTCGGCGTTCAGACCGCGAGCTCTGCAAATAACTCTCAGGCTGAGCAACGAGCGAGAGAGGCTAAGCCGGAACTCGTGCTCCAAACCGGCTACAACACTTTTATTGGCGCCACTCGCCTCGTCTTCAGTCCTGACGGCCGCTTGCTCGCAACTGCCACTTACCGCAGCAGCACCATCAAACTTTGGGAAACGGCGACCGGTCGCGAGTTGCGCAACCTTTCGAGCGGCACCCAAAGCGTGATGGGGGTCTCTCCTTTTATTGCCTTTAGCCCGGACAGCCGGCTGATAGCGGCCGCCGCCGGCGACAACTCCGTCAAAATTTGGGATGTCACGACCGGGCGCGAGCTGTACACGCTAGCCGGATCGCAGGGCTCGCTAGCTTCTGCGATGGGAGTCTCCTTCATCGCCTTCACTGCAAGTGGCCAGATAGTGACAGTCAGCGACTCAATTAGAATTTGGGACGTTGCGAGTGGAAAGGAACTCCGCAACCTGGGCGCGATTGACGTGAGCGTCGCCGCCCTCAACGGCGGCGAGGGCGGGGTGGCGCTTAGCCCTAATGGCAATGAACTGGCCAAAGTGATATTTGACCCGTCTCAACCGCTGGTTAAGTTTTTCGTTTGCAATAGCGGACGCGAGTTACGCTCGATCAATCTGCCTGATGAAGATTTTTCGAGTACGCAAGTCGCCTATGCGTCGGATGGCCGCCCACTCGTCTCGGGAATCATCGACAAGAAACTAAGGCTCTGGGACTTAACAAAGAATAAGGAACGAATCCTGGGTCTAACGGCCAGCGAATACACCACCGTCAAATTCAACAGGGACGGTAGCCAGCTGGGCTTGGTCGAAGGTTACACGGTCAGACTTTGGGACACAGCGACCGGTCAGGAGTTGCCCTCATTGCAGGTGCCAAACGGCGGTTTGCTTTCAATACAGACTGCGGCCTTCTTTAGCTTCAGTGACGATGGAAAGAGACTAGCCACCGGCGGGTTTGATACGCCAACCATCCTTTGGGAGCTGGAAACTGGCAAGCAATTGCTGAAGTTGAACGGCCGGACCAACATGGCCTACAAAGTCAGCTTCAGCGCAGACGGCACTCAACTGGCTTCGGGAGGGCGCACTCGTTGGGATCTCCGCGGTGGTCGCGGCTTGCGCATTTCGAATGCGCCCGCTGACATGATGATCTCCTTGCCAAGTCCGGATGGCCGTTTGCTGGCAGCCTATAGTCTCACGAGTGACGCGGTCTCAATCGTCGAAGTTCAGACGGGTCGTAAACTACAAGCGCTGGTTCCAGCATCGAGGGGCAGCGTGGTGCAACGCGCCAGTTTCAGCCGGGACGGCGCGATGCTCGTCGTAAATTATGGTCCAGCCTTCGATGATGTCAGGAGGGCCCCAGCCACCGCACAGCCTTTGCCAAGCGCTAGTCAAACAAAGATTTGGGATGTTAAGTCAGGGCGTGAGCTAACGACCCTCACGATTGGCATGGGCGCAAGCGAAGCGGGTTTCAGCCCCGATGGTCGAGTGCTCGCAACGCTCACCTCCATGGGTGCGATTTCGCTCTGGGACACCGGCTCGGGAAATAAGGTGCGCGATCTTTCTGCTTCGCCAATGGATAAGTTAAGCGCCCTGGGAAATCCTGGGAACCTCAGTTCCCCCGGTTCAGTGAAGCCCGGCAAGTCAGGCTCCAGGCCTTCAATCGCACAAATTCAGTCTATGCAATTGCCGAACATGGCCGACATGACTGCGATGATCACAAGCGTGATGGGTTCGATGTCTGCCGGCACCATGGGGCGCAGCGTTACATCTTTGGCCTTCAGTCCTGACGGTCGAATCCTCGCCGTGGGCGGTGTTGAGTCAAAGTCGAATTTTGACATGGACGCGATGATGAAAGCGGCGACGGCCCAGGGACAGAAAAGATCGAAAAACAAATTGCCGGATGACCCGCAGGATTTCATGAAAGACATGAAGGTCGAGGCCATTGGCCAGGTGCAGCTTTGGGATGTGGCCAGCGGTACCGAGCTTGGCGCCCTCCAGCGACATGGCAAAGGTGTAACCCAAGTTACCTTCAGTCGCGATGGACGACTGCTGGCATCGAGCAGCAGTGACAACACAATCAAGATTTGGGACGTGGCGACGCGGACCGAGTTGCGTACGCTCGTCGGGCATACAACCAACATCGACTCGCTCGACTTCAGTCCTGACTCGCGCTTGCTCGCGTCAGCCTGCGACGACGGCGCAACGTTCTTGTGGGACACGAATACCGGCGAGCACTTGTTGACTCTCATCTCACTCGATGACGGCGGAGAGTGGATGGTAGTAACTCCACAGGGGTTGTTTGACGGTACTCCGATTTCCTGGAACCAGATTCTTTGGCGCTACAACCAGGACACTTTCAACGTCGCGCCCATCGAATGGTTCTTCAATGAGTTTTATTATCCCGGCCTGCTCGCCGACATTCTTGCCGGCAAACGTCCGCGAGTGGCCCAGGACGTTTCTAAAAAGGATCGGCGCCAGCCAACAGTGAAATTGTCTCTAGCTGCATCTGATCCGGCGGTCGCAATAACTGCGCGCACGGTTAAAGTGAAAATCGACGTAACCGATGCGCCGGCGGATAAGGATCATGCCCAGGGGAGCGGCGCGCGCGACGTACGCCTGTTTCGCAATGGTTCGCTGCTGAAGGTTTGGCATGGTGATGTGTTGAATGGAAAGCCCACGATCGCTTTGGAGGATGAGATTACGATCACCGCCGGCGCCAACCGTCTGACCGCCTATGCTTTCAATAGAGATAGCGTTAAGAGCAAGGACGCGCAATTGCCGCTAACCGGCGCCGACGGCTTAAAGCGCGCCGGTACTGCTTACATCATCGCAGTAGGCCTTAATGAATACGCGAATCCACAGTACAACCTGAAGTACGCTTTGGCTGACGCGCAGAGCTTCAGCGAAGAAACGCGAATCAGACAAACACAGATGGGACGCTTCGAACGAGTCGAGGTAGTTTCACTTGTCAACGAGAACGCAACCAAGGCAAATATTCTTTCAGCCCTGCGACGACTGTCGGGAGTTTCGGAGCCGCCTTCCATGAAAGCGGGACCACTAACCAATCTCAAGCGCGCCGAGCCCGAAGACACCGTCATCATCTACTTTGCCGGTCATGGCACCGCGCAAGCTCAGCGTTTTTATCTTATCCCGCACGACCTTGGTTATGACGGCGAGCGCACAAAACTGAACGAGCAGGGGTTGCGCAACATACTCGCGCACAGCATTTCGGATGAGGAGCTGGAGCAAGCGGTTGAACGTCTCGATGCCGAGCATCTGCTGCTGGTCATCGATGCCTGCAACTCGGGACAAGCCCTGGAAGCGGAAGAGAAGCGACGCGGGCCGATGAATTCAAAAGGCCTGGCCCAACTCGCGTACGAAAAAGGGATGTACATTCTCACCGCGGCGCAGAGTTATCAAGCAGCGCTCGAAACTGCGCAGCTTGGTCACGGTTTGCTGACCTACGCTTTGGTTGAGGAAGGACTAAAAACTCCCGTTGCTGACCGTGAGCCGAAGGATGGGACGCTCATTGTCAGAGAATGGCTCGACTTCGCTACTGAACGTGTGCCGCAAATGCAGCAGGAGAAAATGAAACAAGCGCGCGGCGTTGGGTTGCAGATCTCGTTTGTTGAAGGAGAGCAAAATATTGCTGAGCCAGAGAAACGCAGCGTCCAGCGTCCGCGAGTATTTTACCGTCGCGAGCTGGAGGCGAACCCGCTCGTGATCGCGAAACCCTGACGCATGCAACTAAGACTGTTTCGCTCCAGAGGAGCGAGATGTTTATAGCCACAGACATAGTTTTCCCAATACCTCGCTCCGGTAGGAGCGACATGTGCGAATCACTGACCCGAGCCACCAAGGCGAATGTTGCGCTCCTACAGAGCGCTGAACGTTTTGGGAAATGGCAGGCCTATAAACATCTCGCTCCATCTGGAGCGAAAACGCATCTCACCTACATACGGTCCCGCATTCTTGGCTGACAAGTTTTTTCGTGGGATGATGCGACATCTAAAACTGTTCACTGGCAAATGAGCGCGACAAACAATCATCCCATCGGCAAGTCAGCGCCGCGCAAGGAGGGCCGGCAGAAAGTTACTGGCGCGGCGCTTTACGTCGACGATCTTTCTTTTCCGGAGATGCTTCACGGCGCCACGGTGCGCAGCCAGGTGGCGCGCGGTCGTATCAAAAGCATTTCATTCGCAGGCGACATTCCCTGGCACGAATTCACTATAGTCACGGCGAAAGACATCCATGAAAGTCACGGTGAAAACTACGTGGCTTTGATAGTCAACGATCAGCCTTACCTCGCAGACCAGGTAGTTAATCATCCCGAAGAACCAATTCTGCTGTTGGCACATCCGGATAAGTACCTATTGGAAGAAGCGCGCCGGAACGTTCGGATTGAGATCGAGGAGCTGCCGCCGATCTTTACGCTGGAAGATTCGGTAAACAAGAAGGAGATCGTTTGGGGAGACAACAACGTCTTCAAATCTTTTCTGGTCGATAAGGGCAACGTGGATGACGTCTGGTCGACCGCTGACTTTGTTGTCGAAGGTGAGTATCACACCGGCGCCCAGGAGCAACTCTACATCGAGAACAATGGCGCGATCGCCATCGCCAATGCGAGCGAAGGCGTGACAGTGTGGGGTTCGATGCAATGTCCTTACTACGTTCACAAAGCGCTGGTGAAACTGTTTGACCTGCCCGAAGAAAAAATCCGCGTCATTCAAACTGAAACCGGCGGCGGCTTTGGCGGCAAGGAAGAGTATCCATCGATGCTTGCCGGTCACGCCGCACTTCTCTCGTGGAAATCAGGCAAGCCGGTGAAGATGATTTACGATCGCGCTGAAGACATGTTGGCGACCACGAAGCGTCATCCCTCGCGCACGCGACATAAGACTGCCGTCGGGAAAGACGGCAAGCTGCTGGCGATGGACATCGAGTTCATCATTGATGGGGGCGCCTACTGCACGCTTTCTCCGGTAGTGCTTTCACGAGGTACCATTCACGCCGCCGGTCCTTATTTTTGTCCCAATGTGCGCATTCGCTCGAGCGCGGTTGCTACCAACGTTCCTCCGCATGGGGCTTTTAGAGGGTTTGGGGCTCCGCAAAGTATTTTTGCGCTCGAGCGACAACTCGATAAGGTTGCCCGGACCTTAGGGCTGTCGCCGGATGAGTTTCGTCGCCGCAACTTTGTGAAGCAGGGGGAGACAACTGCAACCAGCCAATTGATTCGTGAAAAAGTTGATATGGATCAATTGCTCAATCGCGCATTTGAGCTGACGGACTTCCATCAAAAGACGCAACGCTTCGCGCGACAGAATCAGGAGCAGGAGGCAGGAGCAGGAGGCAGGAATGAATCGCGGATCAAGAAGGGCATTGGGTTCGCTTCGTTCATGCATGGCGCCGGCTTTACCGGCTCGGGCGAAGTTTACCTGGCCTCGGTGGTTGGCGCGGAGGCAACAGCGGAAGGACACGTGCGGATTCTGGCTGCCAGCACCGAAATCGGGCAGGGCACTAACACTATCTTTTCCCAAATCGCTTCCGAAGCTCTTGGTATTGAAGCGGCTTTGATCGATATCGCCCAGCCCGATACAAAAGATGTTCCCAATAGCGGACCGACAGTCGCGTCGCGCACTTGCATGGTAGTCGGCAAACTCGTGGAGTCGGCCGTGCTGGGCTTGAAGCAGACGCTTACCGGCAGCGGACTCTTGCCCGAAGATTACGACTCAGCAGGCTTCCAGGCGGCTTGTGGCAAATATCTCGAGACCATTGGCCCGTTGAAAACTTTTAGCAAGTATCAGCCCCCACCGAATGTTTACTGGGACGACGAGAAGTATCAGGGCGACGCTTATGGCACTTACGCGTGGGCGGTTTACGTGGCCGAAGTTTCAGTTGATCTGCTGACCTACGAAGCGCATGTAGACGACTTTGTCGCGGTGCAGGAAGTTGGGCGAGTGATCAATCCGGTGCTGGCGGCCGGACAAATCGAAGGCGGCGTGGCGCAGGCGATTGGTTTTACGCTCTTCGAAAACGTCGTGTGGAAAGATGGGCGCATGGCTAACGGGCAAATGACCAACTACATCATGCCAACCGCCGCTGACATCCCGCCGATTCGTGTCTACTTCGAAGAGCATCCTTATGCGTACGGTCCGGGAGGAGCAAAAGGAATCGGTGAACTGCCGATGGACGGTGCCGCGCCGGCGATCCTGAGTGCGATTGAAAATGCGACGGGTGTAAGTTTCAGTCATGTGCCGCTAATGCCGGAGGCGATGATGGAGAAACTGGCGTCTTCGTAAGGTAAACACGGCTTTTAGAGAAATCATGGCTGAGGGCACAACTCCGATCAATTGCATAGTTAACGGCGAGCCGCGCAGGCTCCAGGCGCATCCCATGGAGCGCTTGCTCGATGTCTTGCGCGAGCAGTTGCGCCTTACAGGCACGAAGGAAGGTTGCGGCGAGGGCGAGTGTGGCGCGTGTAGCGTCGTCGTCGATGGCCGGATTGTGAATAGTTGCCTGGTTCCGGTAGCGCAAGTTGAGGGCACTACGATCAAGACAATCGAAGCGGTCGCGAGTGGCGAGCAGTTACACGCCGTTCAGCAGGCGTTCATTGAGTGTGGTGGCGCGCAGTGCGGCATCTGCACGCCGGGCATGGTGATGGCTGCCGTGGATCTGCTCGAACGAAATTCGAATCCTACCGAAGCCGATATTCGTAATGGACTGGCAGGAAATCTTTGTCGCTGCACCGGCTATGTGAAGATCTTTGAGTCGGTTGTGCGAGCTTGCCAGAAATAAGGCGCACTAATGTTTGATCTTTATGAGGAATTTCGAAAGTTGATGGAAGCTCTTGACGAGCACAAGATCGACTACGCTCTTTGTGGCGGCCTCGCGTTGGCAGTGTATGATCGTCCACGAGCCACGGTTGACATCGATCTGTTGATCATTTCCGAGTCTTTAGATCAAGTCTTGGAGATTGCCAAAACGCTCGATTATACAATTCGAGGCTTGGACATGACTTTTGCCAAGGGTGGCATTGAAATACGCCGGGTGTCGAAGATACACAGTCAAACCGGCCAGGTGCTCTCGTTAGACCTGCTTCTCGTCACGCCCGAGATTCGACAAGTCTGGGACTCACGAGTGGCAGCGGATTGGGAAGGCGGCAGATTTTTCGTGGTTTCGCGTGAAGGTCTTATATCGCTAAAGATGATGCGTGGCAGTCCGCAGGACCTGGCTGACATTGTGGCGTTGAAGGAAGACATCGACGATGCGACAAATTGACATGTCAGCCGCAGCCATTACCGCTCGACTAAAGCTGGTGTCAGAACTGCGACGCCTTTGTCTGTCTCTGGGAACTGCCAAAGTGAGACCCAAAGTTCCGGTCGCCGTATCTGAAGACGAAAAGAACATCCAACCGGCGTCTAAGAGTCCCCCACGCGCTTCAAAATGAGAGGTCACGTTCCCAGTTATCAATTGATTTCCCCGCCGAGTTTGCCTGACGCACTCTCCGTGCTCGCGCGTGAGCCAGGCGTCTGGCAACCGTTTGCCGGCGGTACGGATCTGATGGTGCTGCTCGAAGCAGGCAAGCTGCCGCACAAAAACTATCTCAACATCTGGAACCTCGCGGCGCTGCGCGGTATTGAAGAAGCGACTGAGCACATCACCCTGGGCGCCCTGACTACCTATACCGATGTGCAAGCGAATCCCATCCTCCAGGAAGAGTTTCCGATGCTCGGTCAGGCGGCCAGCGAAACCGGCGGGCTCGCAATTCAAAACCGCGGCACGCTGGGTGGCAACATAGTAAATGCCTCTCCAGCCGCAGACTCACCTCCGGCCCTACTCGCCTACAACGCGGAGCTCGAACTTCTTTCCGTGCGCGGCTCGCGCTGGGTGCCCTACCAAAGTTTTCATACGGGTTACAAGCAAACAATCATGCAGCCTGATGAGCTGCTGGCGCGTATTCGCCTACCGCGCTTGTGGCCGGACTTGCGCCATTACTATCGCAAGGTAGGCACGCGAAAGGCGCAGGCGATCTCGAAGGTTTGTTTGGCCGCGACTGCGCGAATAAACGACGGAATCATTGACGTGATACGAATCGCGCTTGGTAGTGTTGCGCCAGTTCCGCTTCGCTGTCGCAAAACGGAGGCAGTGTTGCAGGGCGCGAGGCTTGACGAAAGCGCCATCGAGAAAGCCCTCGCCGAATTGTCGCGCGAGATCGTGCCTATTGACGACATTCGTTCCACCCGGGATTACCGTCTCAAAGTCAGCCTCAATGTGCTGGAAGATTTCCTGCGCCAGCTGAGATCCAGATGACGCTCAACAAGCTAAGCAAAACATTTCTACCCGTCGTCGGAACAATTGTCCTGCTGTTTCTTACGACGACAACTGCCTTTGGCGACTGTTCAGTCAATCCCGCAGCCGGCGATCCGTTACAGATGCTGGTGCTCGGCGACTCGATAATGTGGGGACAAGGGCTTAGAGACGACGAGAAGTTTTCGACGCGCGTGAAGTGCTGGCTGCAGGAAAAAACTAACAGAGAAGTAAAACTGCACATCGAAGCTCATTCAGGCGCAGTCATTTCCGGATCAACTTTGGCGACACCCACTTTCATGTCCAGCAATGGCGAAGTCAATATGACTTCACCAACAATAAACGAACAGTTGGATCACGCAATCCAGTATTACGCGCAGAACCAAACCAGTCCCGCTCTTATCCTCATGAACGGTTGTATTAACGACGTCGGCGTAAAAAACCTTTTGGCAGCATCAACCCCGCTCGAGGATGTGCGCGCCCAGGCAAGACAGAACTGCGGTGAGAAGATGCAGCTTTTGTTGCAGCGCGTGCGAATTGGTTTTCCGCACGCACAGGTCGTCGTCACCGGCTACTATCCGATTGTTTCGCTCCAAACTGCCGACAACGCCTTCCTGCGCCTGCTGGTAAAGAAACTCAATAGTCAAAGACCGGAGGCGCGGAAGATGAGTGACAAGGAGATGCGGCAGCATCTGATAGCCATTTCGAGTGAGTGGTATAAGTCTTCAACCGCAAACCTCGCAGAGGCTGTCATGAAAACAAATGAGGCGGCAAACACTGAGCCTTCCTCGCCTAGAGTAATGTTCGCGGAAATTCAGTTTGGACCTGAACATGTGTTTGCGGCTCCAGAGACATTGCTGTGGACGTTTTTGTTCGCCTCAACAAATGTTTCCGGTTTTGCGAAGGTAGTAGTCTTACTTTCATTCGGCACCGCTGCGTATAAAGCAAACGATCACGTCAGGGAAAGCAGAATTAAGAGTTGCGAAGAAACTTATAAGAAGCCAAAAGGCGTCAAGGAAGATAACAAGCAAAAGGAAGCCCGTAAGGATCTCTTTTTGATTTGCCGTTATGCTTCGCTTGGCCATCCCAATCACATGGGGGCACTGGTTTACACTGAAGCAATAAAGGGACAGTTGTTACAACTAATAGATAAGGCTGGCTGGAAACGTGATACTAATAGCCATCTGAGTTTCCAGTGAAAGGACCGGAAATAATGAGCTTTCCCTTCAACGAGATCGAATTCAAACGAAATGCCGTGCAGCCGGTTGAATGTATCAAGGCCGGTTGGGATTTGATCCGGAGTCAATACTGGCTGTTCGTCGGCATGACGCTGGTCGGAATAATAATCGGCAGCCTGGTCCCGCTGGGGATTCTAATGGGACCGATGATGTGCGGCATTTACCTGGCTGTGTTCAAAACAAGGCGCGGGCAGCCGATTGAGTTTAGTACCCTCTTTAAAGGATTCGACTACTTTGGCGACGCAGTAATCGCAACGTTGCTGCACATGATTCCCATCATGCTGGTCATTGTTCCCACCTACTTTCTGTACATTGTGGGGATGTTTGGGATGATGGCCACTTCCAGGAATGGAGAACCCGACCCGGTAGCGCTACTGAGTTTCTTTGCGATATTTGGGGTTGTTTGGCTCGTTATCATGTTGGTCTTGATCGTTCTTTCGGTTGTATTCACCTTTGCCTACCCGTTGATCGTTGATCGTCGTCTAAAGGGATTGGATGCAGTTAAGCTGAGCATACGAGCAGGATTCGCGAACTTCTGGCGCCTGCTCGGAATGCTCGTCCTGACTGGTCTCTTAACTTTTGTTGGTGTGCTTTTCTGTTACGTTGGAGCTTTCCTGGTTATGCCGATCAGCTTTGGCGCGATCGCGGCTGCCTATGAGCAGGTGTTTGGGCTCAGCGAACAGCAAACAAATCTGCCGCCACCTCCACCTTCTTTTGGCTGAGGTGTACTTCGCAAACTAAAGGTTTGCGCACCATAACTAATGCCGACGCCTAATCTCGTCATACGCGGGCCTCGAGTCGTCTTACCGGATTCGATTGCTCCGGCTTCGATCCATATCGTTGACGACAGAATAGTTGCCATCAGCTCGTACGATAGCGCGCCTGAAGATTGCGAGCTGATAGAGGCAGACGACGAATCGCTGGTGATGGCGGGACTGGTTGATACGCACGTTCACGTCAACGAGCCGGGTCGCACTGAATGGGAGGGATTTGCAAGCGCGACGCGAGCAGCCGCGGCCGGCGGCGTAACTACGCTGGTCGATATGCCGCTCAACTCGGTTCCGCCGACAACAACCATCGCGGGCCTACGGGAAAAGTTAGCAGCAGCGCGCAGCCAATGCTCCGTTGACGTCGGCTTTTGGGGCGGCGTAGTTCCGGGAAACGCGGGTGAGATTGCGGCGCTATACGACGACGGTGTGGTGGGCTTCAAGTGTTTTCTAATTCATTCCGGCGTCGATGAATTTCCGAATGTTACAGAGGACGATCTGCGACAGGCGCTGCCGGAGTTGGCGAGACTGGAGGCGCTGTTAATTGTTCACGCTGAAGTGCCCGGTCCAATAAGTAGGACAGGCATTCCTGCCTGTCCCTCTTTTGAAAATGAGACTTCAGCGAGTGACAACGCAGCCAGGACATACAGGAATGTCTGTCCTACTGAATACGCAACGTTCCTCGCATCGCGTCCGCGTGCAGCAGAAGACGAAGCGGTTGCGTTAATGATCAAGTTGAGCCGCGAGTTTGGCGCCCGAGTTCACATCGTTCATCATTCATCGGCCGATTCTCTGCCGATGCTACGTGATGCGAAAGCGGAGGGAATTAAGATCACGGCGGAAACCTGTCCGCACTACCTAACGTTTGCGGCCGAAGAGATTTCTGACGGCGCCACGGAATTCAAATGTTGTCCGCCAATTCGCGAGCGTGATAATCGTGAACAACTCTGGAGCGCTCTCGGCGAGGGGATCATCGATATGGTCGTTTCGGACCATTCGCCATGCCCGCCTGAAATGAAGTTGCGGGAAAGTGGAGATTTCCTCCAGGCCTGGGGTGGCATATCTTCTCTACAGTTGCGACTGCCGATTGTTTGGACCGAGAGCAAACGCCGAGGCTTTTCTCTTGATGACGTGGCGCGCTGGTTATGCAGTGCGCCGGCAAAACTTGTCGGACTCGACCGCCGAAAGGGTTTGCTCAAAGTCGCGTACGACGCTGATGTAGTGATTTGGAATCCTAGAAAACAGTTTCGCGTTGAGGCCGCCGCGCTTCAGCATCGCCACAAGCTGACTCCTTATGAAAGCCGAGTTTTAAACGGCGTGGTAGAGAAAACTTTTCTTCGTGGCCGGAAGATATATGATAGCGGCGAATTCATCGGCGAACCGCGCGGACTATTGCTGGTGTAGGACAGACATTCCTGTCTGTCATTTCGTAATAAGGAGGAGCGACAGGCAGGAATGCCTGTCCTACTTATGCCTGAAATTGAATGGGCGCTAACCGAAGACGCGCCCGTAAAAGAGAAATTCGGCGGCACCATCAGGGTACGAACGCTCTGGCAAGCGACGAACGGTGCGACGGCGCAGGTTGTCGAAATCGATCCGGGCGCGTGTTGGGAGGGAATCGATCTCCATGAGCCCGGGCCGGAAGAAGTCTATGTGGTCTCCGGAGTCTTCAACGACGGCGTTCGCGATTATCCCGCCGGCAGTTTCATTCATAATCCGAAAGGCTCGTCACACGTGCCGCAGTCGAAAACCGGCTGCACCATCTTTGTTTTTTATCCCGAAGGTTAAAAGCGCAAATGGACTTTACTGAACTGGTTGATCTGGCTGCGGAGAAACTTGGCGGCGCGGTGCTCTTTGCCAACGATGATTTTTTTGCGCCCAAAGAGAATCTCCTCAAGCCCGCGGCTCCGATCTTTATCGAAGGCAAGTACACCGACCTGGGCAAGTGGATGGACGGCTGGGAATCGCGCAGACGCCGCACGCCGGGCTTTGACTGGTGCATTATCCGTCTCGGCCTGCCGGGAATTATTCGCGGCGTGGTGGTCGATACCAGTTTCTTCCGCGGCAATTATCCGGAGCATTGTTCACTTGAAGCCTGCACGCTGGATGGTTTGCCCACGGTGGAAGACCTGTTGAGCGAGACAGTCCAATGGGCTCAAATCCTGCCGCAGTTGCCGCTCGCCGGTGATTCGCAAAATCCGTTTGCTGTCGATAGCGAGCAGCGCTGCACGCATCTGCGTTTCAAAATTTATCCTGACGGCGGTGTGGCGCGCTTAAGAGTCTATGGCGAAGTAGTTCCCGACTGGGATCGGATTGAACGCATTGGCGGCGACATCGATCTCGCGGCAGTTGAGAATGGCGGAATCGTGCTCGCGTGCAGCGATATGTTCTTTGGTCATCGTCACAATCTGATCATGCCGGGTCGGGCCGCAAACATGAGTGACGGCTGGGAAACTAAACGCCGCCGCGGACCGGGTCACGATTGGACAATAATCAGGCTTGGCAGGCCGGGCCAGATTCGTCGCCTTGAAGTTGACACCGCCTGGTTCAAAGGAAATTTTCCGGAGAGCTGCGCGCTCGAGGCCACGAATGCGCCCGATTTGCCGGAAGATAATCTGACTGACTTATCCGTAGTCTGGCAAAGCGTTTTGCCCCGCACCAAACTACAAGCCCACACCAGACATTTCTTTGAAGACGAACTTTTGGATGCCGGAATCGTTTCGCATCTGCGGTTCAATATTTTTCCGGATGGTGGCGTGAGCCGGTTGCGGGTTTACGGAAAGCTCGCATGAATACAACAGGGCTCGCTGGATTCAACTCTTGGAGTGCGGTGACCTGTCACCGCTTTGGCCGGTGGCGACCTGTCGCCGCCATCGTTGATTAGAAACTTGTGGATAGACTTTGGGCGTCAGGCCGCCCAGGGCAAAAGCGGTGACAGGTCACCGCACTCCAAAGAGTAGCGAATAGATTTCTTGAGAACTGACAATTGCCACTCGTCTGAACTTGACCTTGCTTCGCTGAATTCAATTTCAGCGAACCAGGCAGAAGCAGAATTCTTAAAATGCTGCGGCTCAAAGCTATGGGCGCAACAGCTGGTTGCCGCACGCCCCTACGCCGGCTTGAACGAATTGCTAAGCAGTGCCGATCGCGTTTGGTGGTCGCTGGACGCTCAAGACTGGCTCGAAGCATTTCATAGTCATCCTAAGATTGGTGAGAAGAAGGCCGCGGCTCCGACTGCGACAGAAGCGCAGCAGTGGTCTGAAGATGAACAATCGGGCATTCGCGACTCTGCTCAGCGGACCTTGGATGCGCTGGTTGAATTGAACCGCGAGTATGAAAAGCGGTTTGGTCACATCTTCATTGTTTGCGCCTCGGGGAAAAGTTCTGAGGAGATGCTGACCATCCTGCGCGCGCGCTTGGAAAACAATGCGGATGCGGAGTTGCGGATTGCTGCAGCCGAGCAGGCGAAGATTACCGAGCTGCGCTTAAGAAAGCTTCTAGCTGTCCAGACGAAGTGAGCGAGGAGCCAAATGCCCGGGCGTTTAGTTATTTCAGAGTTCGCGCTTTCGCCAGTGGTTGGTAAAAGCGATCCACGAAGTCACACGAATTTTCACGAAGAAGAAAGTTAGTGTTGCTTAGTGTTACTTCGTGGATCGTTTGCTCTGGTTTGCAAATCAGAAAATTCTTCTTGTTGACATTCGACTCCAGACTGTAGACTCCAGACTCGAAATGAGCACTATCTCAACGCACGTGCTCGACGTCTCGCGCGGCGCGCCCGCCGGCGGCGTCGCTGTCCATTTGGACGTTCAGAACACGGATGAAACGTGGGCTGAGTTAAGTCATGCCTGGACCGATGAAGATGGACGAGTGAAACCGTTCTTTCTGGTTGAAACACCATTGTCAGACGGAACCTATCGGCTCGTTTTCGATACGGAGCACTATTTTAGCGAACTCGACATCGATTATTTTTATCCGCAGGTAACGGTGGTTTTCAAAGTGGATGATGAGGCGCAACACTATCATGTGCCACTTTTGATCAGCCCGTATGGTTACTCTACTTACCGCGGCAGTTAAAAGTAACGCAAACTGTTAGTTTGCGAAGCGCCCGCAAGCTAACCGCTTGCGTTACAAAAATGAACATCAATCCAACTCTTAGCGAATGGCTCAATCTGATCCTCCGCTGGATTCACGTGTTCGCGGGCATCATGTGGGTTGGCACTACTTACTATTTCACCTGGCTCGACGCCCGCCTCAGCGAAGAAGAGAAGGCTGTCGCCAACACCGGAGAGACTGCGCAGATCTGGATGGTGCATAGCGGCGGCTTTTACGTGGTCGAGAAACGGAAAGTGCCGGATCTTGTTTCGCGCACGCTCCATTGGTTTCGTTGGGAAGCCGGCACCACCTGGCTTAGCGGCTTTGCCTTGCTGGTGCTCGTTTACTATATCGGCGGCGGCGCTTTGGTTGACCCGGATGTTCGCGACATTAGCGTGGGTGCGGCAATCGGCGTGGGAATCGTCGTATTGATCGTTGGCTGGATTGTTTACGACGTGATGATGCTGTCGCCGTTGCGAACAAACGAGAAGGCCTTCGCGGTCATCGCCTACCTAATGATTGTTGGGTTGACTTATGGCTTAACGCGCGTCTTTAGCGGACGCGCGGCTTACATTCATGTTGGCGCTTTGCTTGGCACGATCATGGCCGCGAACGTGTGGATGCGAATCCTGCCGGCACAAAAGAAGATGATTGCTGCGCTCAATGCCGGACAAAAACCTGATGACGCGTTGAGCGCTCAGGCCAAGCTGCGTTCAAAACAGAATACGTTCATGGCGGTGCCGGTAGTTTTCATAATGATCAGCAATCATTTTCCCGGCGTCTCTTACGGCGACCAATACAACTGGGCGGTGCTTGCGGTTTTGATTCTGCTGGGGTGGGTTGCAGCGAAATTTATTCGGCGGGCTTAGTAGGACAGACATTCCTGTCTGTCCGGTTTTTTGCGAAACCCTTCGAGTCTGGCAGACTTTGCTTAAGAAGCCTGACGATACGGTCAAGTGATTTGCTGGGAGCGCGGGCGTCCCGCCCGCCTGAGCACCGCAAGGTGCGACGAGCTGTCCAGGAAATTCAACTCGCGCCGTCTGGTTCGTGCTTCGCGCTCATTGCGGGCGGGACGCCCGCGCTCCCAGCAAGTCACTTGACCGCTGCTTACGACACTCCTTTCGACGGGAGGAAAGCTTGTCCTACTTCGCCAGCGGAAAGATCGGCTCGATATCAACTGGTACTCCGGTTAACCGGTCAAGCGCGCCCTTCATCTCCGGACGAATCAGCGAATACTTATCGAGTATCGCTTTCGCCTTGCCGTAAGAGCCTTCAGCCTCAATAGTCAACAGCTCGTGAGTTAGTTTCGTTACCGCAGCCTTCATCTTTGCGTCATCAGCGCTGAACTTGCCGGTCGTCGCGTCAAACTTGATCGCGCCCTCGTCGGTAAAGTAGTTGAACTGCATGGCCACACCGCGCGCGTGCGACTCGGTTAGCCCGAAA
Source organism: Pyrinomonadaceae bacterium (assembly GCA_050747225.1). Classification (GTDB taxonomy): domain Bacteria; phylum Acidobacteriota; class Blastocatellia; order Pyrinomonadales; family Pyrinomonadaceae; genus PSRF01. Next base: position 27,424 of record JBOGOP010000026.1, read on the forward strand.
CGCACCGAGCGAAACATGCTGGCGAGGTAGGTTGTGTAGAGGGTGCGCTGCATTTGTTTGCCGATGACGCCTTTGTCGAGTAGATACTGCAACGCCCAGAGGCCGGTTACATCCGCCTTCGCTTCCTCAATCGAAGAATAGAGCTCTTTGAGTTGCAAACGGACCGTTGTGGCCTGGCCGTCAACAGTAATGTTGTGCGGACCCAAACCGTGCATTAACTCGTGCATCAGTATGTGGGTGAAAAACGAGTCGAAGGCGACGGCACGTTGTTGAGCGGTAGTCAGTACCACTCGCGTGATCGGAACCAGGACCTTGTTAAACTTTGCGTCCTGAACATTCTTCAGCATGATCCGCGCCGAACCTTTTTCCTTCACTACCCTTTCGTCATTGGGAAGATTGAAAGCTGCTGTTTGCACGCCATTATTTCCCTCACCGGAAGCGAAAACTTCATTGACGACGCGCATCGGCGCGGACGCGCCAAGTTTCGGATTACGGTAACGCGCGTCCATCGGCAGGTTGTTTTCCAGTTCCTGCAGGTGTTGGCTGAATTTCTGAAGCTTGGCGCTTTCGGCGGCGTCAGTCAGCGTGACGTAGGCTTCAAACGCGGCCTTGTAGCCGAAGAGTTCGTCTTCGTAAGTTTCATAAGGACCGATGGTCACATCAATGGGACCCTCGAGATCCATCCAGGCAACGTCGCTCGCGTAGTAATCGTTTGAGCCAAAAGCGTCGGCGCGCTTGTTTAGGAAATCTTTCAGCGTTTGGTTCGTCGTTAGTGCCGCGGCTTCGCGCAGCAATTTGGCGGCGGGTTCGAGAAACTCTCGATACTCCTGCGTGTAAGGAACGCTCATTAGCTTGCCGCCGGCGTCGCGCCGGATTGTGTAGAAATAGCCCGTCGCTTTTTCTTTCTCCGGGTCAGTCAGCCCGGCTAGCCAGGAATTGAATTCGTCTTTGGTGATGTCGTCAGGGTAGAAATTCGCTTGAGGAGGCTTCTCGCGTGGGACACCTTCTATGAAAGGCTCGTTGTTGTCCAATCGCGACCACGGGCCATCATTGATCAGGAAATAGTGCAAACGCTGGCGCCCAACCGCGCTCTTGTCCGCCGCGAGCTTTTTGTAGAGCTCGTCGTTGCCGCTCCAAACCTGACGCAGAAACAATGGATCAAGCAACCTGGCCGCTTCGATGATCTTGTTCAGCGCTTTACGATCGCCTGGTGAAAGAGCTGCCGTGTTTGCCGTTAAGGTTGTAGGAGCGAACCGAGCAATCTTCTTCGCCAAGTCCGGGTCACCGGCTGCTTTCTTGCGACCGCGTCTTTGCATTGCAGACATGTTTGTCAACAAAAGTGTGCTGAGTAATAACAAACTAAGAAAAGTTCTCATTCAATCCTCCGCTCGAAGTAACGCAAACTGTTAGTTTGCGTCGTCGTACGCTAATTTGAATCTGTGCATAAAACTCGCAAACTAACAGTTTGCGCTACGAGAAACTACAAGCTTTGCCGGTTGTTCAGGATTTTTACAAACGAACCGAAGCCTAACTCAGCTACAGTCAGTCCCGAACGCTCGACTGCTTCTGCTTCCGTCAGGGCTCCGCAATTAATCGCGCGCAGAAAATAATTGAGCAGTCCCTGGCCCGTGGCCGCGTCGTCAAACACGTCGCCAACCAACGTTGCCTTCGCAGCCTTCTCCACAAAATTTTTCAAACGTTCTGAAGCCGCGTCGAGGCTTTCGAGAAAGAAAGAATAGACGGCGGCGTAACGCGTAGGCAGTTGCGCGGGATGCAGATCCCAACCCTGATAGAACGCGTTTTCGAGCGAATGCTGAATGTGATCGTAGTGCAGCTTCCAGGCTCGATGAACCACCTCGCGATTCTCAGCAATCTGTTCCGCGGTCAATGGCGGCCCGCCCTCACTGAAACGGTGCGGCGCAACCGGCATGATGTTCGTGGCGCCATCCGAAAGCCAGACCCCGGTGCCCGCGAATGAAACCTGCATCATGTGTTTAGCAAAGTCGCAGGCGGAATGCATCATGTGCTGGTGCGCCGCCGTGATACTACAGCTCGCCGTGTAGTCATACGTCCCGAAATGCGCCGCCACACAGCGACCACGAGCTTCTGCTAACAACAGCGGCAGGTTGATTTCACCGCGAGCGTTAATAATCGACTGCGTAGTCTCTATCATCATTTCGAGTTTGAGCGAGCCTGATTTCAGGCCGGTCTTGCTTTCAAGCAATTCGAAAAGATCAGCGAGCGCGCCCACCTGTTCGGGAATCGTAATCTTCGGTTGCGTAACGACGAAGTTTTCCGGCAGTCGGCCGCCTGACTTTTCCACCAAAGTCGAAACAAAAATGTCGAGCGTCCTTATGCTGCGCGCCCGCAGTTCTTCGGTGAAGGGTTTTATGCGAATGCCTATGAACGGCGGCAGTGTGCCGTTTTCCATTCCTGCGGCCACTTCGATAGCGGCCGACGCGGCGTGCCCGTCTTCCTCATCGTCGGGTCGATTGCCATAACCGTCTTCAAAGTCGATGCGAAAATCCTCCACCGGCTCGCGGCGCAGTTTCTCGCTAACCCGGTTGTAGATCGCATGAGCGAACCAGGCAGATTTGTTTTCGCGGCGCACTTGTTCGCTATCAGTCTCCAGCCGGTTGTGCAACTCGCTATCTTCATCGAGCGAATCAGGAAGGCCGTCGGCGCCGTTCAGTCCAATCGCTTTGGCGAAGCTCAGAAAATCCGGTGCGAACTGATCCAGCGACCGCCGCGCCAGCGCTCCGAGGCGCACCGCCGAGTCAGCTTTGAAAAGATGAGCGCCGCCATAAACGGTGTGCACCGGCTGGCGCTTCCCGGTTTCTCCCGGATAGATTTGAGCGAAAGCGTTGTTGGCCTGCTGAAGCCTGGCAGAGAGACCTGCCAGCGACTCCTCGGTTAGAGACTTTTTCATAGAGTGTCCTTCGGTTTGTGAAGCGACTTTATTTTACTAAACGCGGGAAAGTCAAAGAGGATACGCGAGGACTGCGGGCCGACTTGAAAAAGGGGCTTCACGTTTGACTTGGCACTCAGGTATTGGCTTGAAGTCGATACCACCTCGCATGAGAGTCTAATGCAAGGTAGTACTGACCTCATCAAACAGTTTCGTGTCTCATTCCAGTTGCTCGGAACAGAAACGTCAACACGAAGCCCGCTACGAACCCGCCGATGTGTGCCATGTACGCCACGCCGCCGCTTTCGGCAGTATTGCTTATCGATCCAATCCCGCTGACGAACTGCAATACGCTCCCAGGTTTGGCACATTGGATCCGGCGCTGGAGGCCAGTTGGGCCAGCGTCGCAGCAATGCCACACACGAGATAAAAGATGAGAAACTTGAGATGGCCGCGATAATCGCGCAGCAGGAATGGGATAGTCCGCATTAGCGAACTAGTGAAAATAGCCCAGCGATTCATCGCTGGGATTGGCGGGACCAGTTATGAAGTCAAAACCTTCTCCTCTTTACCTCAGCAGTGAACTGCTGGGTACCATAATCCGTCCGCTTGGCGGACTGATAAACCTACTGTCGTCAACCGCCGTCTCGTCCAGGAATACAGTATCCTTTAGCGTTTTTTCTTAGCGGCATAATATCCGCAAGTTTGCCTCCGACATAAATCTCTATTCGACCAAGGCCCTTTACTCTGCCCCCTTGTGCTAACACATACTTCAGATCAGAACCTGTTCTCAGGACATACTCCTCCACTCCCGAGAGACGGGCCTGATTGAGACTGCTGGAAAACTCGCCGGTTCCCCGTCGGGCGATGAGAATTAGATAAGCTCCTTCTAATTTCCCAGTGTTCACTACCGCGAAATCCAAACGCGTCGCCGCGCCTTCACACTCCATCGGCCATTGGTCCAACGACTTGGGAGCTTGCGGTTCGCCCTTCTGCTCAATTCGGAAACGCGGATAGTCTCTGTAACGGTTTGGTCGATGCGAGTATTTCTGACCTTGCTCGACCGCAATCGAAGAGTCTCGGCCGGCAACAATGACTTGAGCCTCAGGCTTGTGAGTCACGATTGAGGCCGAGATCATGGCGAAGCTGATTCCTAAACAGCCAAAGATCAAATTCATGATGTAACCCCTGAATGGATTGAGTTCTTGCCGCCGTCAGACTAGTGACCGTATATCTCTAACATGTTCAGATACGTCACTATTAATGTCCCGGGGGAAGCCAGGAACGTTTGCTACGACTATTTTCGTAGGTTCCATCCGGAAGGCTTCTACTTGATCGCGGGACGCTCTGCTTTTGAAGAGTGTTGCATGGACGTGGATATCTCCCGGCCTCTCGGCTCCCGCCCCGCCAATTTGGCCAATGTACCTCGACCCAAGGCTGTTCGGCGGCGGTTGCTCTACAGTTTTCCGAACGTGATAGAAATTAATTGCTTCCTTGGTAGTTGGATTGGTGGCCACCACCGTGCTTGTACCAACACGTTCTATTTTTGAAAAACCGGCGGGAACATAGAGATTCGTCCTGGTTGAGGCATTCGCGTCACCATACACATGGAAAGTATGAACCGTTCCATCGGCAAGCTGATAATGCGTGTCTCTTCCCGGAACATTCCTGGTTGAACACACTCCTCTAACAATACCTGAACCGTCTGTAAAGAGATCTCTGAGTTTGTTATCGATCGCGACATCCTCCGGGTTGCCGTTCGTGCTGGAAGCATCTGCGTTTTGTGGGATCGAGCTCATAAAATCACCTCATAAAGTGTCGGGCCGACGCTAAATCCGAGGTACAGGTTGGATTAGTTTAGTAGTCGGCTTCAGTTGTGAGTAGAAGCCTAAAGGTAGTCGGACATTCCTACTACCATTGCCACCCTTCGGAAATTGTCATCAGTCATTGCTCCTGCATCTTGGCGCGGCCAAACTATGGTTCAAGTTACAAAGGTGAAGGAGCAGTCGAGCAGGAAATGGTAGCGCATACGGGACTCGAACCCGTGATCTCTGCCTTGAGAGGGCAGCGTGTTAACCAACTACACCAATGCGCCGTGGAACAACAATTGATTATAGATGGCGGTTGTGAAGCTTGGCAAACGACTGAAATCAACGGGTTTTCGAAACTGTTTTGAAGATCGGAAAGGTTGTTGAGCTTCATTGCTCGAATGCTATACTCCAAAATCGCTTATTTATTCTGAACATTGCTCGCCGGGTGCATGCGCCATTCTCTTGCGACTCATTCTTGGATCAACAACGCCAAGCCGAAAGCAATGAATTGTTGAGCGGGTAATTTTGCTCACTGTGGAAGCGAATTTGCGCAATTGTATCGGGCTGGAATGATATGAAGATCGCTGTGCTCAAAGAGGACCAACCGGGTGAAGCGCGTGTGGCGCTGATGCCAGATTCGGTGAAGAAGCTGTTGGGGCTGAAGGCGACGGTGATCGTCGAGAGCGGCGCCGGTCTCGCAGCCGCGCGATCAGATGCGGAGTATGCAGAGGCGGGGGCTGAAGTGTCCGCCGATCGGGATGCGATACTCGCGGGCACGGACGTTTTGGTTAGCGTTAATCGACCTTCCGATAAAGTCCTGGCTGGACTGCGCAGCGGTGCGGTGGTGCTGGGTTTCCTGCGTCCGCTCGATGAGCCTGCGCAATTGACTCCCGCACTAGAACGAGGCCTGACGACGTTTGCGATGGAATTGGTGCCGCGCATCACGCGAGCCCAATCGATGGACGCACTCTCATCAATGGCGACAGTGGCGGGCTACAAGGCTGTGGTCCTCGCTGCATCAAGCATCCCCAGAATGTTTCCCTTGTTGATGACCGCTGCCGGCACCGTGCCGCCCGCGCGCGCGTTGGTTTTGGGCGCCGGCGTCGCGGGATTGCAAGCGATTGCGACCGCGCGGCGTTTGGGCGCCGTTGTTGAAGCGTATGACGTTCGCGCCGCCGCTGGTGAACAAGTGCGATCGCTGGGCGCGACCTTTCTTGAAGTGGATTTGGGCGGACTCAAGACTGAAGACGCTGGCGGTTACGCGGTTGAGTTGTCGGAAGAAGCGTTGAAGCGTGGCCGGGATTTGATTGCGGAGCACGCCAAGACTGCAGACGTTGTGATCACAACTGCACAGGTTCCCGGGCGTCGCGCGCCGCTGCTGATGGACGAAGCCGCAGTCGACGGAATGAAACGCGGCGCGATAGTCATCGACCTGGCGGGTTCAACCGGAGGCAACGTCGAGCCAAGCAAGGCTGATGAAGTTGTTGAACGGAATGGTGTGGTGATCATGGCGCCAACCAATTTGCCTGCGACTGTGCCAGTGCACGCCAGCCAACTTTACGCGCGCAATGTCACCGCGTTTCTCAGTTTGCTGATCAAGGACGGCGAATTGAACATCGACATGAACGACGATGTGGTTGGCCCGTCGTGCGTCACGCATGGCGGGCAAGCTGTAAACCAGCGAGTGGCATCACTGTTACGAAGCTAGCCTCGGTTCGAGGTTGTAGAGAGCTTAACTTAGTGCTAAATTTAGCACTAAATTAAGTGTCAGATAAGGAGAGCATATGGTGTTTAGCATCTCGGAAGATATTCGACCGATAACTGATTTGAAGAAACACACGCGGGAGTTGCTCGACCAGGTTCGCAAAACCGGAAGACCGGTGATTCTTACCGTAAACGGACGAGCGGACGCCGTGCTGCTTGATGCTAAGACCTATGAGAAATATCTCAAGGCCAGTAATCTCGCGCGGCTTCTAGGGCCGGCCGAGTCAGACGT
>JBOGOP010000027.1:0-33708 GCA_050747225.1 Pyrinomonadaceae bacterium
GCAGAGCACTACCCCGGCTTCAACGAAGCAGAACTCTCGGACAGAGTTTTCGTTTGTGCCACGTACCTACGAACACCTTGACCCGGAAACAAGCGCTGGTTGAGAATCTGCCGTACTCGCTGAAGCAGTCGAAGTCGCAGCGGAGCCCAAAGCTTGAAAAAATCGCTATTGCTAATAACGCTCGTTCTGTCGCTGCTTACCTTTAGTTGGCCGACCGGCCAGGCGCAGATGCAGCCGCCGTCGCAGGCGCAGGGAGATACAGGCCTGCCCGATTTCTCTGGTTTCAATCTGATCGATAGTTTTGCGAGGCTGCCCGCAACGCGAACCAATCTGAGCACGCTCTGTGATGTCAGGCGAGCCTCGATCGACGAAGTTACGGGCAATATCGAAAGCGCGCTACACCTTGCAGACGAATCGACCGATCCGGCTGCTGCCGTGCGGCTGCACAATGCAAAGGGCGTTGTCTCCCTTTACAAGGGCGACGTCACACGGGCGATCGCCGAGTTCGAGGAGGGCGTCCGCATCGCGCATCAGCATGCGCCCGAAAACGCCAGGTTTGCGACCATGGAAAGCATCGATCTTGCGGCGCTGGGGATCGCCCAGATGCGGCGCGGCGAGGTTGAGAATTGCGCGATTCGCCACACGGCAGACATGTGCATCTTTCCGCTCTCGAGTGCTGCCCGTCACACTTTGCGGTCAGGCTCTGAGAGGGCGATTGAATATTTCGAGCGCTATCTCGAACGCGAATCGTCGAGTCTGGAGATACGGTGGCTTCTCAACGTTGCCTACCAGACGCTCGGCGGATATCCGGACAAAGTTCCCAGGGCTTACCTGATCCCGCCTTCGGCTTTCGAGTCGAAGGAGGACATAGGCCGCTTCGTCGATGTTGCTCCGGCGCTCGGTCTCGACAAGGTCGGCGCCGCTGGCGGCTCCATCGTCGACGACTTCGACAACGACGGATTTCTCGACATTGTCGAGACCAGTTTCGATCCGTGTCAGCCGATGCGAGCGTTCCACAACAACGGCGATGGCACATTTGCTGACGTCTCTGAGCGCTCACATCTCGCCGAACAGCTTGGGGGAATTAATATCGTCCAGACCGACTTCAACAACGACGGCTGGCTCGACATCTATGTGATGCGCGGCGGATGGGAATGGCCGATGCGTAACTCGCTTTTGCGCAATAACGGCGACGGCACCTTCACTGACCTGACCCTCGAGAGCGGCCTTCTGAGTGTGGACCATCCCACTCATTCGGCGGCCTGGGCTGATTACGACAATGACGGCTGGCTCGATCTCTACGTCGGACACGAGCACACGCCAAGCCAGCTTTTCCGTAACAAAGGTGACAGTACATTTGAGGACGTGTCGGCAAAGGCGGGCGTTAACCGGGTCGCGTTCACGAAAGGCGTCGCGTGGGGAGATTATGACAACGATGGCTATCCGGACCTCTACGTCTCAAACTATGGAGAAGACAACTTCCTCTATCATAACCGGGGCGATGGATCGTTTGAGGAAGTCGCGACCCAGCTCGGCGTCGAGAAGCCCAAGTGGAGCTTCCCAACCTGGTTCTGGGATTACGACAATGACGGGCGTCTGGACCTATTTGTCGCGAGCTACTACTTTGCTAATGGCGAGTGGGTGCGACCCTACCTCGGACTGCCGCGACAGGGAGATTCCATGAGACTCTACAGCAACACCGGCAAGGGAACGTTTGCCGATGTCACGCGTGAGACCGGTCTCGATCGCGCGGTCGCGGCAATGGGGGCAAACTTTGGAGACGTAGACAACGACGGGTTTCTCGACTTCTATCTCGGCACCGGCGCTCCGACTTACACGGCTTTGATGCCGAATCTTCTTTACCGTAATCACGAAGGAAAAAATTTCGTCGACATCAGCTCCTCCAGTGGAACCGGACATTTACAGAAAGGGCACGGAGTCTCATTCGCGGATGTGGACAACGACGGCAATGAGGATCTGTTCGAAAACCTCGGTGGCGCGGTGCCGGGCGATAAGTACAACAGCGTGCTCTTCATGAACCCGGGACACTCAAACCGCTGGATCTCCATCAAGCTAATCGGCGTGAAGAGTAACAGGGCGGCGATTGGGGCGAAGATCAAGCTGACGTTGGCAGGCCCTGGGTCGGAGGGTGCGATTCGCTACCGCGAAGTCTCAAGCGGCGGGTCGTTTGGCTCATCACCGCTGATGCAGCATATCGGCATTGGCAAGGCCACAGCGATCAGTTCCATCGAAGTAATATGGCCTGCCAGCCGAACACGGCAGGTGTTTAAGGGCGTCGCGTCGAATCAGTTTATCGAAATCAAAGAATTCGAAAAAACTTACACTAAGCGGCGCCTTCGGTCAGTCGTCTTCAAACGACCGGCGGGCAGCGGTCCGCGTATGCCCCACCGCCATCCGGATAGGAATTAGTTAGGCGAGCGGTTATGGAGAATGAGGATTGCGGGCGGTGCTCTTCCTAATTCCGGCGAAGTCTCTCTGCTCAACCACCCCTTTGCCCTCTTTGATCGTCACGACCTTATCCACGCCGATTCCGGTCACGCTATCGACGACGCCGCTGGGCCAGCGCACTTCGACGAGGTCAACCGTGGTGCGCTTCTCGAGGCCGAAATGTAACGTCAGGGCATTTTGCGAGAGGTAACTTCCGCCGCTGCGAACCTCGTCTACCTGGGTCAGGCTGCCCGAGGTGACCTTCACGCGTGCGCCGATGCCGTCCCGATTACTCTTCACACCGATAGTTTTCACGAGCACTGAGTGATTCCGGTTTCCACCGTCATTGCGCAATAGTTGCGGCGGCCCATCCAGATCGTTAACGATCACGTCAAGGTCACCATCGTTATCGATATCACCAAAGGCGGTCCCACGGCTCGCCCGCTCTTCTGCCAAAGCGCTGCCAGCCTGCAGGGCCACCTCTGAAAAAGTTCCATCACGGTTGTTTCGGTGCAGTAACTTCCTCTGGCGATAGTGATCTCTCTGCGGATAGGCGTGGCCGTTGGCAACAAACAGATCGACCCAGCCGTCGTTGTCGTAATCGAAAAACCTGGTTCCCCAGCCGACATAAGAAAGGCTCGCCGCGGCGAGTCCGGCATTGTAAGAAATGTCCGTGAACGAATTTTGAGCGAGGTTGCGGTATAGGACATTATATTCGTCGTCGAAGTTGGTAATGAAAATATCGAGCTTTCCGTCGTGATCATAGTCACCCACTGTGACGCCCATGCACCCCTGCTCGGCGCCGTTTCCGTTGACCGCCAGGCCCGACTCGAATCCCATCTCGGCAAACGTGCCGCCCCCATTGTTGTGGTAGAAATAATTCGGCGTCGAGTCGTTAGCGACGAAGATATCTACTCGGCCGTCCCCATCAAAATCACTGGCGACGACGTCCAGCCCGTAGTAACCGATAGAGTCTGCAACGCCGGCCTTTTTCGACACATCGGTAAACGTCCCGGCGCCGTTATTGTGGTAGAGCGTGTCACCCGCTCCGGGCAGCCCCCTCGGCCCACATTGCACCGGAACACCTTTGAACTGGCACGTCTGGCCCTCGCCAAACGCAGGTAGATGGTTAAGATCAAAGCCAACATAATTCGTTACGAACAGGTCGAGCTGGCCGTCATTGTCGTAGTCCATGAATGCAGCTCCAGTGGACCATCGTGGGTCGCCAACGCCGGCTTTCGAAGTAACGTCTGTAAAGGTGCCGTTGCCGTTGTTTCTTAAGAGATGGTTCGGACCCAAGCAGGTCACATAAAGGTCGTCGAAGCCGTCGTTATTGTAGTCGCCAACAGCCGTGCCCATACCCCACCCGATATCAGCCACTCCGGCGCCGTCTGCGACGTCGGTAAACGTTCCGTCGCGGTTGTTGTGATAGAGGGCGCTCCTGGTTCGCTTGTTCGACATTAGTAGTTCGACCGTCAGAGAGTTGACCAGGAAAATGTCGAGATAGCCGTCGTTGTCATAGTCGAATAGTGCTACCCCGCCGCTCATCGACTCGACTATATATTTCTTTTCCGGTGATAAAACGTGTTTGAAGGTGATGCCGGCCGGGACCGTGATATCGACGAACTGGATCTTGTCTGACTGGCCATGGATCATCTTGCCGGGCACTGCCATCAGCAAAGCGACTAACATCCTGATTAGAAACCTATGTCCCAATCCCATATGTTTTGATTCAGTGATCTTTCCGGCTCGGCACCGGCTTTCTGAGCTGATTGAAGATTTCATTTTGGCGCCTGCCTTCCTCGCGCCGGCCGGCGGCAATGTAGGCTCTGCCCAATTCATAGTGAACCAGCGGATTTTGAGGGTCGAGCCTGGCGGCGATCTCCAGATTGATCACCGCCTCCTGTATGTCCGCCTGCTCGAGTAGTGCCTTGCCCAACTCATAGCGCGCATCGACAAAATCAGGCTTCGCTTTTACGACTTCACGCATCGTTTGGATGCCGCGCACAAGCTCATTCCGGATCAGCAGCGCGTGCGCGAGTTGGTACCTGGCTTCAACGTCATTAGAGTTGAGACCCAGCTCGGCTTCAAACTCACGGCTTCCCTCGTCAAATTTCTTCATCTTCAAATAGACCAATCCTGCGTAGTAATGCGCCTGTCGCGTCCGTCCATCCAATGCCACTGCCGCTCTGAGTTCTTCCAGCGCTCGAGGATTGTCACCCTGGCTGTAATACTGCTGTCCAAGAAGAACGTGGAGTTGCGGCGAATTGCCGGTAACTCTGGCCATTTGCTGAATTGCCTGGCCGGCGAGTTCGATCTTGCCCAGCCTGATCAGAGAGGAAGTGAGCGCGTAATAGAGATCAACGTTGGTTGAGTCGGAAGTGATCACGTCAGTCAGGAGTTCGCTGGCCCTGCGATAATCTGAAATCCTGAAGTAGCTTAAGCCCAGCAGCCAACGGGCACGGATATTCTGTGGATGAGTCTTTACTTCCGTCTCCAATGGCTGAACTGCGTCGTTGTAGGATTCTGCCCGAACGTATGCCAGACCCAGGTTGTAATCGACGTCCTCCTGCTCAGGGTTCCAGTTCGCCGCCAGCCGAAACTGCTCCGCTGCCGCAGGGAAGTCCCCTCGATCCGCTCGCAACAATCCAATACTGCTGTGAACCGCGGCAAGTAACTTCGCGTAGTGAGCTTCGGCGCTCTTCAACTCTCGCATAGTCTTTTCGTCAGGCACGTTCGACGTGGTTGTTGTGCCGCCGAGTGGACCCGTCGCCGGCAGCTTATCTTCCAGCTCCGGCAATTGGGACGTGCCCATTGTGGACGGGCCGGTGCCGAGCGTTTGGGCCATCTTGAAAGCTTCGGCTTTCAGTTCCGAAGCTAACCGCAACTCTTTTCGGCCCTCTTCCGCCTGGCCAACTTTGAGCAAAGACTGGGCGAGCCGATAGTGCGCAGTCGTCACCTGGAATTTGTTGTGGGCCAGCTGCGGATTCAGAGCGATGGCCTTCTTGAGCGCGTCTATTGCCTGATCATGCTGCTCTAACTCCTGATAAGCCTGGCCCAGCTGAAAATACGGATCGGGGTTCTCAGGCTCGACTCGTGAGGCGTTTTTCAGAAAGGCAATGGCCAGATCCCACTTTCTTTGGAAGATGTAAACAATGCCAAGATAATAGTTGGCAATGAACTCGTCCGGGTTTGAGATCAACTCGGTTTTGAACTCTCGCTCCGCGTCGACCAGGCGGGAAGCGCCTTCATTCGAGAGATAAGCGAGCGCCAGATTGTCGTGGACCCGCGCCAGACGAGAATTGAGCGCTATCGCTTTCTTGAACTCATCTATGGCCTCTGGCAGACGGCCCGCCACCCGAAATGCCCGACCGATCACAACATGAAGCTCCGGACGATCGCCGAAGTGCTGAAGCATCCAATCAAAGACTCGCCTTGCCTCAGTAAACTGGCTCTGCTGGAGGTACGCTATCGCGAGCGTGAAACTGGTATCAAAGTCATTCGAACCGAACTCCAGGGCCGCTCTGAGTTCCTCGGCAGCCTTTCCGTAGTCGCGAAGAGCAAAATAGGTCTTACCCAATAGGCTGTGCACGCTGGAACTTTGAGGATTGACAGCTACGGCTCTGTGCAGGGGTGGGAGAGCTTTGTCGAACTGACCAGCGTCAAAGTAAGTGATTGCGAGATCTGACAGAGCTTCCTCGGAAGCTGGTTGATAGAGAGTGGCGGCTTCGACCGCAGCGATTGCCTCTTTATGCTTCTTCTGCGCCAGGTAAATTCTGCTGACCGCGCGGTATCCCTCCGCCAGGATTGAAGCGCATTCGGTTTCCGCCGCAGCGACGTTGCCCGCGCGGGCCTGCGCTTCCGCCGCTTGATAACGTTGTAGGAGTCTATCCAGCGGGGATTGGAATACAAGCGGTAAAAGTAAAAGCGACAGAAATCTCGAAGCCACAATCATCGCTTTGGTCTCTAGGGAAGCTCAGAAAAATGTTGCTGGGTTGTCCATCAAGGTCACCGGACACGTCCGGTAATATGGGAGGGCCCGGTTATGATCGGGTTGAACGATCACAGCTACAAAGTGTTTCCCTTCGCATTCAATCACTCTCGACGTGTGGTGCATCGCCGGATAGCAAAGTTCCGCGTACTGCCGGACAGACATTTGCATTTTATCTGGATTGTCTACGCCGAGTATCTGGCCCTGATCGCCTACGCCAATAAACAAGATCGCTTCTTCGCCGTCAGGAACAGAGTTAGCAAAGGCAACCAGAGTTTTCCGCATGTCGTCCTTACCGGCGCTCTGTGGTTTCCGCTCAGTCCATCTGTCCTCAAGATTCAACAATCGCCGCTTAACTTCTTCTTCGGTCATAAGTCAAAGATTGTCACACTATAGTCACACATTTACAAAAAAGGGCAGTCAATCCAAATTGGATATGACCACCCTAAGGTATTGATTTGATTTGGTGCCGAGGGCTCGGCGACCACATGACCATCTGCTAGACGAACCGCGATAACACGACTGTCGGCTAATAACGAATACGTAGTGCCGCTAACCGTTCGCGATTTTTAAGAGCACCCGAATACAACAAGTACTAATGCCGCACCAAGAAGAAATGTTCGCTTCATACGTAGGGCGTGAAACTCATACTGGCAGCCTTGGCGTACTCGATCTCTGTTTAGCGATCTTGCGGGACAAGCGGGCCTTGAGCGAAGCAGTTTCTTACCTCGCTTGGTAAGAAGAAACAGAATTATCAACAGTTCCATAGGAACTCCGACAGTCGCTCTGGGCTCTATCCCCAGAACACTATCAACGAGGTCGCTTTAACGGATTTATTCCTAGCAAAAGTAAAGCTGAAATTCATAGGACGGCGCTCCGGCGAAATCAATCTTAAGGTTTCCAGCTGTTGGTGCTATATTCAGGCCCAACGTAATCCATTCCGCAATTGCGAATCTTCGGAGGTGCACATGCTGAAATGCGATCTATGCGGTTTCGAAGCCGAACGGCAGAATTTGATTGCACATGCTGCGGATGAGCTGACGCGATTGCTGAAACGCGGGTTTGAGAAGGGAAGACTCGAAACAAACGCCGGAGCCGCGAAGCTGGTGCAGAACAAGGAAGCTTTCGAAGCTAACGGACAACGAAAATGGAATGCGTCGTTCGAGGATTGGCTGCTGTGTCATACCTGTTCAGAAAAGGCTCGCACGTTTAAGAACATGCAGCGCGCTGCCATCGTTGTCGGCCTGCTAGGATTGCTCTCGATCGGTGTCTTCTTTGTTATCGGACACAGTCTTTTGTTTCTGGTGGTCGGCGTACTCTGTTTGTGCGTCGCGGGTGGACTTGCGATGCGGACGACATCAGAAGTAACCAGGAAACGTACCTGGGAGGAGGAACTGGAGTCGTTGCGAAACGTAAAAATCACGCCCGAGCTGATCGCTTTCGCACAAGAGGAGTTACGAAAGGAAGTTCCGAACTTACTTGTACAATTAAACGATGAGCGCAGTGACAAGCGCGCTTCCGCCGCGCGAATTTTGGGTAACGCCGGCGACCCGAGCAATTCCGTAGTGAACGCCTTGATTCACGCGCTCGAGGATCCCGATTTTCAGGTTCAGACGAATGCCGCTGCGTCGCTAAACGACTTGCGGCCTGACTGGACGAAATCGGTGAATGCCGAAGTGATGGCGCCAAAGCTTGCCGCCGCAATTATCGACAACAAACACACGATCGATCACGAGACACGTTTCAAGGTGATCGATGCGATCGAAAAGATGGATGCTGCTCGCGGCGAAGGTCTGCGGATCCTGGCGCAATTCGAGCAGGGAATCGATTCAGCCGTGAAGCAGTCAGCCCTTGGCCAAAGCCTTGGGCTCGATCCACAGGCGCTCGACATGAAAGACAAGCTTACGCTGTTGCTGGGTCAGATGACGCAAGATACAAAGCAAGCCAGCGAAGGCACTGCGAGTCCATTCAAGCACATCACCGGCAAGTCTCTTTTCTATCGATGTCCATCGTGCAACGTTCTATTGAGAAAGCGTTCGGTCGAAGGAATCGCCGACGCCGTGGGAACCACATCGTGCAACCAGTGCAACGCGTCATTTCCCTACGGCGACGTTTACTACAAAGGGATGTACGACGTGACGGAAGTAGAAGGAGCGTGTCCGAGTTGCGCGGCGGTATTGCGCGGACCGACCGACGATCTCCTGGGTAAGCCGTGTCCGTCGTGCAACACGATGTTGCCATCGAGTGCTCAGTGAATTGTTAGTCTTTATGCGCCGCGGCAACTTTCAAAGCGAGCGGATGTCTTGAATCAACCTGTAACGCAAGTTCAAGATATCTTGCAGCTTCCTCTTTCTCGCCCATATCGGTTAAGCATGCTGCCAGCGCGGCCAGCAGATCGGGTTGGCGCGGGTTGATCTCGTTGGCGGCTTGAAGCAAGTTGAGCGCCTGGGGCAACGACCTTTCGGCAGCGAACAGTTGAGCCAGCTTCAGATAGGCCAGCCAGTACGAATGATCTTCCGCGATAGCTCGATAGAACGAAGATTTCGCCTCAGCCACGCGGCCCATTTGCGCGAGGTTCGATCCTAAATTCGAATGCGCTTCCGCCCAGCGAGGCTTTAACTCGATCGCCCGCTGACATGCGCGCATGCCTTCTTCATAGCGCTGCTGTAACTCGTACAAAGCGGCCAGAGTGCTCCACGCTTCAGCATAATCGGCTTTCAGCTCGACCGCTTTTTGTGTTGCCGGAAGCGCTTCGTCGATTCGCTCCAGTCTGGCGAGACACACACCGATGTTGTTCCAGGCCTCAGCCTCATCGGGTTTGGCTGCGATGACTTGCCGGAAACATTCAATTGCTTCCTCGTACTTGCCAAACTGCATGAGCGCAAAACCTTTCATGAAAGCCTGTCCGAATTCGGGCACGACAGTGACGTCGGCAGTGGCAAATTCAATTCGCGAAGTATTCTCTGGAACACTGAGCAGCACGAGTTCGAGTTCCGCAAAACTTTGAAAGCGGCGGTTAGGTCCTTTTTCGAGACAGCACGCCACAACACTACTGAGTTCGGCGGAAACATTCGAATTTACCAACGTAAGCGGCGCCGGTACTGACTCGAGGTGGTCGCGCAAAATGTTTCCGGCGCGGAACGGTCGCTCGCCGGCAAGCATTTCATACAACATGACGCCGAAAGAGTAGATGTCGGAACGAACATCGACAGTCTGCGGCGCGGTGATCGCTTCCGGCGCGATGTATGCTGGCGTGCCCATGCATTGGCCCGCCGCTGTAACGAACTTTCCGGTTACCGTCTCAGTGTCGTCGGCGCTCATTGTCCGGCCCTCGCGGGCGCAAGCCTCGCCCGCCAATTCCGCCTGCAACTTGCTAAGACCAAAGTCCGTGATTTTGAGAACTCCATTGTTAGTGACCAGGGTGTTAGCTGGCTTGATGTCGCGATGAATGATGGCGTGTTCTTCGTGCGCGTGCCGCATTCCGCGGCAAAACTGCAATCCAAAATTGATTGCTTGCTCCGAGGAGAGTCTTTCGCGCGCGAGCCATTCGGCGAGCGATTCGCCTTCGACGAATTCCAGCCACAGGTACGGCCGGTTCGCAATGCGCTCGACGAGCATCGCGTGCACGATGTTCGAATGCTTTCCCAGGTCGATCCAAACCAGCGCTTCGCGTTCGAATCGCGCGACGGCTTCGTCATTCCACAGATATCGCGATTGAAAAGTCTTGAGCGCGAGTCGCAGTTGAATGCTCTGGCGGCGGCTCTTTAGATCCTCGACAATGTAAACTACGCCCATGCCGCCCTTGCGAACCCCCCGGACAACGTAATCGTTGCCGATCAGATCGCCGGGAGCATATTCCTCGGGAGGTCGTGTTGAAGACAATTGCGGAGTTTCCGTCTCGATGATCGTCGATGGCGACAGCGTGTCCGATTCGACAACCAGATCGTGTTGTATCTTTGCTGTTTGACATGCGTCCCACGCGCTCTGCATCCACGAATTCTCAGCGCGCTCGATTTTTCCCTGATGGCTGATATATCCGGCAGGAGCTAGATAGTTCAATAAGTGCGCGTCGAACGTGAGGCGCGCGTTCGGCCCTGCAAAGCCCAATGCGTTGGAGGAGCCGACGGCAGCTTCGATCTTGAAAAGACTACGAGCGTCGGAAGACTCGATCGCGATACAGTACTTTTCGCCGATGTCGCCATCGCTGAAGTAGCAGCCCTGCACATGTTCTAGATCGACCGTCCGGAACAGAAGCTGATACGCGCCGAGACCGTAGGCCGGGCCAAGTTCGTCAACATTGAAGAATATTGCGAGAAACAAGTTCAGAAGATCGCCTGTAGTTTGTCACTCTCGCGACCATCTTGCGATGTCAATGAAATGCTGTAAATAGCGCCTGTCGTTCCTTGCAGATTGTCGTAAGATTCCGTGAAAGAGATCACGCCTGCCTTTGCGCCCTGCGTTCGGCCTTCCGGATTAAACTTAAACCCTGAGCCGACTCCGCCGATAAAGCGGCCGGTGAAGTTGAGTGACGTATTTCGATTCATTCCTTCAGAGGAAACGGCTCCAGTCGGATCGGAATAATTGAATGTGACTCGGAAGGTGAGCGTCCCGTTATTATTGGCCACACTCTCAATCTTGAGGTTCGAGATGCGGAAGCTCGTAATGTTCAATTCGCCATTGCTCTGGTTGGAGTCTCCGGCGGGCGAAGTGACAACAAAAGATCGTTTTCCAAGCGCAGCTCCCGGCGAGATTGTAAGTACAGCATGAACAGTATCCTCTGTCGCTTCGATCTTACCGACTTCAATGCCGTCAGGCGGCTGGAACTTGATGCTGGTGACTTTCGCCAAATCGCTTCCCGCTATCCAAAACTCGACTTGTTCGCCTGGCGAAGCTGTGACTGATCCCAGGCATCCTGCGCCCGGACATCGTAGTGCGGCCTCGCGGGTGCTGCCCGGATATTTTATTTTAGGTTTCGCTTGCGCAGCGCTTACGACACAGAGGGCGAGAATTAGAAGCAATGCATTTGAGATAGGTCTCATGATACTCCTTGCATTGTGATCAATACATCCAGCCGCAAATCCACTCGTGTCTTTAACAGCGCGATTCGAATCGTGCAATTGAATCGCTTTCGTCCTCAGGTTTCCATAAGTGTTCTCGCATTCTTTCGAACACAGGAAGAAGGCGCGATTCGCCGTCACTTGAAACGAGATGCCGTCTTTCCCGCACATTTGGCAGTGACCCGTCTGTCCTGCAACAAGAACAAGGTTGGATTCGCTCACATTTTCCTCCGGTTTTTGGTTGGATTTTGGCAAACTTCTACACCGCGCGTCGCGCCGTGTCAATGATTTCGTGCTGGCAACACAAGGCGGGACAAAAGATCGTCATCTGAGCGTCATCCTTGGCGTCTGTTTCTGCCCTGCCAATATTCGTGTGCCCCTGTTCGAACCTACATAACTAGTGCTTGTCCACGTCCCTGACTGAAACTTTTGAAATGCGACGTCCCGATCTTTATTCAGACGATAGTTGCCAAATTGATTCGGGGTAGCTGGTTTGCTAACGTCGTCGTCATGTCCGAGCGTTCCCCCGAGCAGATAAGTGAGCAGATACGCGAATTGCTCGACTCCCTTTATCGCGTGGATTCGGGACGAATCCTGGCAACTCTGATCCGCTTGCTCGGTGATTTTGATCTTGCCGAGGAGGCGATGCACGAAGCCTTTGCGGCTGCGCTGAGCCGGTGGCCGCGGAGTGGAGTACCCGGCAACCCGCGACCTTGGTTGATTTCGACGGCCCGATTCAAAGCCATTGATACTCTGCGTCGACGGGCCCGATTGGAACGAGCGCTTGATGCGTCGCAAGACGAGCTCCTACGATATCTCGAAGCGCAATGGAGTTCAGCGGACGGGTCCAACGAAGAGGACAGCCTTGAGGATGGCTTTGAAGATGATCGCCTGCGCCTGATTTTTACGTGTTGTCATCCAGCTCTCCCTCCGGAAGCGCGCGTTGCGCTCACCTTGCGTGAGGTGTGCGGGCTGACCACCGAAGAGATAGCACGCGGCTTCCTCATCACTCCGCGTACGCTGGCGCAGCGCATTGTGCGCGCGAAGGCAAAGATCCGCGAGACACCGATTCCGTACGAGGTGCCAAGCCCGCAGGAATTACCGGAGCGGCTGGGCGCGGTGCTGCAGGTCATCTATCTCGTCTTTAACGAGGGTTATTCGGCTGCGGCGGGAAGGGAAGTAACGCGGGCCGAGCTAACCGGCGAGGCGATTCGACTGGGCCGGTTGCTGATCGAACTCCGGCCAGAGCCGGAAGTCATCGAGCCGGAAATCATTGGGCTGCTTTCCCTGATGTTGCTACAGGAATCCCGTCACGCCGCGAGAATCTCTCCGATTGGAGATCTGATTTTGCTGGAGAACCAGGATCGCTCGCTCTGGAACCGGGAGCAGATCGCGGAGGGAGTGGCATTGCTGGAGAAAGCCCTGAAGTCCCACCGCTTCGGTGCCTACACACTGCAGGCTGCAATTGCGGCCGTACATGCGGAGGCGGAATCGCTCGCTGCGACCGACTGGCGGCAGATTGTTGCGCTTTACGACCGATTGCTACGAATTCAGCCTTCGCCAGTTGTACAGCTGAATCGTGCCGTGGCAATTGCAATGTGCGATGGTCCAGAGGCCGGTCTGGCGCAGATCGACGCGGTATTGGAACAGGGCGAATTGGCAAATTACTACCTGGCGCATTCAGCCCGCGCGGATATGTATCGCCGGCTCGGCAGGACCGCCGAGGCTCGGTCCTCTTATGAGAAAGCTCTGGCGCTGACCCAACAGGAACCAGAGCGGCAATTCCTGCAAGAGCGGATTCGGCAGTTGAAATAAAAAAGACTCGTCAGAAGCCGATGCAGATATTGAGATGACAGGCGCAAAGCATTTACATAATTGTGGCTCCCCACACTGGACACTCTTCACAACTTTTTCGCCGGCCCTACCTTGGACCTGAAAATGACTTTTGCACTTCTGCGACAAGATAGATATGCGGTCTATGGAAATGGTAGACTGATGTCGTCCATTTTCACTCAGTGGCGGGGATTAACAAATGACTCAGCAAAACTTGATCGAAGTGAATCCGAACAAGATGAGCGGCACGCCAGTCTTTCGCGACACCAGAGTTCCAATTAGGAACCTGTTCGACTGCATTGAAGAGGGCGAAACGATCGATCAGTTCCTCGACCAGTTTCCCACCGTCTCCCGCGAACAGGTTAATGGGATTTTAGAACTCTCTAAGGAAAGGCTGCTCGAAAGTGAAGTTGCTGCTTGACGAGTGCGTAACGCGCCATCTCAAGCGCGACTTGGCCGGCCACGAGGTCCACACCGTCGAAGATGCAGGATTCAAAGGACTGGAAAATGGCGATCTCTTGAAAGCTGCATCCGGCGTCTACGAAGTCCTGATCAGCGCGTTGACCAAAACCTTCCATATCAACAGAACATTGCCGGTCTGAACATTGCCATTCTGATTCTTGCTGCGAAGAGAAACAGCTACGAGCGTTTGAAGCCTCTTATCCCGAGAGCTTTGAAACGCGCTGGAGTCCATGAAGGTTGGCGACGTTATTCGGATCGAAGAGTAACTGCACCTCTTCACGGCTGCTGCTTCGGCGCTCCGTAGAGGCGATGATCAAGATTAATCGAGCCGTCGGTCGGGACGTCAGCCCCTGGGGCAGCTACGTGGGCGATTGGAATGGTTCAGCGTCGTCCGGAATTGTTTGCCGCTTATGTTGGCACCGGACAGTTTGGGAGTTGGCGCGCCAACGTGCGGGCGCAATTCGATTTCATGTTGGCCAAGTCACGTGCCGCGAATGACCCGCCAGAAGGTCGAGCTGATGGAAGCCATCGGCACACCAGACCCCACCGACGCGAAGCAATATTTTTCCTGGTGGAGAATGCGCAACCCCTACATGACGCCCACGGACGCCAAATGGTTTGCAGACCTGAAGGTGATGATTCAAACAGACCCTGAATTCACCGAGGAGTATTTGCAAGCCTGGGGTGATGGCATGGGCTACTCCGGGCGCACCACCCTGAGCGGAATGCTCGCTGAGGATTTGCCAACTACAGCCAGGATAATCAAGGTCCCCTGCTTCGTGATTCAGGGAAAAGAAGACATGGCAACGCCGACCTCGGTAGCAGTGCAGTATTTCAACGTCGTGAAAGCGCCGCAGAAGAAACTGATCCTAATCGAGCATGCGGGACACTTTGCGTTGGTCACTCATCGCGAGAAATTCCTCGCGGCGCTCCTTGAGCATGTGCGGCCCATTGCACTAAAGAGCCAGTAAGTTTCTCGTCGGGATTATGCGTAGCCCGCCCTCACCACCTGACGCGGATCCTGACCCCGCACGTTGTTCTTCCGCTGATTGCATCCTTTTTTCACCCGGCTATTGTCATTCGTCCGGCCGCAGACTAGACTGCGCCAGAACGAATAACAAATACATAACAAAGGATAAAGTGAGATGCCGTCGATCGATGTCTTTCAACTAAGAGAAGACCTAGTCAAGACCATCATTCGAGACACCATTGAGACCTATTCCGGCCAATGGAGGTTGGTTCATGAGGCCATCCAGAACGCGCATGACGCGATCCAGAAGAATACCGCAATTGCCGAAGGTCTTATTGAAATCGACTTCTTCTTTGCTAGCAACACAGTCCAGGTTCGAGACAACGGAACAGGGATAAACATTGACAAGTTCGGGAATATCTTCTTGCTGGGCGCGGGAGACAAGAAGCGAGCCGACCTTAGGAAACTTCTCAAAGGAAGTCAGGGCGTCGGGATCAAGTCTACGCTATTTACGTCGAGGGTTTTCAGCGTAGACACTGCGCACGACGGGACATGTTGGAACTTTGAAGTTGCGGACTTCTACAGATATAGCGAGAGTGGTTTCGATTCTTCTCTAACGCCGCCCGATCCAGTTGCTTGTGATAGAAGCAACGGGTCGGTATTCAAGTATTCTTTGGAAGATTATTCAATCCAAGAGTTCTTTGCAGAGATCGCAAACGAGTACATCGAGGAAACGTCAAACGAGGCGGATCAAATTGCCAATATCGAAGGGTTCAAGTCGATCGTCGAGACCTACTTTAGGACAAAGACATATGTTGGTTGCGTACTAGCCATGCTTGGACTGAACACGGAGCTAAAGCCCATCAAGGTGGAAGTGAAGCTGCACTTCGATTACGGTTCAGCGGAAGAGCACGAACAGATGTCGATTGAGCATTGCTCGTTCCTTTCAGATAGCAAATTTCATTCAAGCGTAATTCCGATCTCTTTCCCAAGAAAGTATCTGGATATAGCAGAGATGCACGCTGCCTTGGACAGACTTCATCAAGTCGACATATTTCAGTCAGATTTCAAAGCCGTTTTGAACAGTCCTCCTGAAAGTAGCAAGAGGAAGTTACTGGTCCAGAAGTTCACTAAAGATAATATTGCCGAGTTGCTGAGTCACTTGAAGAGAGATCGGTTAACTGGCAATCTGCAATTCGAAGCTAACGCAACCCTTCTTCGCAAGCATCGCGTTGTCCTGAATCATATTAATGGGATGTACCTTGTGGTCGGACAACGAACATATCTGGCGAAATACTTCCATATCGGTGCGCGACAACACATCTCTGTTAACGGGCTTCCTACAAACATCGCCTTGAACCTTCCGCATGGCGCTCTTAGTTACTTGAACAATGTTTACGTAGTTTTAGATGTTGACTATACCCTTGGATTTGGAAAGAGGAATTTACCGGGAAGGGCCAAAGGCAGCATTGATGCCCTGTTCACTGACATCTGGAACATGTTGCGCAAAGTTGCTCCGAAGATCGTCGGGCAGCGAGAAGGCCGCGATCCCTCAGAACTACAGGCTTGGGATAAGGACGAAGAACTCGGGGTTTACAATGACGCCAGCAACTGGTTCCGAGCTTTACCTCTGGCGCTTAAGACTGTTCCGCGAGAAGAGCAAGAAGTAGTCGCACTTTTCTTTGAACTCATCGGCCGAAAAATATTAACTGGATATTTCCCGTTTCGTGTGGGTGGCAATCGAGCTACGTACGATGCCTTGTTTTATATAGACACCGACGGCGGAGAGCGTATGCCGGAAAGAATTCGTGCAAGAGATCTCAAGACAATCGAATTTAAATTCCGACTGTCAGAGGTCATCGGTGAGTTTCTAGACGATTTGAAATTCCTGGAAGACATCAACCTGTTAGTCTGTTGGGAGAATGATTTTGAAGACGACACGTCCGAATACAGTGTTCATTCTCTTGAACGTGAAGGGATTTCTCCGCTTCCGGGCGCTCAACTTAGAATTCAGAAAGGCACGAGATCTTGTCAGGTTTTGGTGTTGAAGGACTTGATCGAATCGTTGGAGCTCACGTTGCCGTCAGAGACGTAGTCGGAAATCTCAACCCTAATCGCATCTCGCAAGGCTGACACCGAACGCGAACATGAGATTGCCCACGGTCGGTGCGAGAAACACCGCCCCCCTTTTCTTGTCCCGTAGGGTAGAATCGAAGGCCTGACCCGATCGTTTACTTTTAGAAAATTTCGACTATCGAACCAATCCTTTCTGTAAATCGCAGACCTGACCCCAGTCTTCGACCCCCGATCGTTTACTTTCCCGCGACGGATGTCTGCTTCGATCCTAAAAGTCTGGGGCAACTGCGCCGCTTGAGAGTATTATTCCCCGCCTGAAAATTCACTTGAATCTGAAATTCCTCGGAGGTCACCTTGTAATGCTGCAACGAATCCTGCTGTGTCTCATCTGGTGCTTCTTGATCTGCCCACTCGCGCTGGCGCAAACGACTGCCATTCGCGCCGGCCGGATCGTCGATCCGGACAGCGGCGCGATGACGACTAATCAAATCATCCTGGTTGAAAAAGACAAGATCACTGCGATTGGCGCAAACATAGCGATTCCCTCAGGAGCCAACGTAATTGATCTTTCCAACGCGACTGTTTTGCCCGGACTGTTCGACGCGCACACGCATTTGTGCTTGTCAGTCAACCCTCAGCGCGATCATGGAAACTACTACTTCACCACGCTACTCGACCCTGATTCGGTTTCGATCAATTCAGGGCGTGGCCAACGCGCGCGCAATGTTGGAATCAGGTTTTACCACCGTGCGTGACGTCGGCAACGAGGGTAATTTCGCCTGCTCCAGTCTCAGCCGCGGCATCACCCAGGGTCTGGTGCCGGGCCCGACCATCATTAATGCCGGCCGCATCATCGCACCTTACGGCGGCCAGTTTCATTTACAGCCGGACAAACCGAACCTGGCTGAGCCCGAATATTTCTTCGCCGAGAAACAAAACCAAAGGGGTCAGACCTGCGATTCTGCGATTCTGGTCTTCTTTCTCAGAACTTGTTCGATCTGATTGGCCTTGCCGCGTCGGACGCGATCTCTAGGAAGAGCTGGACGATCTCATCATTCGTGACTATTAATTGAAGAATCAGACGAAGTATCGATCGATATCCAAAGCACCGTGAAAGACGCCGAGAATATCGATGTTGCCGTCAGGCTTTATTAGGTAAGTGATGCGGTAATGCTCGTAGAGCAAAATACGAATTTCGCGCGATGTTTCGGCTTCGTATCTGTGACCGAGGCGCGGATGATTTCTCAGTAGTTGGGCCTTTTCGTAGATGTTGACGACGTTCGTGCAGCAGCGCCGGAATCGTCCGCAGCGATGTAGTCGTGAATGTCCTTGAGCCAGATTTCAGACTCGCGCGTCCAGCTTATTTCTGCCACGTCTTTATTCGACGTTCCATCTCTTCATTAGGAATTGTGCGGCGCTCTTCCGAATCTTTGAGACCGCGTTGCACCATGAGGTCGAACGCTAGCTCGCGAACGATATCATCGTAGGTGCTGTCATCGGGTTGGCGTCTGATGATCTCGCTTATGTGTTCTTTTGCGGTAGCCATCGTTTCTCTCCGTAACGTGATGATAGCGGGAATTGGTCATTATCGACAATAATCTCAGGAGCCTTCGCAAATTCATATAGAAGAAGAGAAAATTTCTTCGACGAGTTGTCGAATTCCGGTCGGCCGTTCGACTATATCGTGAAGGCAGGGCAACCGGCCCGCCCAAAGACTAAAAAATAAAGACCGTTACAGGAGAAAAGAAAAGTCATGCCACAGTATCTGGTTGCTAACTACCTCCCCGACGACTTCGACCCGTCCGCCGTAACCGAAGCGATGATCGAGGAGATCCACGCGCTCAACCGCGAAATGATCGCTGCCGGCGCCAGGAAGTTCGCTTGCGGAATTTCCCCGGCCAGCAACGCAAAGACGGTGCGGAAGCAGCCTGATGGTACGGTGCTGGTCACCGATGGGCCATACACCGAGACCAAGGAGCATATGGGCGGTTTCTGGATACTGGAAGCTGCCGATATGGACGAGGCGCTCCGGTGGGCGCGCAAGGGTGCCATCTCATGCGATGCGGCGGGCGAGGTGCGCGAGCTTCTTTTCTACCCGGACCCGAAGGGAGCAACGGAATAGTCTCACCCGCCGCGACTTCGGAATATGCACCGTAGTGACTAGGCTTAGGTCCGAAGGACCCGCAGTCAATAGCCACGCCCGTGAGGGCGTGGAATCCAAGGTCCATAATGCCTGAGGCCCTAAGGGCCGGCACTGGTTTGTCGCATAATCCGGTATGCCGCACCTGCGGCGCTCAGGGTCTGCGACGTTCCTGGCCCACGCCCTCACGGACGTGGCTATTCGTTGCCGGTCCTGCGGACCTAAAGCCGCTGCGCTTTGCGAATCTACGGATTACTGGTTCGACAAAGGCGCTCGACTAAACTTGAATATCAATGCCCTTGTTAGCCGGGATCGCTATGAATGAGGGGAGACGTCCGCTCAACCGCGCGAATTTCCGCACCCTGGCGAGGCGACCAGTCCAAAAACGCCCGAAGATGTAAGGGCACGAGCGTTGCTGAATGACTAGCGAATGCTTATGTCTGGCCCGGTCCAGGCGGCTAAGCAATTGAAAGGTTGACGGGGTTTAGGAGTTTCAATAGAGTAGCCCAGGCATGAAGAAGCGGTTTGCATCTCTGTTCCTTTTGCTCGTGCTTTTCGGCAGCGCATTCGCCGGAATGCCTTTGCACTTTGGTGAAAGCGATTGCGGCATGAGCGGCATGATGGACATGGACTGCTGTAAAGCCGCGTTGATGCAAGAGCATGCGCCCAAGTTTTCTGAGGAAGAATTGCTGTGCGCGCTCAACTGCGCACAGAACGGCGCAACATTACCGTCGGGTCTGGTGCGCGTCACTCCACCAGCGCAGACGATTCAGCCGCCGCATCCGGCTTTGACGGAGCCTCGGTCGATTCCACTTTCAGTATCAACAGTTACTACGCAGACGCACAGTCCACCAGGTTCTGCACCAACTTACCTTCGCAATCTCGCCCTTCTGATCTGATTCCAACAAGGCCGTAGTGTGTCCGCTTGTCGGCGAGGTCTCTAAGCAGATCGCGCGACGAGTTCGGGTAACGTGTATTTATTGCGCCCCTCGTGAGAAGAGGCGTGAGCCATTTGGCTGATGTTCGGAGGACGAGAAATGAAAAGAACTTTCGTATTTGCAACAGGCTTGCTGGCAATCGCGCTATTGGTTGCTGCATGCAAACCAAAAACTGATAGTACGGGTAAGCCTGCGGGCGAGGTCGTCAAATCAGTAAAGGTCGAGAATCTGACTGTCACGCTTTTGACTACCAACGGCCAATTGAAACAAGGCGATCAAGAACTGACGCTTGCCTTTAGTGATCCTCTGGGAAAGTCTGTCGATGTCGGGGCCGTGTCACTGAACTTTCATATGCCGGCGATGGGCGGCATGGCAGCGATGAATGATGGCGTCACGTTTACGACCACGGATACGCCCGGCGTATACCGCGGGAAAGTGAACATTGGGATGGCGGGTGAATGGCAGGCACAGCTCGCCTACGAAGGTCCGGCAGGCAAAGGCAAAACTACGTTCAGCGTAACAGCGAGGTGATTTGGAGTGCGGTGGCAAGTGCAGCGCGACACCGCTTTGGATGCTTGGTGTCCCGCCTTTTAGGCGATCAGCCGCGTAAACGCGCAACTCCAAACGAAAGCGCCGTCGCCGCTTCGCTCTGCCGGCGCACTCCAAGGGTTAACAATGATCCAACGACTCATTGAACTGAGCCTGAAAAATCGCGGCTTGGTAATCGCTCTTTATCTCGGCCTGGCGGCCTGGGGCTATTGGGCGCTGCTGCGCACACCCATCGACGCCATCCCAGATCTGTCTGAGAACCAGGTGATTGTCTTCACCGATTGGACGGGTCGCTCGCCGCAGGAAGTTGAAGATCAAGTCACTTACCCGCTGGTAACGAACCTTCAGGGCCTGCCGGGCGTGCGCGTCGTGCGAGCAAGTTCGGCGTTCGGCTTTTCGATGATCAATGTGATTTTTGAGGACAACGTCGATCTCTATTGGGCGCGCACGCGCGTGCTGGAGCGTTTGAATCTGGTTACCGCGCAGTTGCCGCAGGGAGTTGTTCCCACGCTTGGTCCTGACGCCACGGGTGTCGGTCAAATCTTTTGGTACACGCTTGAAAGCGATGGAATGAGTCTGCGCGATTTGCGCACGCTACAGGACTGGTTCGTTCGCTATCAATTGAATTCGGTTCCGGGCGTGGCTGAAGTGGCGAGCGTTGGTGGCTACGTTCAGCAATATCAAGTTGACGTCGATCCGAACAAGCTGCGTTCTTATGCGCTGCCGCTCTCGATGGTGGTCGAGGCAGTCGAACGCTCGAATAATAATGTAGGTGGGAACGTCGTCGAGCAGTCGGGCCAGTGGTCCGTGGTGCGCGGGGTTGGGCTGATTCAATCAACCGCAGATATTGAAAACATCGTTCTTACGGCTCAGAACGGAATTCCAATCTACGTTAAGAATGTCGCGGAGGTGAAACTCGGCAACGCCTTTCGTGTCGGCGCTCTGGACAAAAACGGCAAGGAAGCCGTTGGCGGCGTGGTCATTGCACGCTATGGCGTAAACACACTCGAAGTCATCGATGCGATCAAACAAAAGATCGGGAATATCCAGAGTGGCTTACCGCAAGGCGTGCGGGTCGTTCCGTTTTACGATCGCACTCAACTGATTCAACGCGCGACACACACGCTAAAGCGCGCGCTGATCGAAGAACTCATCCTGGTAACGCTGGCGCACATTCTTTTTCTCGCGCACTTCCGCTCGATCCTGATTGTCACGCTGCCACTACCACTCGCCGTGCTGCTGGCGTTTCTGTTCATGTACTACGCAGGGATCAGCTCGAACCTGATGTCTCTGTCGGGGATTGCAATTGCGATCGGAGTCTTAGTCGACGCGGGAATTGTCGTGACTGAGAACGCGTTTCGCTTCATTGAGCAGCGAAAGATCGATCCGAAGGACCGCCCCCTGGTCTGGCAAACAGTTCTGGAGTCAACGCGATTAGTCGGTCGCCCCATCTTCTTCTCGATGGCGATCATCATCCTCGCTTTCATTCCTGTCTTCTCACTCACGGGCGAAGAAGGAAAGCTGTTTCATCCCCTCGCGTTCACCAAAACATTTGCGATGGTCGGAGCCACGATTATCGCCGTCACATTGGTTCCAGTGCTCTGCACGCTGCTGTTGCGCGGCAAGTTCCACGCCGAGCAGGCAAACCCGGTGATGCGAGCTTTGCACTTCATCTATCGGCCAGTGCTGCGCTTCGCATTGAACCATCGGGTGATAACGGTCGGCTTTGCGGCTTTGCTATTCGGCGGCGCGATTCTTCTGGCAAGTGGCATCGGCAAAGAGTTCATGCCGCCGTTGAATGAAGGCGATTTGATGTTCATGCCGGTCACCGATCCGGCGATTTCCATCGATGAAGCGCTCAAGATCACCAGCCGGCAGGACGAAATTCTGAAAAGCGTTCCTGAAGTCGAATGGGCTGTCGGTAAAGCGGGTCGGGCGGAAACATCTACCGATCCGTCGCCGACGAACATGACGGAAACAGTGGTGCACTTGAAGCCGGTCGAGCAATGGCGCGCTGGACTCACGCGTGAGTCGCTGATCGCCGAACTCGATGAGAAGTTGCGCATGCCGGGCGTCACAAACATCTGGACTCAGCCGATTAAGAACCGCATTGACATGCTCTCGACCGGCATTCGGTCCCAAGTCGGCATAAAAGTATTCGGGAACGACGTGAATAAGCTGGAAGAGATCTCGCGTCGGGTAGCTGAGGTGGTATTTAACGTGTCCGGGGCAAAGGATGTGTATGCCGAACGGATCAGCGGCGCTCCCTACATCGACATCAAGATTAACCGCACCGCTGCCGCGCGGTATGGAATCGACGAACTAGTTATCAACGATGCGATTGAAAAAGGCATAGGCGAAACTAATCTCTCAGTAACGATCGAAGGCCGTCGTCGCTTTCCTGTCCGAGTCCGGTATGCGCCGCAGTTTCGCGGCAGCATTCAAGCCTTAGGGCAGATTCCGATCACCTCATCAACCGGCGCACCGATTCCATTGTCTCAGCTTGCTGATATTACTGAAGTGCAGGGGCCGACGATGATTTCGAGTGAAAATGGTCTGCTGCGCGGTACTGTCCTCCTAAATGTGCGTGGACGCGATGTCGGTAGTTTTGTTGATGAAGCAAAGGCCGCAATCGCGCGGCAGGTGCCGTTGCCGACCGGGTATTACCTGGAATGGAGCGGTGAATACGAGAACCAACAAAGAGCGCGCAGCCGTTTGCTGCTGGTCATTCCGATCGTGCTGATCGTGATTTTCGCGCTGCTTTACATCACTTACCACTCGGCGCTCGAAGCTACTCACGTCCTTATGGCTGTGCCTTTCGCTTTGACGGGCGGCATCTATTTGCTTTGGTTCCTGGGCTACAACTTCTCCGTGGCCGTCTGGGTTGGCTTCATCGCTTTGTTTGGAACTGCGGTGCAAACCGCTGTCGTGATGGTGATCTATTTGGAAGAGGCCGTAGTGCGGAAGCGCGAGGAAGTTGGTCAACTAACTCGTGCGTCATTGTTGGAAGCCGTCACAGAAGGCGCACTGCTCCGATTGCGGCCGAAGCTAATGACGGTTTCTACAGTGGTGGCATCGCTGCTACCGATCATGTGGAGCACGAGTGCCGGCTCAGAAGTAATGAAACCCCTGGCGACGCCGGTACTTGGAGGCATGGTGTCGAGTTTGCTGCACGTGCTCGTCGTAACGCCGGTCATCTTCTTCTGGATACACGAGCGCAGGTTAAGAAAGGAAAACCGTAGTCGGGTAACAGGCGGTGCCAGTCTCGTTGCAACGTTCATCATTGCCGCGCTGTTGATTCCTGTCGCGAAGGTGTCAGCTCAAGTCGTTAACCAACCGGCAAACACCCAAACGAAGTCGGAGGCATCGATCTATATCGACCAAGCCAATGGTATTACTGCTGATGAAGCAGTGAAGTATGCCGTCTCGCATAACGGTGAACTCGAAGCCGCGCGAAAAGAACTTGATGCTGCAAGGGCGATGGTCAAACAAGCGCGTTTGCGAGCTAATCCGAAACTGGATGTCGAAGGCGCTCGCCAGATTCCTCCAGGCAAAGACAACAGCATCATGGCAACGGCGATGTTGCCCCTGGAGCTTGGGGGGCGTCGTCCCGCTCGCATCGCTGTGGCTGAACGTGAAGTCGAAGTTCGTGAACGCGAAATCGCCAATCGCGGACGTCTGCTCGCCGGTGAAGTACGAATGAAGTTTGGCGAAGCGTTAGCGCAGGCGCTGAAGTTACTGTTTACTGATGAACTAGTCGAAGCTAATCAACAAAGCTTCAACCTGGTAGCGGCTAAAGTCGTGGAAGGCGCGACCCCTCCGCTTGAACAGAACATGACGCTGGTGGAACTTAACCGATTGAAATCGATGCGTGAGAGTGCGGCGGGTAGGGTTGAAGTGTCCTTGTTTGAACTGCGAAATATGATGGGGATGTCGCCCGAACAACCGTTGCGGTTGAAGGGAGACTTTGATCACCTCGTTGACCAATTACTGCCCGTTTCCCAAGCCACTGACCGTGCCTTACGCGAGCGGGCTGACTTGCAAGCGTTTCGAGCAAACGAGAATCTGGCGACGGCCAGACTTGAGCGGGCACGGGCTGAAGGGCGCTTGGATGCGAGTCTTACGGCCGGATACGAACGAATGAATTCGAGCTTTCCGGTCTTTGGCGTAAATGAGCATGGTCAATTACAACCGGTACAGGATGTTTTTCACTTCCTGAAGTTTGGGATCTCTCTCGACCTGCCGGTGCGCAATAAGAACCAGGGCGCGATCGAAGCGGCCATCGCCGATTCAGAAGCAGCAAAGTCTCGTCGCGAGTTCTCAGAGTTGACGGTGCGGCGGGAAGTCGCCGCAGCCTACGCGCAGTATGATCGCGCAGTTCGAGCCGAAGAAATCTTTCGCGTGGGCGCGCGCGATCCGGCGAAAGCGAACCTCGAGGTTGTCAGACAGACTTATGAGCTTGGTTCAAAGACGCTGCTGGATTTTATCGCCGAACAGCGTCGCTTCATCGAACTGCAAAATGATTTTATCGATGCGCAACTGGCCGTTTACAACGCGCGGGTTGAGGTTGCGCGGGCCACGGCAGCAACGGAGTTAATAACGCGATGAATGAACAAACTGACAAACCAATCAGCGACGAGCGGGTTTCGACCGAAACTTCCGGAACAGAACCAGCAAGTCAATCGGCTGCGCGGCGACGCACGGTGTTGTTTCTGGTGGGGGCTCTGGCGCTGGTCGCGGTGGTGGTAGTCGGACTGATCTTTTTCTGGCCCAGGCAGGTAGGAAAACCAGTTCCGGCACCGCGCTCGGTTTCATTTGAAGAAACTCCGCAAGCTCCCAGCACCGCAGATCAACGGTTGATTCTGTCGCCCGAACAGCTCCGCACTGTTCAACTTAGAATTGAAACCGTAGGAGAGCAACCATCATCCGAAACGGCGGCACAATTGGCGACCGGAGTTGTACAAGCCAACACGTACAAAGAGACGCCGATCGTGTCGCTCGTCGGCGGCATCGTTCGCGCCGTCAGTGCGGAACTCGGACAGAACGTTAAGCGAGGTCAAAGGGTCGCTGTCGTATTTAGTAACGACCTTGCGGACGCGCAGTCAAAATACCTCGTGGCGGTAGCATCTCTTGACGAACATCATCGACATCATATGCGCACCATGAAGCTGGTCGAGATCGGCGCAGCCAGCCGGCAGGATCTGGAAATGGCGACTTCGCAGTATCGCGAAGCTGAATCGAACCTCGCGAACCTGCGTCAGAAATTGCTTCTGCTGGGCATGACCGCACAGCGTATCGATGCGCTCAATTCGACATCCCAGATTAGTTCTGAAGTTTCAGTGACCGCGCCATCAAACGGCACCATTACTAATCGCTCTGTCAATCCCGGCGAAGTGATTGAAGCGAACAAAGAGATGCTACGCGTAACAGATCTTTCAACTGTTTGGGTGGTTGGTCAGGTCTACGAGAAAGACTTAGCAACGGTCCGCGTTGGCAGCGGCGCGAGCATCACGTCTGACGCCTATCCTAATCGCGTGTTTCGCGGTCGCGTCTCTTATGTCGATCCAAAGATTGATCCAGCTACACGAACGGCACAAGTCAGAATTGAACTCGCCAACCCGGGACAGATGTTCAAGATTGGGATGTACGTTAATGTCGCCTTCGGCGCGCTGGGAGTCGCGGAAAAAACAATGCCCGTCGTCCCTAAAGATGCTATGCAGGCGATCGGGAATCAGCAAATTGTTTTTGTCGCCACAGTCAAACCCACTGAGTTTATCCTGCGGCCGGTACGCCTTGGGGCAGAAAGTAATGGCGTCTATCCCGTCCTTGAAGGTTTAAGCGCCGGCGATCGCGTTGTCACTGAAGGAAGTTTTCTGTTGCGCGCCGAGTGGATGAAGCAGCATCCCACACCATAAGGCTTGGTGTAATCCCACTAGGGCAGCTATCTATGGAGTTGTAAGACGCCAACCCTTGACATTCAAATTTGGAATCTCAAACTGTCGCTCTCGAACGCGACTGAACGATGGGTTGTAATCATCTGTGGATAATGGGATGACGATGTATTGCCGTTGTGACAAAGGCGATTTTCTCCGGAAATTTGAATGATCATGAGCGCTCAACGGACAAAACTCCGTTGCGCTGATCGCAGTCAAACGACTAGAGTGCCTGTAAGTTATTGAAACAATGGTGCCGAGGGTGGGAGTCGAAACCGCACGTCCTTACGGACAACCGATCTTAAGTCCGTTGGAAGCGGCATCACCTAGTCTTACCAAACGATACGAACCAGTATTTACGCGCCTAGCGGTCGTCAAGGTATCGCTTCGTCTGGTTACATATCAACACGTCCCGCCACCATCTTAGCCCCATCTTCAATGGTTGTTGTCACCATGGTAGCGGCTTGCCGTCCTGGAAGAAACCGCCAGTAGGTCCGCCATCTGGCAGAGTTGCTGCCCACACGATTCCCGCAGCGCCTTCCGCTACAGGCCGGCCGCCGCTACCACCCATGTCGGTAGTAACCCAGCCCGGGCAGACGGAATTCACCAAAATCTTGCTGTCACGAAGTTCACCCGCGAGTGTGCGCGTCAGCGCATTTAGGGCAGCCTTTGTGACTTGGTACGCAGGCGGACCCGCTCTCATCTCCGCCAACGATCCTGATTCCGATGATACGTTGACGATTCGGCCGCCGGGACTCTTGCGCAGCAATGGCAGGAATGCCTGACAGACGCGCCAGGGACCTAACAGGTTAGTGGTGATCGTCTCCATTACCGTACCATCGATGTCGGCGTTCTCAACCGTCTCCCACGTGTCGTAATTAATGCCAGCGTTATTAATAAGCACATCGAGACGTTGATGCTGACTAGCTACTTCAGCCGCCGCTTTCGTGAGGCTGTCAGCATTATCGACATCGAGAACCACAGGCTCCACGCGACCTGCACCGTTCAAAGCGTCCGCTGCGGTCTTCGCTTTTCTCGCATCGCGGGCGGTGAGCAATACGACGAACCCTTTCGCCGCAAGTTGCCGGCACGCTTCGAACCCAATGCCTCGATTGGCACCTGTGACCAATGCTATGCGTTCCGTTTTCATCTCCTTGTTCGCGTCACGATCAACGGAGTCTTGGTTCACTTTCTCAAAAGCTTAAACGCCTGATTCCAATGGCCACCTGTAAACGCGGTAATGATCCAAATCATCGCGGTCGCTTCGAGGTAGTGCGACAACTCAATGCCGCCGACATCAATGGGATTCCAACCGAAGTCTTTACAAATGCCCGACACACGTTCTTTTGCCTTTGCATCGTCACCGCAAAGAAACATGTCCGGTGGGCCGCCCGCAAATTCAGGTTTGTAAAACTGTCCGTGCCCGACCGTATTGAAGCTCTTGACGACAAACGCTCCCGGCAGAGCTCTTTGGTTTAGCTCGCCGCCCGAGGTGCCAACGCCGCCGACGAGCTCGGGCGGAGGACCACCTGACATGTCCAGGGGATTCGTGGCGTCGATAACGACCTTGCCCTTGAAATTGTCGGCTTCGGCCATCTGGATCGCTTCCCCCGACTTGGTTCCGTGAACTGCGAGAACCACGAGTTCTCCAAATTTCGCTGTCTCGGAAAATATTCCGCTAGTCGCGCCTTCGCCGCTTTCGCTCACCCAGGAAGCCAGCTTTCCCGGCTCACGCGAGCCTAACATGATCTCATGACCTTCCTTGAGGAAGCCACGGCCTAAAGATTTGGCGACGTCGCCAGATCCAAGAATTCCTACTCTCATATTTTCTCCGCAACCTTTCCTGTGTAGCTTCCATTCCCGTTCATTCTTTTCAATCAGCTCGATTGTCGCTTTCCTCCAGGCGCGCTCTCTCGAGGGTTTTAAGTGCGGCCATCAGGCGTCCATTTCGCGCGGCATGACTTTGATCGTCGCCGAACGTGCGCGTGCACTAATCATCGGCGGGAGATAAGGACTGCCTTTGTACTTAGTTCGGTACGCGTCATCGATGCGATCGTTGATCGGTCCTTCCGCCGGCTCGAAGCCGACTTCCTTCGTCATGCCGGCTGCTGTGATTCGCCCTGCCTTCTGCTTTACCGCAGCTTGGTACCAGGTAGATTTCTTTCCATTATAACCGCGCACGTAGAGGTCGCCGTCGACCACAACTGACCAAATCCACGTCGGCGTGCCGTAGGTCTTCCCGTCATCACGAAATGGAGAGATGTGCAGGTCATCCGTTTCAGCGATCTGCTTTAACTCTTCTGCTGAGAATTGCCTGTCTCCTAAACTCATCATTTACCTCTTCCTCTTCTTGAATATTCTCGTCATCGTCTCCGCATCTATTGCTTCCATATCAACGAGCTTCAGCGATTTAACCATCTTCACAGTCGTGGTTTTATATTTTTGGAAGTGCGGCGTTTTCAGATGCGACTCGTAGGCCTGCCTGTCCGCGTAAATTTCAAGAATCCTGATCTGCATGGGATTTTCCTTTTCAAACATCGGGAAAATAGCGATGACGCCCGGCTCCAATTTCACCGAAGCTGCGGATTCTTCTTTCAGGATGCCTTTGTATTCGTCGAGGTGTTCGGGAACTATTTCGATTTCCGAAATGCGCACCAACATATCTTTTTGCTGTGCGTAAACCGCTTCGTAATTCGTAAGCATCATTATCAAGACTAAAAACAGGACGATGATTTGATTCATGTTTCTTGTTATTTCTTTTGATTGGCGCCGATGATTTTCGCCAGCGATTTGCGGGCTGTTTCGGCTTGCTTTATTAATGGCGTTCAGGCTGCGCGGAAAGCCGCAGTAGGCATAAAGGTGAACGAGAACCTCTTTGATTTCATTAACGGTCAGCCCTGCATCCAGACCCTTGTTCAAGGCCTTTCGCAATTGCTCCAAATCGCCTGTCGCCGTAAAGGCGGAAATGGTCACGATGCTCTGTTCTTTCGCGTTTAGGGTTTGACTGTTATTCATGTTCGTTGGTCCGTTCATCTCGTTTGAGCTGATTACCAATAAAAAGACAAGAGCTAGGACGACTGGAATTCTTCTTCTTTTCATTTTGAATTTTCGCGCCTGACGTCGTTCCTTATCCAGTGAGCCAGCGTTACCCGTTCACATGCTGTAGCCCGGTTTTTTGTAAAGGTTTTCCGAGTTATTAATGATGTCGGGTTGATATACCTTCTCGGCCCAGTCCTGCGGCTCCACTTCTTCTATGGCGACCGATACTGACTCTTCGCCGTCGAGCAAGCCCTTCGTTACCTCCTTGGCAATCTCTTCCGCGAGTGTACTTTTCTGCTGTTTGGACTTTCCGGGCCAGAGCTTGATGATGACGTGTGGCATTGTTCCGCTTCATCGAAGCTAAGTTACGCTTGGTATTCCTCGTCGCTGACCTTCTCCAGCCATTCGACGTTCTTTCCCTCAAGCGCCTCCTGAAAAGCGATGTGCGACATAGCAGTTGTTGACGTGGCACCGTGCCAGTGCCGCTCACGCGGAGGACACCAGACCACGTCGCCTGCTCGAATCTCTACCTTTGGACCGCCCTCGCTCTGCACCCAGCCACAGCCTTGAGTGATGACGAGCGTTTGCCCAAGCGGGTGCCAATGCCACGCCGATCTCGCGCCCGCGTCGAAGGTGACGAGGGCGCATGAGTTCCGCGCAGGCGCTCCGGCCTGCATGAGTGGGTCAATGCGGACGTTGCCGGTGAAGTATTCTTCCGGCCCTTTGCCCGATGGTTGTGAACCGCTCCTCTTGATCTCCATTCTCTTACTCCTTCACTCGATGCTTTCTTGGCTCGTGGCCTCAGGGCTTAACCATTACCTTGAGCGCCTCGCGCTCGTTCATCGCGCGGTAGCCTTCGGGCACTCCGTCAAGGCCGACTAGCCGGTCGAAGACGCGGCCCGGCTCGATTCGACCTTCGAGCACGTCCGGCAGCAGCTCCTTAATGTAAGCCCGCACCGGCGCCGGACCACCCGCGATGGTGATGTTGTTGTAGAAGGTCGGCTCGCCCAAGGGTATTGCCTCGTAGTGAGGAACACCGACGCGTCCGACCGCACCACCCGCTCTCACGATGCTGACAGCCGTGAGCATCGCCTGCTCTGTGCCTACGCATTCCAGAACCGAATGCGCGCCGAGACTCTTTGTTAGCTCGCGGACGCACTCGATGGCCTCCTCGCCTCGTTCGCTCACGACGTCCGTCGCGCCGAAATCTTTGGCCAGCGAAATCCGGTCGGCATGGTGACCCAGGATAATGATCTGCTCAGCTCCCAGGCGTTTTGCCGCGATCACACCGCACAGTCCGACCGCGCCATCGCCCACGACCGCCACGGTTTTCCGCGGAGCGACCCTTGCGGCGACGGCCGCGTGATGCCCGGTACCCATCACATCTGAGAGTGTGAGCAGCGACGGCAACAACGCCTCATCTCTTCCACCATCCACGGCGTAGAGCGTCCCGTCTGCCAGAGGAACGCGTACCGCTTCCGCCTGTGCCCCGGCGATCTCCTCATTGCCGAAGAAGCCGCCGTGGACGCACGCCGTCTGTAGCCCTTCCCGACAGAACTCGCACGTGCCGTCAGACCACGCGAACGGCATGACCACGAAATCGCCTGCTTTGATTGTGCGAACGTCAGCTCCAACCGCTTCGACTTGTCCGATAGCCTCATGTCCCATGACAACGCCGTTGTCGCTGGGCTCCATAGACTTGTACGGCCAGAGATCGCTTCCGCAGATGCAAGCCCGCGTCACCCGTACCAGAGCGTCAGTCGGCGCAACGACGCGAGCGTCAGGAAGGTTCTCGATTCGAACGTCCCCAGTTCCAAACATGACTGCTGCGCGCATGATAATTACCTCCGTTGATACCGCTGTGATAGGTGCAATTCTAGATGGCCCACGCCAGCTTGTCGCATGCGTTCTTGCTCGACCTGTTGCGATATTGCTCAGATCACAATGAGCCGAAATCCTCCCGAAACCATTCGGAATTCGTGCAGATTGCTTTGGATTTGTGAGTGTAAGGTGGGCTCCACCGCTAGCGCTGCTGACGGTATTCCCTTGGCGTTAAGCCGTTTTCTCTGCGGAACAGCTTGGCGAAGTGGCTGGGGTTTGTATAACCAACATCGAGTGCAATATTGACAATGCTCCCCTTGGTTTCACGAAGCAGCCGTCGCGCTTCATTCATGCGCAAATCGATTTGGTATCGTGAAGGAGAAAGTCCGATAGCCCGCTTGAAGAGCCGATGAAAGTGAAACTTGCTCAATCCGACTTGAGCCGCCAATTGATCAAGATTGAGATCTTCGGTGATGTGTTGGGCCATCCAGTCAGTTACGCGTTTGAGTTTATAACCTGGAAGCGATGGGCTTGATGTACGCGCATCGATGCGTTCCGCATAATTGCGAGCAATATGGATTGCGATTGCATGCGCGATCCCTGAGACGAAAAGCTGACTCGCCTCTTCTCGCATCAACTCATCGCGCAGTCTTTCTACGAACGCGTTCAACGCATCATCCGTGAAAGCTGAAATGTCTCGCAGTTGTGCTTTCTCCGCATCTGCTCCGTAGACCTCTTCCAAGGCACGCTCCAGGACCGGCAACTCGATGAACACGTACATGGCTTGGAACGGTTCGGCTGTCACCGCCCGCCAGCGGACAGCGTATGGAGCGCCTCCTGTCGTTAGAAAGAAAGATCCTCTTTTGATTCGGTTCGTGATCCAAGGCTGTTTGGGTTCGCGCTCCTGAAAATCCACCTCACCTGACATAGTCCAGGCGAGGAAAGGTTCGCTGACCGACGGGAGTGGCAGCGTATGTCCTTCAGGCGGCAGGGATACTATCCAGGCTTTGAGATCTCGCCATGCATCGCCGCGAGGTGCGAACAAACATTCACCGCCGACAAATCGTTTGAAACCTTCTGCAGATGTTGTCTCAGGAATCGACATACAGAACTGGTTTAAAGTCGTGCCCCGACTTGATGGGGCTAGCCGCAACGAAGGCGATTGACTATTTTACTCAGCAATCTTAGCCCAAACAGTAGCGCAACGGAGTTTACTCCGTTGCGTGAATCGAGAAGCAAGTGAGCAGTTAGTTGTAAGTTGTTGATGTGATTGGTGCCGAGGGTGGGAGTCGAACCCACACGACCTTACGGTCAACGGATTTTAAGTCCGTAGCGTCTGCCATTTCGCCACCCCGGCATCTGTGCTAAGTCTCGCGCTCTCAAGCATTACGCGTTCTTTCCGTCGCTCACGTCAGTGGCCAAAATGGCCGGATGATGTAACGTTGATGTAGTTCTCAGCCTGCTGCCCGGAATTCTACCACCCGTGCTGGCGGTTCTCGCAGCCGCTCGACCGCCCGGCGCATTTGCTTCCGATCGCTTGAAACTGGCAAGTCTTGACAGTTTGGTTCGTTTGAGAAGCTTTAAGGAGCACATAAACGCATCTTTTCCGACCGCTGTCCCACTGTTTTATTGGCTTCTTGCGTGGCATAAAGCTTGTGCGAGTACTTCTTTGGGAGCGTTACGGTGAGTGGCAACTGGCGCGTGACCTTTAAGTTTGAAGGCGAAGACGCCTTCGATGTTGATCTCGAAGATTACCATTGAGGATAGGAATCAATGCTAAACAACCGAAAGCGGCGATCCACGCATCCTGGCGAGATCTTACGCGAGGATGTCTTACCGGCAGCCGGATTGACCCAGGGCGAACTCGCCCGCTTGCAGGGAGTGTCGCGGCGCAGTGTTAGCGAGATATTACACCAGTGCAAACCCGTTACGACCGACAGGTTATTGCCCGAAATGACTGTCCTCGCCAAAAACTCTACCCAAGGTATGATTGTTGAAGTTAGTGGTGCTGGCTGCTAGCCTACCAGCAAAACGAGCTTGGCTATGCCTATCATTTCGCTTAATCCAAAAAGATTCTTCCGGGTCATCTGCGCTTGTGCGGGTGTTCTTCTGGAAGGATTGCTCGCGTGTGCTGTTGTTGTCTCACAGCCAAAGTCTCAACCTGCATATCAATTCGATCATTGGACGACAGACGACGGCCTGCCCCAAAACGCTGTTAACGCGATCCTGCAAACACGCGATGGTTATCTCTGGCTGGCCACTTACGACGGACTCGTGCGTTTTGATGGCTTGAAGTTCACGGTATTCAATCGAGGCAATACGAAAGGAATCGGCGGCAATCGTTTCGACATGCTTTTTGAAGATCGCCAGGCCGTCCTTTGGGCGGTCACAGATGAGAACTGGTTGGTCAAATATGAAGCGGGCGTGTTTACCACTTACACGCCTCAAAAC
>JBOGOP010000028.1:0-33066 GCA_050747225.1 Pyrinomonadaceae bacterium
CCTGGGAACGCTTCCTTCTGGGTTCAGTGTCACAGTCGGTGGTTTCTCACGCGAAGTGTTCTGTCGAGGTCGTTCGTTGTCGCAATGCCAACATATCCACTAAAGAACCAGGGTAGCGATAGCATCTATCTGCATAGAGATATTCGGACCAACTAACCAGGAGATTTAAGATAAGGTGCTTCTGGAG
The DNA here is from genome assembly GCA_050747225.1 of Pyrinomonadaceae bacterium. Lineage (GTDB taxonomy): Bacteria > Acidobacteriota > Blastocatellia > Pyrinomonadales > Pyrinomonadaceae > PSRF01. The sequence continues at coordinate 188 of JBOGOP010000028.1, forward strand.
TTGGGCAAAACCGCGGCGTGTGGGAAAGGCCACTAAGATGACCGAAAAGATGAAAATCCTAGTGGGGTATGACAGCTCTGAGTGCGCCGATTCCGCGCTTCGAGATTTAGAAAACGCTGGACTCCCGAAAGCGGCCGAGGTCGTCGTAATGACCATCGCGGACGTATTCGTGCCGCCGCCGCTAAGTGATGAGACGGATCGGGAGTTTCCATTGTATGAGTCAGAAGCGATTCGGCGAGCGCACAAACGTGCTGAAGAAAAGGTTCAGCAAGCGCAGCTAATGGCCGAACGCGCAAGTGAACGACTTCTCGCGAGATTCTCAGGATGGCGAATAACTCCGGAGACGATCGCTGACTCGCCGGCATGGGCACTCATCCGGAAGTCGGATGAATGGGAGCCTGACCTAATCGTTCTGGGTGCAAGCGGTCACTCGGTTCTTGGTGGGCGTTTGATCCTTGGCAGTGTTTCGCAGAGGGTTCTGTACGAGGCAAGTTGCTCAGTCCGCGTCGCACGCGGGCATAGCCGAACCACCGAAGCCCCGCTTCGGCTCATTATTGGCGTAGATAGTTCTTCAGATTCAGGCGCTGCAATTGACGCCGTGTGCCGGCGCGAGTGGCCGAAGGGTACTGAGGTGCGATTGCTCGCGGTGGTTGATACGGTGATGGCACTCACCCCCGACCCATCCCAGCCTTCAATCATGAGATGGATCGAAGTTGAGGAAGAAGAAAACTGGGATGAGGTTCGAAAAATCTTCCAACCTGCAGCGGACAAACTGCGCTCGGCTGGATTGGATGCGGCAGTTATGATCAGCAGAGGCAGCCCGGCCGATCAACTAATAGAAGAAGCGGAAACGTGGGGTGCGGATTGTGTGTTCGTCGGTGCGAAAGGAACTCGAGGTATAGAGCGCTTGCTGCTCGGCAGCGTTTCATCAGCCGTATCGGCGCGAGCGCACTGCTCGGTGGAGATTGTGCGGCGTAAGTCATAGCGACAGCCGGGCAGGAATTTATCGAAATTCATCTGGCACCCTATATCGCATAAGCTACATAAGCGCATCTTTCCCGACCGCGACCCATACCTTATTGGCGTGAGTGTTTAAGTTCAGTTTGGGATGGGTACTCCATTGCGGTCCCCTAAGTCAGTTTCTAATCTTCCCTGATCACCTTAGCGTTTCCGAAGTCGGATTACCCGTGTTAAGAGTCTTGCCGTTACGCACCCTGACTGGTGATCGGTTCTCGAGATGGCAACGCCAACAGGATAACCAGAGACAACTTCCTCTCCAGGCTGGGAGTTTTGGTCGACAATCACCTCGGGCTGAAGTGGCAAGTCGTAACGCGTTGCCAACAATCGAATGTTTAAGTTAGAGGCGTGAAGTTTGGTTTCTGCGTTGGCATAACTCAATCCTTTGAACGCCGGAACCCTGGTTTGGATTGGTCTCGACCGTCGCTCCTTTTGTACGTCTAAATGGAGCGCTGTGAGGGCAATTGCCCGGCAGGATTATGTAGACAGTCAACACTAAGGTCGCAAGGAACAGGCAGTCCGTGAGGAAGGCTTGGCAGACTTTTGGCAGACTCCGCTGACAGTTTGTTCAATTTGTTCACCTTAGATGTGACTTCTCTAGCAGCTAGGTTATTGTTACGGCGTTAGGAAAGCATGGGCGCTACACGATTTGAGCCGGGACGGCGTTGACACAGTAGGGCTCTCAAGTTGAAGCCTTTTGTGCCACTAACCGCGTTAGTGGTTCTCTAGATGCAATAAAGGCGTGTTTAGGAGGCTGATTCGGAATATGAGTCCGGGCATTTGGTGTCTGTTTGGTGTCTATTATTGGAGAGCACCAGCGAGACTATAGAGAATCAGAGAGACTTTAGAGAAATTCCTTAAGCCAAGCGGTGTTAACCAGTTGCGGGGAACTCCTTTGGGGCGAATAAGTTACACGAAGCAAAGGAGTCGTTTCCCCCCTTCGGCATATCAACTCTAGGTCAAGGAGGTTCAAGTATTTAGCAAGGACACTCGCGGACTGGTAACGCACCTAACTGACTCGTTCAGCCGCAGGTTTTCTGACCGACTAATGCACCGTAGTGGGAGTCGAGTTCCAGCTTCGGCACCAATCCTCTAACCCCGCTGGTTGCAGCTCTTTTGCTTTCTTGGTGTCTATGAACCTCCAAAATACACCTTCCATTCTTTACGCACGACTCTCTGAAGCAGCAAACAGTGCTTATTCCACGGGACCGACTTCACAAAATAAGGTTTAGGCAGAACAGTGGGTGTGCGGTAGGGCGTGACGACCTGTAATGTCAATGAAAAAGGCGAGCCCGTGGGCGCGCCTTTTCATTGTTATTCAGAACTGAAAAGTTCCGGCATTGTCTGCCTACCACTGGAAGCGATCACGGTATTCACCCGCTACCAAAAAGGCTTTGACCATCTCGGCTCTACGGAAATCGCCGCCGTTATCGTCCAGCTTACTGAGCCAGAAGTTGAAGCCGCTCAAATCGTGATCAGCGCCCTCATCCGGATTACGGTGTAGGTAACCGAAGTACTGCATAAGCACGAACGCCGGATTGTTCTCCTTACGAGTCAGCTCTGCGTTCTCAGCGACCTTGCGCAAAACAGATCCTCGAGTTTCGAGCGCCGCATTCAGCCCGTTAATCAAATCCTGTCGCTCCTGTTGACCAGGTGTGACATCTGCACTAGCAAAGAGATCGTCAACAAACTGACTATTGGACCTGCCATCGAACCGAGCGCGGAAGTCATCGCGATGAGACCACCGTTCTGCGGCCTCTCGTTTGTTGTCCTCCAGCTTTTGCTGCCAACCAGTTTGACCGACGACCACGCCTTGGGCGATTGCCTGCATCTCGACCAGGAAGTCGTTGCGACGCGGCATCGTTCCAAACGACGACTTGTTGAATCGGTACAGCAAGTAACCAGTTTCCTGAAACTCTATGGAGAGAAAGAAAGCCCCGGAGGTGTTAATCCGCGCTCGCTCGCGGCAGGCCGAATCGTCGCCGCAACTCGTGATTTGATGTTCCCAGAAGTCGAGACCACTATCATCCGCCTCGCGGTCGAAGAAGTCGCGATAGTGTTGTTCGACAAAGTAGTGACTATCGTCAATATCGTTACCCGCGATCGGGTTCGCAGCCGTGTTGAAAGTTCCGCTCAAGATGGTTTTGCCCTGCGCGTCAGTGACAACCACCGTCGAAGCGGGCGTGATGTTTGGAACTATGGCGCCATGTTCGCTCTCCAACTCCAACTCGTTCTCGAGGTTTGAACTAAGAGTGATTTGTCCGACATTCGTGTTATCGACAAGAACGTTTAAGACTGTTCCCGCCGGCAGATTCACTTTTTCCACTTCAACGTTAAGTTGCCGCCGACCATTCGAGCGCGACCGAAACTTAGCGTGGCCCTTCGGCAGCAGGCCGTTAATCGCCGCTCCCGCTAAGCGCGATTCAAGCCGGATCTCGCCGTCCGGATTTGGACTCGGCGTCGGACTTGGGGTCGCTCCTGGCGGAGGAATGTTGGAAAAGGATCCGGCAACAATTGTGTTGCCCGCCGCGTTGCTGACGACAACGCGTGTGCGGGAATTGACTTGCGGAACGGGCTGACCTTCTCTTGTCTCAACTTCAAACTCGCCGGTCAGTCCAATAAGCCGTAGCGTTCCTGCCTGAGTACCATCCACAGCGACATTCAGAAGCGTACCGTCCGGCAGGTTGACGTTGGTCACATGGATTTCGAATTTGGGGTTTCCATCCACAAAGGTTTTGGCCTCAGCCTCGCCTCTTGGAATCAGGCCATTAATAGCAGCGCCCGCGAGGTCCGCTTCAATGTTGGTTACGACGTCTGAGTTTCCACCGTCAGCTTTCACTGCGATCAGCGAGACCGCTAAAACGCATACGATCAAGGCAGCACCCAATGAAGTATTGCGTAAAAGTGAACGGTAGTCTGGTTTTGACACGGCCGAATTTCTGTTCTTCATTTCTATCTCCCGGATTTACTAAAACTTTGGCGACGGGATAACCAGCGCCTAATCAACAGTGTCGATAGTTCATCAGGAAATACATTTGATGGAAAAATCGGTGAGGCAACTGAGTCCGGCGTTTTTATTGGCCCTGCTTGACGGTTGATGGGGCTCTGTGCCAACTCGCACACAAACTAACAGTTTGCGTTACCGGTAGCGGCTGAAGCTCTAGACAAGTATGGCCATCGACCCTATTCTCGCTGTGGAAACGACCTTGGGATATCTCGCTGAATGGAACCTACTGACAAGCATTTGCTGTTGTCCTGCCGTCGCGGTGACGAAGCGGCTTGGGAAGCGTTGGTCAATCGTTATCAGCGGTTGATTTATGCGATCCCACGGCGAGCTGGCCTGGACGAAGATCAAGCTGCTGAAGTTTTTCAGGAGGTTTTCACTACGCTCTTTCAGAAGGTCAATGACATAGATGACCCTGATCGACTGCATGCGTGGCTGGTGACGACCGCGAAATTCAAGACCTGGCGATTGATTTCTAAAGACAAGCTGACGACTCAAATACACAACGCGGGAGATGAAGACGGAAAAGAACTGGCGAGGATTCCCGACGGTTCGCCGTTACCCGATGAAACATTGCAAAAACTCGAAGAGCAGCACCACGTTCGCACGGCTCTCGCTGCCCTTGAGGAACGCTGCCGTAAACTGCTGACCATGCTGTTCTACCATTCAGAAACGCCTTCTTACTCAGAAATAGCAATATCACTGGGGATTTCTGAGGGCCGCGTCGGCCCGACTCGGGCTCGCTGCCTGGAAAAAATGCTTCGTTTATTGGATAAACAATAACGCAAAATGTATTTTGACCTTGAGGCGGCGCACTGTTCGGGCGTGATAAAGGTTTGAACCGGCATTGAAACGGCAAACCTCCAGGTGGAAATATGAAGATTGACTCTCAACACATTCCCTTTGCCAAGCTGGTAGACCTCGCGGAAAAGCGAGCCGCCGCAGACGAACGAACCGCTTCTATGGCACACCTCTCCAGCTGCTCAGTGTGCGCTCAACAAGTCGAGCGTGTGGAACAAGTGTTGGGGTTGATGAAGACTGATACTGCCACCGACGCGCCGCGCGATATACTCGCTTACGCGGTAAATATTTTCAGGGGACGCGAGAATTCTCGAGAGCCGTCGCTATTGAAGCGCATCGTTGCTGCTTTGAGTTTTGACAGTAGTTCAAATCTTGCGCCGGTTGGCGTTCGGTCAGGCCAGTCAACTTCGCGACAGTTGCTCTATTCGGCCGAGGAGAATGATATTGATCTCAGAATAATGCCGGAGCAGGAGAATTGGATCGTAACGGGACAGGTGCTGGGCGAGGATTGCGTCGGGGGGCGCATCGAGCTCGAAGGACGAAGTGGTGAATTGACAGCGGCCGACCTCAACGATCTATGTGAATTCATCCTGCCGCCGGTACCAGCAGGCAGTTATAGAGTGCGTTTGCGATTAGGAAACCTAGAAGTGGAAATTCCTCAGTTGGAGCTGAGGGCATAGAACATAGGGACTGTAATGCAGCATGCAGAGCTGGCGGCGCTCCTCGTCGAGGCGAGCAATGCGGAACGTGAAGCATTGCTTCGGCATAACTCTGCGCTCGGCGATGTTGAACTTGCTTACCTACTAAAAGACATATGCCTCGGCGGCTGGAGTTCCGAGCCCCACCGTGCACTTGCAGCAGCCGAAGCACTCAAGGTCCTCGTTCAGTTCAATCCCGATCCTCAAATCACAGCTTTGCGCGCCTGGAGCTCCGGTCTGGAAGCATTAGTGCAGGGTCAGTTGGAACGCGCCGTCGAGCAGCTCGACGAATCTCACGGACGGTTTCTCGCCCTTGATAGACTTCATACCGCAAGCGAAACGCAGGTCAGTAAACTGATTGCCTTGGCACTCCTTGGCCGTTACGACGAAGCTATTGAGTGTGGCTTGCGAGCCCGCGAAGTCTTCGTCGCCGATGGCGATGTACTCTCTGCGGGCAAAATTGAGCACAATATCGGCAATTTGCACTTTCGCCGAGATCGCTACCACGAGGCCGACAAGTTTCAGAGTTCTGCTCGCGAGCGCTTCACGCTTGTCGACGATCAGAAACAACTGGCTACCATCAACAACTGCCTGGCCAACACTCACGCTCTGCTCCACAAGTTCAAATCTGCGGAAGAACTCTATGAACAAGCTGTACGACAGGCTGAGCTGGCTGCGGTTCCGGTTACCCAGGCCGAGATTGAAGGTAACATTGGCACCTTTGCATTGCTTCAGGGCCGATACGATCGGGCGCTGGATTATTTAGAGCGCTCGCGACGCCGTTATACCTCGCTCGGCATGCCGCATCAGTCGGCTACGGCCGAGCAGGAGATCGCGGATGCTTATCTGGAACTGAATCTGGTGCCAGAAGCCGAGGCGATTTATCAAAAAGTGATCCCGCAGTTTTCTGAGTTGGGGATGCGAGCAGAGCAGGCGCGCGCGTTGGCTTATTACGGACGTGCTGCAATTCTACTTGGACACCTGGCGCAAGCGCACGAGCTGCTAACCGCCGCGCGCCGGCTTTATTTGGCCGAAGGAAACGAAGTCGGCGAGGCTATGGTTGCGCTAACCCTGGCCCAACTCGATTACCAACAAGGGAACTACAACGCGGCGGTCCGGAGCGCTGCGGCAGCTGAGCCGCAACTCGCTCGCTCCGGCAGTCGGAACAAGCTATGGCTCGCGCAGTGGCTGCGGGGCGAAGCTGAGCGCGCACAGGGCCACACCACTGAAGCCAAAACAATTCTCGAGCAAACACTTCGCGAAGCAACGGTCAATGGACAACCGCAGGTGGTTGAACGCTGCAGCACCTCTCTCGGCCTGCTCGCGTTGACGGTGGGCGATACTAACTCGGCGGAGCAAGCGTTCAAGAACGCGATCAGCGTGATTGAAGAATTGCGTGGGCCACTGCCGGGCGAAGAATTTCGCACCGCCTTCTTTTCAGATAAGTTGGTCCCCTATACCGAACTGGTGCGGATTTGTCTTGAGACGGGAGAGGGGAAATCGGGTCGAGTTGCAGAAGCTTTCGGATACGTTGAGAGGGCCCGCGCGCGCGCCCTCGTGGACGCGCTTGGTGGTAACTTGAGCCTGCAAATAAGGCCTCGCGATTCATTCGAAGGCGATCTGTTGCAGCAACTCGAAGAGCTACGCCAGGCACTGAACTATCTGTACAACAGGATCAATCGTCCGTCATCTGAAACTCGGTTAAATGATGCTGAGATTCAAACTGTACAAGAAGCCATTCGCGATCGGGAGCGGCAAACCTCGGAAATCATGCGCCAGATCCAGCATCGAGGCGACAGAATTGTAACCCAAGTCGAAGCGTTGGATATCGCCGAATTGCAGCGCGGTCTCGGTTCGGATACGGCGCTCGTGGAATACGCGACCATAGATGACGAGTTAATGGCTTTCGTAATAACTAGCGAAAGCATCGAGGTAATTCGGAATCTAGGCAGCGAGGCAGCGGCCACTAACGAACTTGGTCAACTTCGCTTCCAGATTGATGCGCTACGTCATGGCCCTGAAAGAATGCGGCGACACTTGCCGGCCCTTGAGCGCCGCGCGCAACGTCACCTTCAATCACTTTACGATCTGCTGTTGCGGTCGATTGAAGATCGAATTGGACAGCGCCGGCTGGTAATCGTGCCGCACCGGACGCTCCACTATCTTCCTTTCCAGGCACTTCACGACGGCAATATTTATCTGATTGAGCGATGCGAAGTTTCCTACGCGCCCAGCGCCCTCGTGCTCCAACAGTGTCTGCGTCGCGACGAAAGAAATTTGAGCAAGGCTCTCTTATTGGGGGTGGCGGCTGAGCAGACTCCTCGAGTGCGCGACGAGATTGAGACCATCTCTCCGCTGTTCCCGGAAACAATCGCCTTGCTGGATGAGGAGGCAACCATAAAGGCTTTACGCAGGCAGGCGCCCTTTGCCGATGTGGTTCATCTCGCGTGTCACGGTCAATTTCGTCCGGACAATCCGTTGTTCTCGTCCTTGAAACTCGGCGACGGCTGGCTGACGGTACGGGAGACTTATGACCTGAACCTTCATTGTTCGCTGGTGACACTGAGTGCCTGCGAAACGGGCGTTAGTGCCGTGGCGCCGGGTGATGAATTAATCGGGCTGGCGCGCGGCTTTTTCGCGGCGGGTTCGCCATCGCTACTGATCAGCCTCTGGACTGTTGACGACGATGCTACGGCTGAATTGATGGCTGAGTTCTACAAGAATTTGATCGAAACAGGATCTCCCGCTACTGCATTACGCTACGCACAACTGAGCGTTATGAAAACAATTCGCCACCCGTTTTTCTGGTCGCCATTCGTGTTGGTAGGGAGGTGGTAATACTGGCGGTGCCGCATCACACCAGGAGTCGCATCTGGCTAGTCCGCTGCTCCGACTGAACTAAAGATGTGTTTCTGCTAAGGCGCTACCAGACTGATGACTATTCTTTGCATCGTGGGGATGTTTGCTCAGGCCGGGTGAGAATCCGCAACGCGTTTCCCTTAAACCCAACCATATCAGGCTTCAGCTCGTCGGAAGCCGTCCGGCACTTTTCTTGCAGCAGAATCAGGGGTGGAGCGCCGAAAAAGTTGTCGGGTCTGTATTTTGTCCGGGCTTGGCTGCACTGTAGAGGGGAACACTTTAGCGAGGGGACTTTTGCGGACGCAAACTTCGGTTCAATCTAATACCTTCGAGACAGGAATAATTAGTGGTTCGTAAAATCACGTTCTTATTTGGTCTGCTTCTTGCGTTTTCATCGCTGACTGGCGGGCGAGCAGGAGTTGTCGTGCGAGCTGACGCCGGCGATGAAGAATTCGTGGCCGGCGAGGTCGTCGTAAAGCTGGCCAATGCATCGGATCTTGCCGCCATTGCTTCGCAGCATTCCCTCGATCCCAACCCGCTCGACCAATTTGGATCCAGACCAATCTATCGTCTACGAATTACTGACGGCGCCGCCGTTACGGCTCGTGTTACTGCGCTGGTGGCTGATGTACGCGTCGTTTTTGCTGAGCCTAATTTCGTAGAGAAGCCCCCCGAAGGTGGGGGCAATGGTTGGAGCGTTGGCAACGGCTGGAGTGTAGGCGACCCGAGTACTTTCACAACGCAATGGGCACCGCAGACTATTCACTTGTCCGCAGCACACCAGGTTAACCGTGGCACCGGACCCAACGGCCCAATCAAGATAGCTGTCCTTGACACAGGAGTTGATGCCACTCATCCGGCACTAGCAGGACACTTGTTGCCGGGCTACGACTTTGTTGACAACGATAATGACCCAAGCGAGGTTGGAAGTTTACAAACCGGACCGTGGGGCCATGGAACGCACGTCGCTGGTTTGATCGCGCTTATTGCACCAGAGGCGAAGGTCATCCCGATTAGAGTGCTGGACCAACATGGCGTAGGAAATGTTTGGGTTATTGCTGAAGCGCTGCGTTACGCCGTAGATCCTGACGATAACCCAAACACTAACGATGGCGCTGATGTTATCAACCTCAGCCTGGCAACGCTGCGGCATACAAAACTGTTGAGCAGTGTGTTGTCGCGAGTTTGCGACGACGTGCCCGCGCCAGGCGAAGACGATTTCCCCGCGACAGCAAATCCGAATTTGGTAGTGGTTGCAGCCGCCGGCAATGATGCCGACACGACCCAACACTTTCCCGCAGCGGAAAACGTGAAGGGCTTGATTGCAGTTGGCGCTTCAACTTCGCAGGACGTACTGGCCGGGTTTTCAACTCGTGGTTCGTGGGTTCAAGTAGCTGGTCCAGGTCAGTCCATTCTCAGCACGGTGCCCAACGGTCAGTTTGGGACTTGGAGTGGAACGTCAATGGCGGCGCCGATAGTTGCAGCTGAAGCTGCATTGGTCCATGCCGCCTTTCCGTCCTTGTCCAACAGAAAAATTGTCGATCACATCGAACGACAAACTGTTCGAATTGAGGGACCAACCCCCGACAAGCGTGTCGACGTGGGAAAGGCTCTGACGACCGCTCCCGAGATAGATTTGGCGAGCACCTTGCAGGTTGGCGCTTCGACTTATGTTATCAGCGAAGGCTCGGCGAGTGCGCAGGTTGCAGTCACGCGCACTGGGGATGCTTCCGCTGCAGTCACAGTGGATTACGCAACCAACGACTTTGCGGGAACGAGCAACTGCAACGTCGTGGGAAGTGATGCTTCTTCGCGATGCGACTACCTGGCAACGCTCGGTACGTTGCATTTCGCGGCCGGTGAAACGTCTAGGTTGGTCCAGGTTCCCATTGTCGATGACTCTTATGCCGAAAACAGCGAAAGTTTCACCGTGAGCCTCAGCAATGCGATAGGTGCAAATCTAAATTCGCCCAGCACCGCGACTGTAACCATCAACGACAATGATGCAGCAAACGGGACCAACCCAATCGATCAGGCAGGGGCGTTTGTACGTCAGCATTATATTGATTTTCTGAATCGCGAACCTGATTCGGCTGGGCTTGCCTTTTGGACGAATGAGATCACGTCCTGTGGCACCAATCAGATATGCATCGAGAACAAACGAGTAAATGTGTCTGCCGCTTTCTTTCTCTCCATCGAATTCCAGGAGACTGGCTACCTTGTCTATCGCAGTTACAAAGCGGCGTATGGAAATTTGGCCGGCGCGCCAGTGCCATTCACACTGAACGAGTTTCTGCCTGATACTCAGCAGATGGAGCAGGGCGTCATCGTCGGCGTTGGCAATTGGCAAGCTCAACTCGAAAATAACAAGCAGGCCTTCGCGCTGGATTTCGTCTCGCGAGTTCGCTTTCTCGCCCGCTTTCCAAGTTCCACGTCACCGTCTGCATTCGTTGATGCGCTCTATGCCAACGCCGGCGTCACGCCCACAACGGCGGAGCGCAACGCTGCGATCAATGAATTTGGCTCCGCCGCAACAACTACCGACATGGCTGCCCGCGCACGCGTGCTGCGACGCGTGGCTGAAAACGGAATCTTCACCCAACAGGAATTGAATCGAGCGTTTGTGCTGACGCAATATTTTGGGTATCTACGTCGCAATCCAAACGATGCGCCGGAACTAGGCCTCAACTTCGACGGTTACAACTTCTGGCTGACCAAGCTGAATCAATTCAACGGAAATTTCGTCAACGCTGAAATGGTGAAGGCGTTTCTGGTTTCCGCCGAGTACCGTTATAGGTTTGGCCCGTAGACTCACTTCTTTTGTAAGACAGTTACCAAAAAGCAAAAGAGCCAGGCCTGTCGACATCTCCCGAGGTTTCTCTCGCCCGTTTGAGTTGCGAAGAATCATCATTGTCCTCACGTGTAGATCACTCAATTCCTAATACTATCTGAGGGCACAACGATCGCACTTCAGATCTGTGCGAGCATCGGAAGTTTGAAATCGAAGAAGGAGTGAGCACAGCACCCGAAACGAAACGCATTGCGATTGGCGCTCACCAAAATTGATCACTCGTTCTGTATTTTCCCCCCGTCAGCGCGGACTGTCAGCGTGACAGGTAAGTTCGTTCGGCATTATCCAATACTTGGGAAGATTGCGTTAAGGCTGGGCAACCGCAAATAGGGCAACAATCATAAGAGGAGATAATCCAATGAAAACAAGCAAACACATTCTGTTGACCGTAGTCTTCATGCTTCTGTCCGGATTCGGCGCTGGCGTTATGGCCCAGAACAAGGCGGGCGCAGCTTTTCGGTTGCCGCCGGAACCTATCGTGCCCGTTACAACAGTCAACGCAATCGAGATTACGGTTGGCACTATGGGCTGGGACGGTCTGAAACAAGAAACGGCTTTCGGCTACAGCTTCTTGGGGCTTACAACCGGTTCCTTCCCCGGATCATTCACCCTGTCTATGAACTGCACGCCACCCCCAACCAAGGTTGCTAACGGCGGGAGCGTTGGCATCTCCCCGATTCCAATACCGCCTCCTGCCATCGAGGTAACAGGTGGTTCATGGACGCTGCCGGTTTACATGACGGCACTAGGGGGTTCCGGCTACGCAGGCTCGCTCTACGGTACCATTGCCGAAGGCGAAATGAACTATGACAAGACGGGGACTAAAGCCAACGTGTACGTAGTGCTTAACGTTGACGGCGGAACCCAGGACTGGGACGGCGTTAAGGGTTACGCAACTTTCGCGGGTACCCTCTTCGTCGACGAGAAAAGCCAAAAGACAGTGCTCACTGGCGACTTGGTGTTTAATTTCATCAGCATGGACCCGGTTCCGTAGGTGATTCGTCTTGCAGGGCCTGGAGGGGGAGGCCCACGAGGTTTGTGTGCATCCCCATTTTCTAAGTTCATGGATTGGTTTTTGAATTTTCGATGGGGGGTCGAATTTTGTGCGGTTCGAAAAACAAACGGATGTTTCGATCTTACCATCGAGCGAAAAAATAGAGTCTGACGGAAAGAGAGCAAATTTCCACTGCGTTGAGGAATACTACGCTTAGGACTAGCAGTCTATATGTTCATTTCAATTGCATTTTCGCAGTCTTCGCCCTCGACCTGAATTAAGAAGGTGGGGCATACAAGTTGCGCGTCTGATCCGAGTACCGCCTTGCTGAAAGGAGACTTCAATGCCTTCAAGACCCCGGCCAACGGTCCCAGCCAGTTTGTGGGTTTTTCTGCTTGTTTTCCTTCTCAGCGTGTCTGCGCTGTGTCTTTCCGGATTGCGAAGCACTGTTGTACACGCATCGAGCAACTTGCCAACATTGCTACCGGGCGTTACCTCGCCTGCTACCAGCCCAGAGCGACTCGATCCAGGGAACAATCGTGGCGTGTGGTCCTTGAGAGTGGCCAGCGTCCCGCTGATCAGTAGTTTGTCACCAAACCCGGCCCGGCTTAGCGGTCTTATCAAAATCACCGGCAGCAACTTCGGTGCGGAGGAAACAAGCCAGCTACTAATCGATGGTAAGCAGTCGCCTTTCATCGCGCGCTGGTCAGACACGTTCATCCTGGCGCACGTTCCCGAGAACGCGACGATTGGGAACGTCACAGTCAGTATTACAACTGGTTTAGGCACCGCCAGTGCGACGGCGGCGATTGCAACTCGGACGGCCGATGGGCGAATCCGTTGGCGCGCGGAGATGGCTGGTGACTATGCGACAAACGGCGCAGTGGTAGCTCCGGCCACGGTTCCAGGCGCGGGGAGTATCTATGTTGCAACGAACGCCGGATACCTCTACGCCTTCGCTCCTGACGGTGCGCTCAAATGGGTAGCGCTCGGCGCGGATGGTGATAGTCAGGTTTCTATCGGAGCTGACGGCACAATCTATACCGGGGCGACGGATGACGCCGGCGCGCCAGCCGTTGCTGCCTGGAATCCGAATGGTACGTTGAAGTGGGTATTTGCCGATCCTAATGGCCAGACCGTGCGCGCTGGTCCAAACGTTGGTCCTGACGGAAAGATCTACGTCATCTTCAGACCTTTGAACGCGCAGAGCCGCAACCTCGCGGCCATCCGACCGGACGGATCGCTCGCCTGGTTCGTCAATCGAGACTTCTACAAGTACGGAGCGTTCGGCGCCAAAGAGATCGCCTTTGGTCGCACCACGCAGTTCTTGTATTTCGCTTTCGATGTTGATCCTGACCCGGATCCGACTTTCACCAATGGCGGCTTCTTCGCCTACGACTTCGACGGCAATCTCGCGTGGCAACGTGGGGGCCTTTGTTGTGGAACGCCCGCGGTGGCGCCAGACGGGGACCTGCGACATTACGGAATGCGCATGAACGCGCAGACTGGCGCGACCGTCTATGCCTTTGATTTTCCGCCCCAAGGCGCGTCCGGGACTAGCGCCCTTCCAGATGTCGGTCCCACGAACATACATTACGCCCTGAACCACGGCACGCTCTGGGCCATCAATCCGAACGGCTCGCAAAAGTGGCGATACATTCCATTGCTGCCTGATGCCAGTTGGTTTTTTATTGAAAGCTCAGTAGTCAATCCGACCAACACGGCGATTCTAATGGCTGGCGGCGGGAATTACGGCCAGGATACCCTCTTTGTGTCTGTCGATCCGGCGACCGGGCAGGAGCAGTGGCGGCAGTTTCTGCCACCCGAGCCGGGCTACGAGCCTTACGGTAACTTCTTCTTCTCGCCGCAAGCTGTGTATTCAGCTGACGGTAACACGGGGTACATGGCCGGAGACATCAATGGCGATCAAAGCTGGCCTTTCCAGGAGCTGCATTGCGTACTCTACGCAGTGAACACCGGCGCCGCGGGCGATCCCATCAACCAGCCACCACAAGTCACGATTACAAACCCACTTGACGGAGCAAACTACCCGAAGAGCGCGCAGATCGATATCACCGCAACTGCGCAGGATGATCAGCCGGTTAACAAGGTCGAGTTTTACCTCGAGCGAGGCTACCAAGCCCGCGAGTTTCTCTCCGAAGATGTGACCGCTCCTTACACCGCCTCTTTCATCGCGACGCTGGCAGGCGGCTACGGCATCGTAGCCCGCGTGGTCGACTCGGGGGGACTCGCCGACGAGAAGCGCATAACGATCTTAGTAAGCAATGAGTCTCCACAGGTCTCTTGGGTTAGTCCGCTAGAGGGTGCAGTCTTCGATCCAGTCCCGGCCAGCATCACGCTTACGGCGCACGCAATTGACTCAGACGGCACGATCGCCAACGTCGAATTCTGGAGCAACGGGCTCATCGGTCAGGACACGACTCCCGATGCGCAAGGGAACTACAGCGTAGCGTGGACCAACCCGCCGACGGGGACAAATGGTATCTACGCCTGGGCCACCGACAACGACGGATATCGGACTGATGCCATTATCACTATCAACGTGGGACCAGCTCCCACTCCAACTCCGGTTCCAACCCCCACGCCACCGCCTCCACCTATCGGGCAGCCGCCGACGGTTCAGATCACAAGCCCCGCCAGCAACACGATTTTCCCAACCGACGCTAACGTAACGGTTGTGGCCGACGCTCAGGATTCGGACGGGACGATCACGCGTGTCGATTTTTATCATGCGGGTTACGAGATTTATTTAGGCAGCGCCTTCACTCCGCCGTACACCGTCTCTGTCGAGGCCTTTGGGCCAGACGTGAAGGAAATCTTAGCAAGGGCAACCGACAATTCGGGTAACGTTGTCGACTCGGCGTTGATCCGGATCATCTGGGAGGATCCTAACGGCAATCTCTCGATAGGCGGGAAGATTCGCCACGAGCAAAGCACTCCCAACAACGAAATTGTTCTCCCGAACGCGCTCGTCGAACTGCTGCTGCACAGCGAGCTGCTGAGGACCACGCGCACCGACACAGCGGGCAACTACAATTTTGGTAGCTTGAGTTTTGGCGGCGAGTACACTGTAAGGCCTGCTGAACCTGACTACGTTTTTGGCCCGCCTGCCGTAACCTGGTCCGGGCTCACTGACAATGAAACGCAGGATTTCATCGCGGCCGGGCCACTGCCTCCAGGCCCAACGCCCACGCCTACACCAGGCGCGAACGTCATCGACTGGGAAAAGTTCTACAACAGTCCTAACAACCTCGCCGATTATGACCCACGAATGGCGGTGGACGGACAAGGCAATACGTTAGTCACGGGCACCTCCAACGTACCGGGCGATAACGGAGATACCGACATTTCTACCGTCAAGTATGATCCCGCGGGCCAACAGCTTTGGGCCAGGACGTTCGCTGGAGTCGGCAATTATAAGGACTGGGCCACGGACATCGCGGTCGACGCCGCAGGAAATGTTTACGTCTGCGGATCTTCGTGGCGTGGCAGTGCTTTCTGGTATGACCTGGTGACGATCAAGTATTCGCCAGACGGCACGGAACAATGGGTCAGATCTCTAAACGGGCCACTGGGCAGCTCGGATTTTGCCAATGCCCTCGCACTCGACACTGCGGGCAATGTCATCGTCACCGGTTACGATCGTACTCGCGATCCCGTGACGGGAAGCAACTTTGATGAGTTTGTAACAGTGAAGTATGCGCCTGACGGCACGGAGCTGTGGGTAAGCCGCCGCAGTGAAGCTCAGATCGGCGATCACGCCATCGCCGTGACCGTTGACGCTACGGGTAATTCTTTCGTCACCGGCTTCGCCTGGACCGACTCCGGCAACGCGCAGAGTAAAGACATCGTCACCGTTAAGTACTCGCCAACTGGCCAGGAACTCTGGGTCGCCCGGTACATCGGTGACCCGGGAACGCCGGGCCCGGAGCCGCTACCAGGCAATCCTATCGGAGACGCGCCGGGCGGAATCGGTCTGGATCCTGCAGGTAACGTTTACGTCTTCGGTTCAACGGCGCCCGGAACAGCTCAAGACGATTTCCTGCTGCTCAAATACGATCCGACGACTGGCACTCTCACGTGGGCCCGTAACTGGTCTGGTCCAGCCTACGACTATGCCCGGGACATGACGATCGACCCGACTGGAAACGTGTATCTGACTGGTGAGACGTACGACATAGTGTTTCAAACTGTTGAGGACTATCCATCTTCGGACGCGGCTACCATAAAGTTCGCGCCTGATGGCACAGTTCTCTGGGCGCGCATCTACCGCGCTTTCCCGGGCAAGTGGGATGGTGGTCGCCAAATCTCACTCGACTCTGGCGGCAACATCTACGTTGGCGTTTATTCTGAAGGCTTTGCTAATTCCGACACCGCGGTAATTAAGTATCAGCCTGACGGCACGGAAGCCTGGGTCTATCGCTATGACAACCCAAACCACTCAGATGATCGTTTGAGCGACATGGCCGCTGACGCAAGTGGCAATCTATATCTCGCCGGCGACGGTCTGATACTGAATGCAAACAACGTTGAGACCTCTGACTTCGTTACCGCGAAACTCGCTGCCGCAGGCGCGAATTTCAATTCGCCCCCCGACGTCAACCTCGGTGGAAACGGCTGGAGCGTCGCACCGAATCCTATGGTACCCGGTAGCTTGACGATCTCCGCTGAGGCCAGTGACCGCGATGGCACCGTTGTGCGAGTAGACTTTTTCGATAACACATCTCTGATCGGAAGTGCCACTACCGCGCCGTACAGTACTGAGTGGCTGAACCCATCCGAGGGTACGCACGCAATTACCGCCATGGCCACTGACAACGAGGGAGCAACGCGAACTTCAGCAGCAGTCGCCTTCGTGGTTGGTGCCGCGCCGACGCCAACGCCGACACCGGTACCAACGGCAACGCCGACACCGGTACCGACGGCAACGCCGACGCCGGTACCGACGGCAACGCCGACGCCAACACCAACGCCGACACCAGTACCAACGGCAACGCCGACGCCAGCGCCAACAGCAACGCCAACGCCCATACCATCTCCCACGCCGCCGTCGACGACAGTGCAATTCAGCGCGAGCACGGCCAGTGCTACCGAAGCGGCAAATGCGACTACTGAACTTGCTCTCGTCGTTACGCGAACTGGCAAGACGAGTGCCTCGGCTACTGTCAACTACGCCAGTTCTGACGGGAATGCCAGCGAGCGCTCGGACTACTTGGCTGCGCGCGGCACTTTGCATTTTGCGCCGGGCGAGACATCGAAAACAATTTCCGTCTACATCGTTGACGACGCCTTCGGCGAAGGTTTGGAGACCTTTGACTTGACGCTTTCAAACCCAACGGGTGCGGTACTGGGCGCGCCGGCGACCAACACCATCACGATTAACAGCGACGAGAGTGTGCACGGGCTAAACCCGGTCAAGGACGCCAGCTTCAACTCCGACTTTTTCGTGCGCGAACACTACGTTGACTTCTTTAACCGCGAACCCGACCTCGGGGGTCTTGCCTTTTGGAAAAACCAGATTGACGAATGTCCGACGCAGGCGTGCCGCGACATTCGTAAAATGAATGTCAGCGCGGCTTTCTTCCTATCGATCGAGTTTCAGCAGACGGGCTATCTGGTAGAACGTCTCTACAGAGTGGCTTATGGCAGTGGTCAGGGAACCTCGACGCTGGGAGGCATGCATCAAATCGCGGTGCCAATCGTCCGGCTCAATGAGTTTTTGGCCGACACTCAGCAGATCGGGCGGGGCGTGATAATTGGCGCGCCTGGCGCGGATCAATTACTTGAGAGCAACAAGCAGGCTTTGCTGGCCGAGTTTGTGCTGCGCACACGCTTCACCGTGGCCTATCCCGGCGCGATGGGGGCGGCCCAGTTTGTCGATACCCTCAACGCAAACGCCGGTGGACCGTTGTCGCAGGTAGAACGCGATCAATTGGTCAGCGATCTCAGTTCGGGCATGAAGACGCGAGCTCAAGTCTTAAGATCAGTCGCCGAAGATCCCGACTTGTTTGCCGCTGAGAGTAACCGCGCCTTTGTACTGGCACAGTTCTTCGGCTATCTGCGGCGCAACCCTAACGACACGCCGGATGCGGACTATACCGGCTATGACTTCTGGCTCGGGAAGCTGAACCAGTTTAACGGCAACTTCGTGAACGCCGAGATGGTCAAAGCATTCATCGTGTCAGGTGAGTATCAGCAGCGCTTCGGACCTTGATGCCGGCAGGCGGGTTCAAGCTCTACAAGAAACAAACGAGGGCTTCGACCTAAACACCTTTGAACACTCTTCTATTTTAGACTCTAATGGAAAGGTGTTAGTAGGGCTTACCTTGCGCGACAAGAAGGTGACATTGGCCTTAGCCCCTGGGCAATCACTCGAAACTCTTTATGAACTTGGCCTACGATCTTTTTTCACTAAAGGCGGACAGGTCGTAAAGCTTGTGAAAGATGATCAGGGGAAAGTGGCATTACAGGAGTAGGAAGATCTCGTAAACAGGACGTAAGCTGCCCTTCCAGGGAACTGAACTTCTCATTCTTACCGTGGCTTCAGCCCGGTGAGAACGAATGAAGCTTAAGTCTGAGAGAGTAACTCGTCATAGGAGAAAACAATGAAGAAAATGATGACGGCTATCCTGATTGCAATTGCCGCGTTGTCTTTTGCTTTCGGTCAAACGAAGATGTCGAACGACGCAAAGGTTGAGGCGCAAGTTATCGCGCTGGAGAAGGCGGGCTGGGAAGCCTGGAAGAATAAGGATGGTTCATGGACACGAGATAATGTCACTGAGGAATTTTTGCTGGTCAATTCCGACGGCGTGTCCAGTAAAACGCAGGTCGTTAAATCCACCGCCACTGATTGTGAAGTCAAGAGCTATTCACTCGACAAGTTCCAGTTTGTCACGCTCGACAAGGACTCGGTTCTGATGACCTACACGGCTATGCAGGACGGCGTGTGCAGCGGGAAACCGATACCGGCGAACGTGCGCGCATCAGTGGTCTATGTAAAGCGCGCCGGGAAATGGCTTGAGGCTTTGTACATGGAAACGCCGACGGCTCAATAGCTTTGTTTCCAACTTACTGGCAGTAACGAGGTGTTCATCGATTTTAGGGTGAACGCCTCTTTGCGTTTATTCAAAAAACTTTTGCAAGCAAAACTTCGGGCGAGGTGCTGAGAGCTGACCCGGTGTGATTACCACGACAATCCCGCCTCCAGATTTCGATCTGCGTTTTTGCGCGAACAATGAGAAACTAGCTCAATGGTGAGAAATGGCGGAAAGCGGGACAGGAACGCAGAGGCTAACGGGAGTGCGACAAAGCGCAAGCTCGATGATGATATTGATGCATTGTTCAGGCTGTCATTGGCAGAGTTCACCAGCGCTCGCAACACACTCGCCGCCCGGCTGAAACAGAGCGGGCATAACGACGAGGCTGAGCGCGTAAGGTTACTGGCGAAGCCTTCAATCTCAGCATGGACCGTGAACCAACTCTACTGGATGCATCGCGAGGCATTCGACCAGCTAATCGCGACCGGGAAACGCTTTCGTCCGGGACAAGCATCTCGCCTCGCCGGGAAGGTAGCGGACATGCGCGACTCGCTGGACGCCAGGCGCGGGGCGCTCTCGCACTTGTCAGATCTGGCGACTGCATTGCTGGGAGATGCGGCTCACAATCCCACACCGGATACGATGCGTCGCGTTACCACTACGCTCGAGGCGCTGTCCACCTACGCATTGCTCCCGGATGGTCCAACTCCCGGCCGCCTCACGCAGGACCTGGATCCTCCGAGCTTCGAGGCACTCTCCTCATTGATGTCTGGTGCGGGCAGGATAGAACCGACTCGGGAACCGAAGGGGAAAACACCTTCACGGAAGTCAGGCAGCCGACCCCCGAACCCACAGCAAAAGGCGACGAAAACTGACGTACGTCGATTTGACGAGACGCGTCAGGCAAAGCTAGCTGCCGCGAAAGTCTCTTTGCAGGATGCGAAGAGATCGCTGATCGACGCGCGAGCCAGAGCGCAGAGTTTAGAGGCGGCACAGAAAAAGGCCAATGCACATGCAAAGGAAAGGGAGAAGTATAGGCGCGAAGCACAGCAACGCCTGGAGAAGGCGACTGCCTTGTCAGAAGATGCGGCACGACGCGCTCAAACCGTCACCGGCGAGGTAGCAGAAGCGGCGAAGGCCGTGGCAGACACCAAGCGCGCGGTCGAAAAGGCGACCAAAGAGCTAGAGTCATTGCTTCGAGATTCGCCAGCCAGGTAATGATCTGAATTCTTCCCCGTCGCACCGGCTTTGCCTTAAAAGTTAACTCGGAACTCTTCGACGCGTTAGCGTCGGCGTGAGTTTAGCCCGGCCTTTTCAAGGCCGGGGCTAGACGAATAATTGTTTTCGAGTCGCGGTAGCGACGCGATGAACACTTGCAAGACCAGCCCAGTTTCATTTCGTCGCTACGCGACGACACCAGGTTGTTTGTACGATGCCCGGCCTTAAAAGGACCGGGCTAAACTCATTTCGACGCTACGCGTCGGATCATCCAGTCCGCTTCCGGGACTTTTGCGGCAAAGCATGTCGCACGGAGTAAAACCGAATCGAGATCCCAAGTCCAACCTTCGTTTGATCAACCTGTGGGGCGCCTCAGGATTTCCGCTAGAGCCTGCAATCGAGTTGAATCTGCCGCACTCTTGCTCGCGGCGGCGCTTTTTTCCACCGACAACGCGAGATTCTTGAGTTTTGCCAGCTCTCTTCGATTTAGCCGCGAACTCTCGGCGCTTTGAACCCCTTGCCGCAGGGCTCCGATTTGATCTGCCGGCAAAGCTTGCGACCGCTCCAACTGATCGATGTAGGCCTTGGCAACGACCAACTGTCGCGGCCAATCGATTCTTTGCTGGTTCTGCACATTCAACTCCGCCTGTCGAACCGTTTTGGCGGCGTCGATCTCGTTCTGCGTAAGTAACTTCGTCGGCGTCAGCTCAAAAACGTCCAAGCCGCGGGCGATTTCTGAAGCGTAGATGTGGCCGTTGTACCAATACGCGGACCAGTCGCCGCCGAGCACGAGCACCTTTGGATCAATCGGCCCTCGATCGAAATAGGCAATTTCAACCGGATGCTCCGCGTCGGTAAAGTCCATGACGGAGATGCCGCCCTGATACCAGGCCTGCACTTCGATGTCGCGGCCGGGGATTGGAATGAGCGATCCGTTGTGGGCCACACAGTTCTCGCTGTCGCCCTGTGCAGAAGGCAACTTGTAGTAGCTTGCGAATTTCAGCTTGTTATCCTGCATGTGGAAGATCGAATCCGCGCCCCACTTGTTTGGATCGGTCGCGCGGCAACGCGCACCGAGTCCACCACCCCACTCATCGGTGAACACTACCTTCTTCCCGTCATTTGAAAACGAGGCAGAGTGCCAATACGCGTAGTTTGGATCGTTGACCGCATCGAGACGCTTTGGGTTCACCGGGTCTTTAATGTCAAGCAGGATTCCGTTTCCGGAGCAGGCGCCGGCCGCTAACCCAATCTCCGGGTAGACCGTAATGTCGTGGCACTGATTGGTATCCTTCGGTTCGGGCTCCTTGCCGTGTGTGCCGCCGCTACTCAGAGCGTTTATGACACCGGTCCGTGAATCCATAAAGATCCGAGGACTATTCACTACCTTTGCATCCTGCGGTGACGCCAGCGGCACCTTAATTACCTCAATGCGAAATAGCGCGGTATTGGGATCCTTGTCCGGTGCTTCACCAGAGCAGCCGGCCAACTCTTCGCTTTGACGCACAAAAGAAGTTCCTGAGACGTAGATGTAGACGTTCTCTTTGTCATTCGGATCGACGAGCAACGTGTGCGTGTGAGAGCCACGGCAAGTTTGTACTGCTGCGACCTGCTTCGGTTTTGTAATGTCGCTGATGTCAAAGATTCTCACACCGCGAAAACGATCCTTCTGTGCCGGTGGAGGCGGCGGATTCTTCGCTTTTTCGCCGGGCGATGGAGATGGTTCGGGAGACGGTTGCGGCGGTGGCGGCGGAAAACCTTGTGTACCGCAATCGAGCCGGCCGTTCGGCATCTCGACCGACATGAAGAGCAGGTTTTTGTAAACGGACGGGTCGCCCTGGCCACCGGGACAAATCATCGAAGTCAACAAGCGCGCTTTCGCCGGAGTCGAGATATCGTAGATGTTGATGCCATAGAAGTTTCCCAAAAACAGTCGATTGCCTTGAAACGCTATGTCAGAGTTTGCAAACGCGAGCTGCGCAAAAGGCAACTGCGCTGACTTTGCAAGCTTGGATGTGTCGGCGACGCCGAGTAGACCAAGAGTCTTTTGCACTTTCGGATCGTCGGGACTGTCGGAGCCGAGTTGAAAGGCATCGGGCTTTTTGAGCAGCAGGAGATGCTTGATGCCCATCGCTGTTTCACCCGCGTTGTAAATCCCTGGAGCCAGTTTGGCGCGCGGATCGTTGGCATCTGAGCCAGTCATTCCCGCGGGTAGGGGCTGGGCCGGTTCAGGAGCAAACGGATCCGCTTCGGCTTCCTTCGTGGTCTCTTGCGACGGCGACGGCGATGGCGATTGCGTTTGCGCCAACGTTCTCGCAGCAAAACACGAGCACAAAGCAAGGGAAGCTACTAGCAGACGGAAAGCGATAGTGTGGACTCGATTCATCATTTCTCCTCTTAAGGTTTTTCGCGTAGCATGTTTTGCATAATCCTGATCTCAGCACGTTGCCCGCTGTCGACGTCGGTCGTGAAATTGAACAGTGCGGCATCCTGGCCTGCGCCAGCAGTGTCAAACAAGTCTTTCACCATAATCAAGGCGCCATTGTGGTGCTGAATCATCCCTGTCAAGAACAGACGGTCAAACTCCTCGCCCTTTGCTTTTCTTAAGGCGTCCATCTGCTTTGCGGTAAGCATCCCGGGCATAAGCATCTGGTGGCTCGACATATTCATGCCCGGCATATCCATCCCTGGCATTTCCGGCATCGCCATTGAAGCCGGCTCTCCCTTGGCCGTCAACCACCGTTTCATAAACTTTATTTCGTCTGATTGCGACCTGCTGATTCTCGCCCCGAGCGAGCGAAGCTCCTTGCTCTCCGTATGCGATTCGATGAGCGCCGTCATCTCAACCGCCTGCGCATGATGCATGATCATGCCCTGCATAAACTGCACATCTGCAGGGGAACTTGGAGGTAATGTGGCCCGCGTCGAGGACGGCAGCGTCCGCGTTGGCTGGCCCGGCGCGCCGGGCTGGATCACAACGGGGATCGTAGGATCAGCCTGCTGCGCGGCGACAGGCAGCCATAAAAAACATATGAGAGTACCGGCAGCCAAGGGCACACTTCGCCACTCTGCAACTCTGACTACTGACCGGAGTTTAAGCCTGGCGCTGAAATGAAAGGATTTCATCGACCTTGAATCGTCAAGCATCAAGTGTTTCACCTTACCACAAAGCACCGATCGGGTTACAACCGCAGCAGCGAATACTACTAGTTCAGTTTGAGTTTGCTGGAATGATCTCGACGCGTAGCGTCGGTTTGAGTTTAGCCCGGCTTTTCAAAGCCGGGAAAGGTCGCCTCGATTGTTCGCGTCGCGTAGCGACGCCTGAATTACGAGCTATTCAGCCGTCGCTACGCGACGGAATCTGTTGTGGTTGCGGACCCGGCGTTAAAACGTCGGGCTAAACTCAGGCCGACGCTACGCGTCGAAACGCACTGCTTACTCAAACTGAACCAGTACTCAGGAACGTGGTTGGCGAGGTTCACTTGCTACAACCTGGAACGGCGCCCGCACGGGCCGTCCCGGAAAGACTCCTGATTGCAATTGTCCATTCCTGACTACGGCGACGCCGTTGACAAGAACATACTGAATGCCTTCTGAATACCTGGCGGCGTCTTGATAGGTCGATCTATCTATCACGCGTTGAGCATCAAAGATCGTAAGGTCGGCATCAGCGCCGACACGAACTCGTCCCTTATTTTTCATCGAGGGCACGCGCCGTTCGAGTCGCTGCGCCGGCATCAGCGTCATCTTTCGCAAGGCCTCCATCAAAGTCAGCAAGCCACGCTCTCGGACATACCTCCCTAAGACGCGCGAATAAGTACCGGCCGTGCGTGGGTGTCCTTTCCCATTTTCCAGAATGCCGTCACTGGCTATGATCGTTAACGGATTCTTCATAGCATCGGCGACGATTTCTTCGGTCATCGAAAAGACAGCGACATAGCCACCTGTCTTACGATACCGCTCGAAGCTCTCCCGTGTCAGGCGTTCGCCTGTTGCTGCCCATTGCAGGTCTTTGTAGTCAATATCAAAGACTTCCTGCCAGCCTGCGTCAAAGATGGCAGACTTGATTTCCGTCATCCCGGCAATGTAGGGATAGCACTCAGTCGTTATGTCCAGTTTTTGAATCTTGGCCTCATCAATCATTTGGAGGAGCTTCGGTGCAGCCTTACCTCCGGTACTGTGGATGTGGACTACATGAAGCGGCGCGCCGGTGATTGCCGCTGCGGAGATGACCTCTTCCAAAGCCTGCACGCTGCTCGAGGGTTCCTTCACGCCCGCATTGCGCAGGTGGACATGACACGGCGCACCGAACCGAGCGGCAACCCGAAACATCTCCAGGATTTCCCAGTGCGAAGCCTTAGGAACGTATTGAATCCCAAAGCCCACTGCCACCGCACCGCGCTGTAATCCCTTTTCGATTAGTCGTTTCATTTCGGCAATCTCAGCATCCGTCGCCGGCCGCCGTGCCGCTTCGCCAGTCGGCAGGAACGTAATCGGATCGTGCATGACGGCCATGCGCGTGGCGAGATGGCCAATGCTCACGCCAAAGTTTATAAGGGTCCTTCCTTCGCGCTCCGCGTACCAGGGATCTACATCGCCGGTCCCGACTTCCAGCTCCAACGCCGTCGTCACCCCGTCCATTGCTTTGGCTCGATAGTTCTCGTCGTTCTGGCCGTGCTGGTGGAGGTCGATAAAGCCAGGCGCGACTACGAGCCCGCGGGCATCAATGACTTCACGCCCACTGAGGTGACCACTGGTGATCGCCTTAATTGTGCCGTGTGAAATGCCGATGGTTTTCACGGCATCGAGATTGGTTTCAGGATCCATTATCCTGCCGTTCAAGATAACAAGGTCGTAAACCTCTTTTGCCTGCGAGGTGTTCAGAAATGCAGGGAGGATGAAGAGTGATAGAAGCGACGCAGCGACGAAAAAGCTAGCGGCCAGGGATGGCAATTTCCTCACTGGTGTCTCTTTTGTCATCGCAGCATTTTGCAGGTAGGCTTTGCCTCAAAAGTAAACTGCGAACCTCTTCGACGCGTTAGCGTCGGCGTGAGTTTAGCCCGGTCTTTCAAGGCCGGGCTAAACGGATGATTGCTTTCGCGTCGCGCTAGCGACGCGATGAACACTTACAGATCTAGCCCAGTTTCATTTCGTCGCTACGCGACAACATCAGGTTGTTTGTCCGATTCCCGGCCTTAAAAGGACCGGGCTAAACTCATTTCGACACTACGCGTCGGATCATCCACTCCGCTTCCGGGACTTTTGAGCCAAAGCATTGCAGGTAGTTACCTCGCATGGGCCGGTAGAGGGTAACATCCGAGAGCACTACCGGCGAGCGAAAAGAAGCTGGAGGAGCCTGCTCACTCAGCAGACTGAGAGTGACCGAGTAAGTGGTATTTCGAGAAGGCCCTACACAATTTCGCAGTGTGTGTTATTTTCTGCGCGCGCTGTTTGCCGGCCTTTCTCCGCTGATCATGTCAACACTTCCTGCAAGTGATACTAGCCTCGTTCGTGGTCTCGGACCCGTTTCGGCTACCGCAATAGTCGTCGGAAACGTCATTGGGACAGGTGTGTTTCTGAAGTCACGTGTGATGACTTGCAACGTAGGAACACCTGGTCGTGTTATCGCTGTTTGGGTTGTCGCCGGATTGCTATCGCTGGCGGGGGCGCTCACATATGCCGAGCTGGGAGCCAGGTGGCCTCGTGCCGGCGGCGAATACGTTTTCATTCGCAACGCCTATAACCGTGGTCTGGCGTTTCTCTATGGGTGGATGCGATTCTTCGTTGCCAGTGCCGGCTCACTAGCCGCCCTCGCAGTCGGCTTCGCGATCTTTCTTAACGTCTTGCTGAAGGGAGCCCTCAACGTAACCTATTTCAGCCTTCACCTTCCAGGCCACGAAGTTCCTTTCGGCGGTCTTCAGGCGGTAGCGCTTTCTGCAATCGCTTTTGTAACGCTGATCAATTGTGCTTCAGTTTCGGTGGGCGGGGATTTCGCCGCGTCGCTTACTACACTCAAGGTTGGAATAATCATCGCGCTTGGCCTGGGAGCGCTGGTGTTGGCGCCTGGAGACTGGACGCATTTCTTGTCGAGCGATCATGGTGGGGTGTGTGAAGGCGTCGATGCCGCAGCTCGGGGAGGCAGTGCCGGTTTCGCGGCAGCCATGTTAGGGGCGCTCTGGGCTTACAACGGTTGGAACGAGATGACTTTTGTAGCAGGTGAGGTCAAGAATCCCGGGCGCAACATCCCCCTGGCACTAGTCGGAGGCATGGCCATATGCGGCGCACTCTATGTTTTTGTGAATACCACTTACTTCTACGTGCTAACGCCGACAGAAGTCGCCAGTGTCCCAGCAGCCTCATCAGTCGCGGCAGTTGTGGCGCAACGGTTTCTTGGCCCGGTCGCGGTTAGCTTGATCGCGGCCGCAATGCTGAGTTCTACGTTCGGCGCGTTACACATTTCAACGATGGCGAATTCGCGCGTGCCTTTCGCAATGGCGCAGGACGGCCTCTTTTCTCAACGACTCGGGCGCGTTTCTCACCGCACACGCGTTCCTATTCGCGCCCTTATAGTGCAGGGTCTTTGGGCCGGCGTTCTCGCACTCTCGGGATCCTACGATACGCTGACAGACTACGTAATCTTCGCTAACTGGATTTTCTTCGGGTTGGTGATCGCTTCAGTTTTTGTCATTCGGCGACGTATGCCGAACCTCGAGCCCGGCTTCAAGGCGTGGGGTTATCCGGTCGTGCCGGTCCTATTTCTGCTTAGCACCGCCTGGTTGCTCATCACAACTTTGATTACATCACCAGTGCGATCGTTGATTGGAATCGGACTCGTGCTTCTCGGGCTGCCGGTTTATTTCATCCAACGAGGGAAGAAGCAGGATGCGTGAGGCGAGATATAAAATGGTGAATTCAAGTTTGATGTGCAACAGAACGAATTTCAAAGCACTTAAGTAAGCGAGATGTGTTTTCGCTCCAGCGGAGCGAGATGTTTATAGCAACGTACAACCTCAAAACCTTCGCTCCTTTTGGAGCGAAATGTACCAAGGAACCGTTGAGCCAGGAACCAAAACGAACATTGCGCTCCTACAGAGCGCGGACTAATTGGGGATGTCAGTCTATAAACATCTCGCTCCCCCTGGAGCGAAAACGCATACAGCTATTTACGATTTTTTGAACTTCGTTCTGTTGCACTTCAAACTTGAATCCACGAATGACAAAGGGGAATAAGTTCTTTCCAGCGCCGCTATCGCACCTTTCCTCGACCTGCGACTTGCCAAACCCTCTCAACCCGCCCGCCTCTAACACCATAAATCTCGTTGTGCATGTTTACGGTGCTGCACACGTGATTGGGAATGACCGTGAACCGTAGTTAGCCATGCGCGCCACGTTGCGCTCCATCACGTCCAGGTCAACAATGACGGCGGGTGTCTCCAATTCAGAGAGAAGCATCAGTTACTCCTCTCGTTTGTGAGAGATTTGCCGACGCTGGTTTTGCAGGGGAATGACATGGGCGACGTAGCGCTGAAGGCGCGAAATGATTGGTGCTATTTTTTGTGATTAGTAATATTGCGCGCCCTCAGCGCGCTCTAATAATTCATAGACGCTTTCCTGGGGCGTTGCCCCAGGCGTTACATTTCGTGCCTTTGGCGCTGACACCGAATTTGCAATGAACCGTGGTTTCCCCGAGCAATAGACATGGTCTCCGGCAAAGCTTTTCGAAAATCAACTTGCTCTGTCTTCGGCTTCCTCTCGCGCTCTCGCAGCGTCGAGCCGCTTCAGCATGTTCTTGATATCCGCAGCCCCCTTGATTGAGACATAGATTGTGACGGTCGAGTACCAGACCACACAGGCCGCTGTCAGGAGCCACCAGAACCAATGTTTAGGCATTTGCAAATTCCTTCCTGGAACCAACGCCGGACTGCGGCTTAAGTAATGACCCAACGACCATCCCAGCAGCAGACAGGACGTACGTCGCAATTCCGGAGTAGTAAGGACCGATAGTTTTCGCGATAAGTGCGGTGGCAGGAACCTGTTCCATCACCAGATAAGTGATCGGGATCACCGCGCTGATAATTATTGATGCGGCGGCGCCCCAGCTGTTAGCGCGTTTCCAGTAGCAGCAGGCGATTAACAGCATTGAAATGCTGGCGAGATAGATCGTGCCCGTCACTCCCAGGTAGGTCCACAGATCCCCTTTGAGCGGATACCAAAGACCGTATAGAAGCAGGAAGATTCCTATTACCGCGATGATGCTTCGGTTCCAAAACAAACCCTTCTTCTCAGACCAGGGCTTTTTACGGAAGGGCGCCATTATGTCGTTGTAAATCACACTGCACCACGTCAACATGTAAGACGAGTCAGTGGACATATCAGCCGCCAGCATCGCAGCCACGAGAATTCCCATTAGTCCTGCAGGCACTGCTGTACTCAGGTAAGTCGGCATCGCTTCGAGCGTATTCGCAACCGGACCAAGCGTAGTGAGCGCGGCTATACCCCACACACCTGGGATCAGGAACCGACAGACGAAGAAAAAACTCGTGCGCGTATAAATCTTGCGCCCGGTGTTGGTGTTCTTCGCTGCCAGCACACGCGCGATGGTGGTCTGCCAGGTAAGGACGGCAGCCGTGTTCAGCATCAGATTAAAGAGGACATACTGCCAGCCCATTGTCGGGTTGACGAAAGGATTGAATCCGCCGGCGCCGTAACGTAGCTCGACGGTATTAACCATGTTCTCCCAGCCCACATTCATGAGAATGAGAATGGTGACCAAAATTAAGCCGGCGCTCATAACCACGAACTGGAGGAAGTCAGTTACCAACACAGACAACATCCCGCCAAGGATCGTGTAAACGGCGACGCCGATGAGTAGCGCCGTCATCATGACCTCGAGGTAACGCACATCCAATCCCGCAACCAGCACAAGGAATTGTCCGCCGGTGCGCAGGAAGACGCCCATGTTCAGCAAACCGCCCAGCACGATGACGACGCCGGCTGCCCAGCGGATACGAGGGCCGTACTGTTTCTCGAACAATTCCGGAATCGTCATGACTCCGGAATCGCGCAGCGGCTTAATGACGAATCCAGTGAGGCCGACCACGGCCATCGCTGCCGCCATTAGGATGCCAGGCGTAGCACCCGCGAATCCTTTCTCAAAACCATTCTGCGCGGTGTACATGCAGGTAACGATGCCAAACTCCGTTGCGGCCAGCGAGGCGATTCCGAGATAAACATCCATCTCGCGGCCGGCGACGAGGAAATGTTCCACCTTGCCGACGTATTTCTTCACCATCAGGCCGGCTACCATCGTCACGAGCAAATACAAACCGACGATGCTTCCGTCCAACAACCAGTTGAAGTTAGTCATGCGCTAATCGGGACGGCACTACGCCGTGCGGTCAGTTTCATTTTGGTTGGGTCTTTGGTTGACTTGGATCGATCTAACAAAGGACGACTACCCGCGATGGCCTTATACGAATCCAATCATGACGAAATGGCTTGGCCATCCGATGTGCGGTGGTGGCTGTGCCCCAACCGCAAACGCTCAGTTCGTCTCTCGGGCTGCGCTCCGAATTTTTGTGCAAAGCCACGCGCGATAGGTTCGGCTGCGCACATTTATGGCATGACGCCCACCAGCACGCTGTTACTTGTCTTGCCTCGTACAGTAATACTCACCTGCAAATCGCCGGCATTTACGATTCCATCGGGAAGCTTTGCGATTATCTGAGTGCACCCCGCCGGGGTAGGCAGCAGCGCGACGAACTCAACCCCAAGTTGGTGGTTCATCTGTTGTGAATCGACTGCCTGGGCAGTTATGACCAGCCCTTGTGTCAAACTGAGATTTGTAGCGAACAGGATAATGCGGGTGCGTTTATCGACTTCAAAGTAATTGAGATTTGTGACCGCGAAAGGATCACGCACAAATGTTACCGCATCGAGCGCGATCGCGCGTTGCGAGTTTGGCTCGGTCGCAAGTACTGGAGCATCGTCGTCCAGGATGGTACCGACGCCCTGGTTATCGGCAATCGTCGCGTTTGTCGCAGCCGATAGGTTTACATAGAACGTAACGTCCGCTTCATTCAGCAGATCGCCATTCAACGTAATGTTGAGCGGCTGAGAAGCCTGCTCCGGCGTGAAGGTCAGCGTGCCGCTGGTGGTCACGTAGTCCGTCCCAGCGGTCGCCGTGACGGCTGCCGTCGCATAGTCTACGGTAATCGTTTGGCTGCTCGCATTCGACAACGACACCGTAAATCCAGCGCTGCTTGAGCCGGCGGCATCGCCCTCATTCGAGGATACGTCATTGATCGATATGGTTGGTTGGGTATCGTCGTTATTGATAGTGCCGGTACCCTGGTTGTCGCTGATCGTTGCATTGGTCGGACTAGTAAGATTAACCAGGAAAGTCTCGTTGGGTTCGAAGGTTGTATCGCCGTTAACCGTCACGTTAATGGGTTGAGTTAGCTGGCCGCCGGGCGTGAACGTTACCGTGCCCGACGCCGTCGCGTAATCGCTGCCCGCGGCTGCCGCGACATCGACGGTTGCGTAATTCGCAGTGATGGTTTGGCTGCTCGCACCAGAAAGCGAGACTGTAAGCGTGGCCGAAATCGTTCCGGCATTGCCTTCCGTCACGGCCACGTCGTTGATGGAGATGGTTGGTTGCGCGTCATCGTTGTTGATCGTGCCAACTCCCTGGTTGTCGGCAATCGTCGCATTAACGGGCGTCGTCAAGTTTACATTGAAGGTTTCGTTAAGCTCGAAGGTTGTGTCTCCGTTAACGGTTACGCTAACTGGTTGAGAAGTCTGACTCGGATTAAAGATCAAGCTGCCGTTGGTGGTTACATAATCGCTGCCTGCCGCCGCGGTATTTTCCGCCGTCGCATAGTTCACAGTGATGGTCTGATCGCTGGGATTCGAAAGCGAAACCGTAAAGCCTGCGGTGCTTATGCCCGCGTTGCCTTCCGTTATAGCAACGTCGTTAATGGAGATCGTTGGCTGTGTATCGTCGTTTGTGATCGTGCCGGTACCCTGGTTGTCGCTAATCGTCGCATTGGCCGGAGCAGTAAGGTTAACGAAGAAAGTCTCGTTCCCTTCAAACGTTGTATCGGAGTTGACAGTCACGTTCACGGTAGTTGAAAGGAATCCCGCGGTTATGGTTGCCGTTCCGTTAGCCGCAACGAAATCTGTAGCTGAGGTCGCCGTATTACCAGCGGTCGCGTAGTTGACGGTTACAGTTTGACTACTGGCATTTGACAGGGACACCGTAAAGGCTGCCGTGGTCGTTCCCACGTTGCCTTCCGTTACGGATACGTCATTGATTGAGATCGCGGGCTGCGTATCGTCGTTAACGATCGTGCCAACCCCCTGATTGTCATCTATCGTTGCATTAGTGGGGTTCGACAGGTTGACGTTGAAAGTTTCGTTGGGCTCAAAGGTTGTGTCGCCATTTATATTCACACTGATGGTTTTCGGAGGATCGCCCGGCTGGAAAGTCAGCGTTCCACCGGCAGTCAGATAGTCGCTGCCGGATGAAGCAGTGTCGTTGGCGGTTGCGTATTGCACTGTGACCGTCTGCGAACTTGCGGGTGAAAGCGTTACGGTGAAGTTAGCGAGAGACGCTCCGGCGTTGCCCTCAGTGATCGTGACGTCATTAATCGCAAGGGTAGACCCGCCGAAGTATTGCACCCGAAAGACCGAGCCGCTGCCGCGCGCCAGATAATACAAGCTGCCGTCATTGGCGACCTGGATATCAACCGGGAAAGAAATACCGCTGCCAAAACCAGTGGCGGCTCCGGTAGCCGGCGGGTTAAGTGGATCCAGAGTCTTAATCCAGCCGCCGCAATAGTCAGCGAGGAAATACTTGCCTATGTACCCGGCCGGGAATGTTGGCGTGGTCGGATTGTAGAAGGCGCCGCCGGTGATCGCGCATTCCGGGTTGGGGCTTGCAGACGAATACTGATAGATGGGATTCGTCATTCCCGCTGTTCCGCAGGTCCCTTCGCAGGTAGGCCAACCGTAATTCGCGCCCGCAGTCCCGACGTTGACCTCTTCCCAGGTGTTTTGTCCGACGTCGTTAATGTGCATCCGTCCGGTGCCCGGTTGAAAACTAAAAGTAAACGGGTTGCGGAGCCCGACCGCCCAGATGGCGCGATTGTCACCGATTGGGGAACCGGCGATGTTTGGAAAAGTAGTTGGATTATCCGCTGGAATGCTCCCATCCGAATTGATTCGCAGGATTTTCCCCAGCCTGTTTGCGAGCGACTGCGCGTTTGCGGAGTTCGCGTTCTCGCCTACCGCGACGTAAAGTTTTCCTTCAGGGCCAAAATGTATGGCGCCGCCGTTATGGTTAGTGGCGCCAAGATTTTCCAGGTCGAGAATAGCG
>JBOGOP010000029.1:0-32964 GCA_050747225.1 Pyrinomonadaceae bacterium
ATGGTGAAGGCGTTTTTAGTCTCAAGTGAGTACCGGCACAGATTCGGGCCTTGAAATACAAGTGATGAGTGATGAGTGATGAGTACTGAGTTAAGAAACGGTGGCCGGGACTCAGTACTCAGACTCGGTACTCATCACTCAGTACTCATCACTTCCTTATCTTCAATGGAGTATCAATGAAACGAACTACCCCCTTCCTCCTCCTCTGTATTTTCGCCATCCTTGCTTTTTTCATTTTTGGCAATGTCAGCAGCACAGCCTCGGGTCCCTCACGTTCGCAGCGGTTGATTGGGGCAGACCCTGCGGTGCCGTCAACTCTTTCCGGAATAAGAAGTGTTCCCGTAAATGAAGAGTCGGCGCCGATCGACCAAAATGTCTGGCTGCAAATACAGGCCCTGCTTGAAGAAAAGGAAGCGCGCACCGCTGCGCAGCAAAAGATAGATTCACAATTGCTCTATGCGGCCAAGATGCGTCGTGGAGAGAAAATCGCCAAAAACGTGCAGACCCTCTCAGTGGATGTGGGTGCTGACGACGCCGGCTCAGTTACAGTCGACATTACCGCCATCGTTGACGACCAGTTACTGGACAGCCTGCGCGGAATGGATGTGAAAGTTTCGAACGTTTTTCGCGAACACAACACGTTGCGCGCAGTCGTTTCGCTTGAACAACTCGAGACAATCGCAAGTCTCTCTCAGGTTCGCTTTATCCAGCCAAAGCAGGAGGCGCTGTTCTCGCAAACTCGCACGGAAGCGCCAAGGCCCTACCAGGGTCAGCCTCCTCGCTATTCCCAGCCGGTTGGGCAGCTATCCCGAGGACCGTATGGAGATATTGATGAACGCGCCGCGCGCGTTCGTGCTGCTATACAGCCCGCTCTGATCAACGCTAACGCTCCCAGGAGTCCGCTTGGAATTGGCAGTGTCACTTCACAAGGAGACACGACCCATCGAGCCTTCATTGCGCGTGGCACATTTAATGTTGACGGCACGGGTATAAAGATTGGCGTCCTGTCAGACGGCGTCGACAGTCTTGCCGTTAGCCAGGGAACGGCAGATCTCGGCCCGGTGACGGTCTTGCCGGGCCAGGCAGGTTTTGGTGATGAGGGTACCGCTATGCTCGAGATCATTCATGATCTCGCGCCCGGCGCGCAGTTGTATTTCGCAACTGCATTCAACGGCCTGCCCTCGTTCGCGCAGAATATCCGCGACCTGCGCACTGCAGGATGTGACATCATCCTTGACGACGTCGGTTACTTTGTTGAATCGCCGTTTCAGGATGGACAAACGACGACGGTCGTCTCACCTAACAATGCCGGTCTGGCCACGCAGGCTGTCAACGATGTAGTCGCTTCGGGTGCCCTCTATTTTTCCTCGGCAGCCAACTCTGGAAATTTGAACGACGGCACGTCCGGAACCTGGGAGGGCGATTTCGCTGACGGTGGAACGATTGGCGTGGTGCCGGGTGGAAAGGTCCACGATTTCGATTCGGGGCCGGCAGTTTCTCAGTTTGACACGATTACTGCGTCTGGATTTCTGACTAATCTGCACTGGTCAGATCCCTTGGGCGCCTCAAATAACGACTACGATCTTTTTATCCTAACTGATACCGGAACATCAGTAATAGGTTCTTCTACAAATATTCAAAATGGCACTCAGGATCCATACGAGGCGATCTTCTTTTCTCCCGTTGGTTACCGGGTGGTAATTCTACAAAAAACCGGAGCGGCGAATCGCTTTCTTCATTTGAGCACAAACCGCGGCGAGCTCACCTCAAGCACTCAGGGCGAGACGCATGGACACAACGCGGCTTCGGGAGCTTACGGAGTTGCCGCCGTGTGCGCCGTCTGTACTTTCCCGTCAGCATTTAGCTCGAGTGATACGGTGGAGACATTCAGTTCTGACGGACCGCGGAGAATCTTTTTCGCGGGTGACAGCTCGGCGATAACTCCCGGCAACTTTTCATCAACCGGAGGCTCGGTGTTGCAGCAGCCGCTAATCACCGCCGCCGACGGCGCGGCAGTCTCCGGCGCCGGTGGTTTTCCACGGCTGTTCTACGGCACCTCGGCTGCGGCGCCGCATGCCGCGGCCATCGCGGCTCTTCTAAAATCCGCCAGCCCTGCGCTGACGCCAGCCCAGATCAAAGCCACGCTCACCAGTACAGCAATCGACATTGAGGGTCCAGGAACTGATCGCGATTCCGGCGCCGGCATCGTTATGCCTTACCCGGCATTACAGTCCCTTGGACCGCCGGTGGTGGGTAAGGCGTTCCTCGATCTATCAACCGTCGGGAAGACTGAGACTTGCTGCAATGGCGACAGCTTCATCGATCCCGGCGAGAGCGGCACGCTTAGAGTTACTTTGAACAACGCCGGGCTGCTGGACGCGACTTCAGCGTCCGCAACCCTGACGACTTCGACCGCCGGCGTAACCATCGTGAATGGCGTTTCCGCATATCCCAACATTGCCGCTTCCAATGGGAGTGCCTTTAATACCACGCCTTTTGCTTTTTCCCTGGCTCCCACCATCTCGCAGGATCCCGAGGTGAACTTTACCTTGACGATCAACTACTCCGGTGGTTACCAGGCGTCGCAAGCGTGGAGTTTCACGATCCAACTCGGTCACCAACTAATCATTAATGGAAGTTTTGAGACCGGCGATTTTTCGGGATGGAACGTTTCTACAGTCGCAACAGGCAGCACCTCGGGCACACCCTTTCAGCCATGGTCAGTAACACCAACAGGATTCGGCGGCTTTCTCGGCTACGAGATTCTGGCGACGTCACCACAGCACGGTACTTATGACGCGTGGAATGGTTTTGATGGCGACGGCCCGATGGAGTTTCGGATGTATCAGGACATCTCGATTCCGAGCGGAGTATCACTCACGCTTTCCTGGAGGGATCGCGCGCAATGGAATTTCTGCTGCGGCCAGACACAACCAAGAACCTATCAGGTCCAACTTCGCGATCCAGCGACGAACGGGATCATAGCAACGCTCTACTCGTTCTCGACCGGCGTCGAGGATTTCTATCACGATACCGGTTGGTTAACCCACGGCCATGATCTTTCGGCTTTCGCTGGGCAAACAGTTCGCCTTTATTTTCTCGAAGTTATTCCAGAATTCTTTACCGGACCAGGACAAATTGAGTTCGATTCGATTACTTCCTCAAGCGGGCCGCTACCTACGCCGACGCCGACGCCCACGCCCGGGCCAATCATTACTCAAGTGTACGGGGCCTCCAGGAACGGGCAGCTATTCACAGTTAACCTGAGCACCGGCGCCGGCACGTTGGTCGGTAGTCTCCCCAGTTCGGGCAGCACCGAAATCGAGTTTAATAATGACACTCGACGTGCGTTCACACAGTTTCCCGACGGTGCGTTTGCAGGACAGGAATTTGATATCAGCACTGGCGAGGCGCTGGCTCTTCCGCTCGCAAATGGCGGGTCATTCACTGGATTAGAATGGGTGGGGTCGTCGCTTTACGGCGCCCGGATCACGAGTGGAGGCGGGGCTTCCGACCTGCGGATTCTCGATCCGGCCACCGGTTTGACAACAACAATCGGACCCACCGGTATTATGAATCCACTCTCTGGTCTAGCTTACGATGAACCAAACGCGACCATGTATGGGCTAACCGGTGGAGCCGGTGGTGGTGGATCCTCCAATCTGGTTACTGTAAACCTAATGACCGGAGTGGCGACTGTTATTGGCTCAGTCGGATTCAACGGCGGCAGTCTGGAGTTTGGTCCCGATGGCAACCTTTATGGCGGGAGTACTGGTAATACCGGCAATCTCTATCGAATCAACAAGGCCACCGGATCGAGCACGTTAGTTGGCGCTACCGGATTTGCGAGTGTGACTGGTTTGGCGTTGTTCATCGCCCCAGTCATTCCGCCGAACACCGTTCAATTCAATTCCGGTACTGCAAGTGTCACCGAAACGCTCGACGCCACGACGAAAGTCGACCTGGTTGTAACACGCACTGGCACGACTACGGCGGAAGCAAGTATCGACTACGTTAGTTCGGATGGGACGGCCAGCGAACGCTCAGACTATCTGGCGGTTCGGGGCACCCTGCATTTTGCCGCCAATGAAACTTCGAAAACGATCACTGTTTTCATCGTCGATGACCGGTTTGGAGAGGTGGCTGAGACCTTTAACGTAACACTCAGCAATCCGGCAGGCTGCACACTCGGCTCGACGACCGCGGTCGTCGTCACTCTTAACAGCAACGAAGCGGTTGACGGTTTGAACCCGGTTAAGGAGGCCAGCTTCAATTCAGACTTCTTTGTGCGGCAGCATTACGTCGACTTTTTCAACCGCGAGGCAGATCCATCGGGGCTGGCGTTCTGGAAAAACCAGATCGACGAGTGTACGACCGCCGCGTGTCGCGAGCTTCGCAAGACCAACGTGAGTGCGGCCTTCTTCCTTTCGATCGAATTCCAGCAAACCGGCTACCTGGTCTACAAAGCAAATCAGGCAGCGTTTAATTCGCACGAGTTTTTGAAACTGAAAGACTTTTTGCCGGACCTTCAGGAGATTGGGCGCGGTGTAGTGATAGGCCAGCCGGGCGCTGACGCGCAGTTGGAGGCTAACAAGCAGAAGTTCTTCCTGGACTTTGTGCGGCGACCCAAGTTCCGGAACGCGGCTGCCTTTCCAACCTCAATGCCGGCGGAGCAGTTTGTTGAAAAGCTCAACGCAAACACCTATGACCCGTACGCGACGGTGTCAGGCGGCGTGCTCACTCCGGCAGACCGCATCGACCTCGTGGGCATTTTGTCAGCGAATCCCTCCTCACCTGCGCTGCGTGCACAGGTGTTGCGCGCAGTGTCAGAGAAAGGGCTCTTTCACAATCGGCAATTCAACCGGGCGTTTGTGTTGATGCAATACTTTGGTTACCTCAGACGCAATCCTAACGATCCGCCCGAGTTAATGCTGAACGACGCCGGGTACAATTTCTGGTTGGTGAAATTGAATGAGTTCAATGGCAACTTCGTCGATGCAGACATGGTGAAGGCCTTCATCATTTCGGGTGAGTATGGACAAAGATTCGGACCGTGAAGCCTCTGCTACGCCAGCGCAAAACATGAAAGGCCGGACTCAGAACTGAGCCCGGCCTTTTTTGTAGGACAGACATTCCTGTCTGTCCGTCGTCTTGTTTAAACAGAGACAGGCAGGAATGCCTGTCCTACTTAGAAACGGGTGAGTATGGACAAAGATTTGGACCGTGAAGCCTCTGCCACGCGCGCGTGTAAAAGCGAAAAGGCCGGACTCAGAACGAGCCCGGCCTTTTTTGTAGGACAGACATTCCTGTCTGTCCGTCCTATTGTTTAAGCAGAGACAGGCAGAATGCCTGTCCTACTTAGAAACGGTTGAGATACTCACCCGAAACGATGAACGATCTAACCATCTGCGCAGCGTGAAAGTCGCCGCCGTGGTTGTTCAGTTTCTGCAGCCAGAATTCATAACCTGAGTAGTCAACGTCCTGGCCAGCGTTTGGATCTCGTCGCAGATAGCCGAGGTATTGCATTAGCACAAAGGCCTTGTTTTTCTCTGCGTTATTCAAGATGGGATTCTCCGCGACGCGGCGCACAGCCCTTCCGCGAGCCGCCGTATCCGCGGTATTCCCCGCACCGCCAAACTCATTGATTGCATCCAGAAGTTGCTGAGCCGTCGGCGTAACTCCAGCCTTTGTGAAAAGCTGATTGACAAAATCCGTCGGCGTCAACGAAGTTGGATAGGCAGTAATGAAGGAAGCGCGCGCCACGAAAGTATTGGAGAAGGCCACTTTGTTTGCTTCCAAAAGCGCCTCCGCACCAGGCTGTCCGATGATCACTCCATTTGAAATCAGCAGGGAGTCCGGTAGAAACTCGCTTCTGCGAACGATTGGCACCTGGAGTTGATGCGTGCCGCCAATTGTTGAAGTGCCGGTGGCGTCGCCGTAGGCAACTTTGTACATGCGCTCAACCAGATAGCCGGTCTCCTGAAATTCGATAGAGAGAAAGAAGGCCCCTGAGGTATTGTCGCGCTGGCCATCGATGCAGACCTGATTGCCGCCGCAGCTCGTAATCTGGTTTACCCAAAAGTCGAAACCACTCGGATCCGGGAAACGGCTGAGGAAGTCGGTGTACTGCTGGTTGACGAAGAAATCGGAGTCGTTGATGGTGATTGGCGTGTTCGTACCGGGTCGCAGACGAAGCGGCTTTACTTTGATGTTGCCGTAGTAAAGTTCGGACGGGAGATTGGGAATCTCAGTTACTATGTGCAATGTCGGTGCTTGTCCCCAGACCGTCAGGGCCGCGAAGCCAGTGATTAGTAAAGCTAAGGCAAATTTCATCTGATTGCTCCTGATAACATTACGCTTCTGAGGAATGACCTCGAAATGAGGGGCCGTCTAAATCCGAATGTTTAGACGCACCGACAAGGGGTAAAGTTTAACTCTTGGCGCCGAGCGGCGTCAATCGAGTCTCCAATTTTACTGTATCCCTGGCGGCTGAGAGGTACAAAGCAGCCTGCGGGTTGCTCGAAAGGCGAGCGAAACACTGGAAATGCACATTGGACTTGACGGTCTGCCGCTCACGGCGGCCAAAACCGGCGTTGGGCACTATACCTGTGAGCTGGCCCGCGCGCTGGCGGTTATCGAGCCCTCTAGTCAATTCGAGATTGTTTACCCTTCGACGTACCCGAGCGTGGCATTTGAACAACACAACTCGGGGAACGTTCCCGCTAATTTGAGATTCAATCGTGTTCGAGTCGGGCCGTTAGGAGCACGCTGGTGGTCGACGGGCCTGCCTCGATACATCCGACGCAGCAAGCTCGAGCTATTTCATGGCACCAACTACGACGTTCCTTTATGGCGGCGCTGCGCGACTGTGCTCACGGTTCACGATCTCTCGCAGCTCCTTCATTCTGAAACTCACGAAAAGCGGAGTGTAGGGCGCGCTCGGCGGCGCCTGCCTCTTATGTCGCGGATCGCCAATGCGATCATCACGCCCACCGAAAGCGCGCGTCGCGACGTGTGCGAGGTTCTGAAAGCAAGACCGGACAAGGTCTTTGCTGTACCAGAAGCCGCGCGGGCTTGTTTTAAGCCGCTTGACGTTGCCGGTACCGCGGATGTGCGTAGCCGCCTCGGAATTGGAGACGACTTCCTGCTTACGGTGGGGACACTCGAGCCGCGCAAGAATTTGTCGGTGCTGGTAAGCGCTTTTGCGGAGTTGGCAAGCGAAAGACCTCAAAACAACACTCAGCTTGTCATTGCCGGTGGACGTGGTTGGTTGAGCGGACCGTTCTTTGAAGCACTTCAGAAATCGCCAGTGCGAAATCGTATCGTTCTCACGGACTATCTTCACGACGACGATCTGCAAGCGCTCTACTCATCCTGCCGCGCCTTTGTGTACCCATCGGTACACGAAGGCTTTGGACTTCCGCCGCTGGAAGCGATGGCCTGCGGGGCCCCAGTTATCGCGAGTCGCATTCCGGCGCTTGAGGAAACGACCGGCGCCGCAGCCTTACTCTTTGATCCTAAAAACGTAAGTGAACTAACGCGGAAGATTCTTGAAGTGTTGGATAACGAAAGTCTGCGTCGTGGATTGTCCGCGGCCGGACAGCGCCGGGCGGCAGAGTTTTCCTGGGAGAAAACTGCGCGGTCAACCTGGAATGTTTATCAAGAAGCCTTGCGCAGATTTCAAGCAGCAGCGGGGGCAAGCCCGCCTTC
Source organism: Pyrinomonadaceae bacterium (assembly GCA_050747225.1). GTDB lineage: Bacteria > Acidobacteriota > Blastocatellia > Pyrinomonadales > Pyrinomonadaceae > PSRF01. Next base: position 7,711 of record JBOGOP010000029.1, read on the forward strand.
CTCACCTTGAGCTGCACTCACTTGAATAGTAAGGCTGACCTCGAAAGGCATGCGAACGAAACTTTAGCAGTCGACCTCGCAAAACTCATGGTCGGGAAGGTGGGTTTACCCCCGCTCTTTCTTACCTATTACTCATGCTCACGGAAGAGATAAATCGAATTGCCAAACACTGCTTCCGGTTGCCGGTTGCGATAACGTGCAAACAAGTTCGTCCTCTCAAAAGATCGCCTGCCTACGACATTTTCGTCACCCGGTATGACTGAGCCGTTAAGAAAACTGGCGCCGATGGCTACGTAGCGTGTCTCCGGAGTTTTGTCTGGCGGCAGCGAAACCATATCCAAATAGTCGACGCCATAACGTCCCAATGTGCTCCAGCCCGCAGCGAGTGCTGCCCTCACTTTCGTTTCGCCGCGCGCTTTCAGGTAATCTGCCAGCTCGCCCACGTCGTCACCCCATTCCACATTTGAATCGGACAGGTAGTACCAATGAGGATGACTCGACGCGAGTTGATTCATGTAAGGCGTATAGTTTGGAAAACTGCGCACCGCCTCCCAGCCCATCCAACCAAACAAAACTATCAATACAGCGATGCCAAACTTTCTTCGTGCCTGTAGCCACTGGGAGAGTAACGCGCCGCCGGCAATGAAAAGAAACGGATAAACTGGCAGAAAATGCCGGATACCGATATTGATGTGGCTCGTTAGCGAGATTGCCAGGTAGATGCCAACGGGAACGAGGAGCCAGAGAAATCGCCAGTCGCGTTTCAACAATCTCCATGCTGCCCAGCCAAGCGCGACAATCGCCAGCAACAAAAAGGGAAGCGTCGTCTTGAGCGCAAACGCGACCGGGAAGTAATACCACCAGCCAAGATCGTTGTACTGGCCCAGCAACGAGGTAGCGTGACCGAAATGGTTGTGCAACTCGATGTTGTAAACACCGAAGAGGTAGTAAGTTGGCACAATTTTCGACACGACGCGCACGAAGGTCGTGACAAAACCCAACAGCGCCGGCGACCTCATTTCCACCCAACGGACATCGGATGCTTCCAGCGCTGGGCGCTGAAAATAGTAAGCCGCATTGACCAGGAAAAGGACGACGGCAGTTATGAGGCCGCCATGAAGCAGGATCTGCGAACGTTGCTTCCGATCCCGCCAGTTAACAAATAGAAGTACAAGGAAATAAACCGTAAGCACCGGCACCACTATCAGCATTGAAAACTTGGTAAGCAGCGCGACCCCAGAGGCGAGTCCAAGCACTAGGGCCCATTTCTTACTGGGACCGCGGGCGTCTCGCCCGCTCTCTTTGAATGCCACATTGTCGGTGCTGGATTTATCCGAATCTGGGGCGGGCGAGACGCCCACGGTCCCAATATTCGCGGCCTCAGTATCCACCGCGTCTTTTAGTCTCAACGATGCTGAATATCTGTACAGCGTAAAGAAAAACAGCAGATACGCGAGCGCCGCCGGCACGTCCGTGTGCACGATGCGCCCATGCGCCAGCACGGTCGGCTCCAACACATAAAGTCCTACTGCCATCAACGCCGCCGTTTCCCCGAAAAGCTTCCGGGCGAAAGCAAAGATCAGCGCGCCCAGCGCGAGCGTGATTGGAATCATCATCAGGCGCGGCCAGAAGGTAACGCTCTGAAAACGAGACTGGTTGGCCTGCCAGAAGCGCTCATGGAAACCCCAGGTGCGTTCCATGAAATTTTCATCCGCGGTTTTTGGCGCCGGTGGTTCGTCGGGTTGCACAATGAGCAGCGGCAACGCGGCCCACATTTTTACAAGTGGTGGGTGTTCGTTGTTGAGTTGGAACTCTCCCGCGACTAGATGATAGTATCCGGCCGGAATGTGAACGATTTCATCGTTAGTGATGCTCTTGCGCGAAATTGACGCGAAGAGGTTAACCGCCATCAAGAGCAATAATGCTCCGCAAATTGCCTCCGCTTTGCGGAGGGCCACCAGCCTTCTGACACTAGTGAAGGCGCTCACGATCGTTTGGTTGATCGCGATGGGCACTTCCGGTTTCTGCTTCAATGCGTCTTCCATTTAGTCTTCATTCTAAAATAACGCCGAGTTGTGCGACTGCGATAGTGGTCTCACTGCTGCCGCTCATCTATTTTTTCCCGGCCACACGCGGAAAACTGATTATCTCTCCAGACGACGGCGTAATCTTTAACATTCCCATTCGTGTCGTCGTGGCTAACCTGATCCACTCCGGTTACGTGCCGCTTTGGAACCCCTACATTTTCAGCGGCATGCCGCTGTTTGGCGCGGCACAGGCAGGCGTGCTGTTTCCACTCAACTGGTTTTACCTCATTTTCAGCGCGCCTGTCGCGACGAATCTCATGATGCTCTCGACCTATGCGTTAGCCGCGCTCGGCGCCTTTCTTTACGCGCGGCGCAGTGGGTCGAACCTGACAGGCGCAGCGCTGACGAGTCTTGTATGGCAGTGGAGCGGCTTTCTTATAGGGCAGATCGGTCATACAAACATAGTGCATACGGCGGCCCTTTTGCCGTGGCTACTGTGGGCCATTGACGGCTACGGCGAAAGCGGTCGACGAAGGCACGGCTTGGTCCTGGCTGTGCTGCTAGCGATCCAGGTTTTCGCCGGACATCAGCAAACACTCGCGTACGCGCTCCTCGTCGCAGCCGCCTATGCCGTCATGATGTGGCGGCGTAGTCATTCGTCCACGCGAACGGCCTACCTTTGGTCACTGATATTGGTTGGCGCCGGGTTAGCACTGGCGGCGGTGCAAATTCTGCCGACGGTAGAACTACTAAGGAATAGCTTGCGAGCTGACGCAACGTACGACTTTTTCACGTCGTTCAGCATGCCGCCCCGCTTTCTCTGGACCTTCTTCGCGCCTTATGTCATGGGCGGCGGCGACGGCCATCTGTTTCGTGCTCCGTACCTTGGGCCTGCGTATTACGGCGAGTATGTCGGGTATGTTGGACTGGCGACGATCGCGCTCGCGTTGCTGGCTTTCGCATTGAAGCGTGATGCGCGAACCATATTCTGGGGCGTTGTTGTGTTAGCGGGTGTCATCCTCGCGCTCGGTCGCTTTGTGCCTTTTGGTTTTTACAAACTGATTTATGCGGTACCGGTCCTGAATCTTTTCCGCGTGCCTGCGCGCCACCTGATGGAAGTTGAATTTGGACTAGCGGTTCTCGCCGGTCGCGGTTTGACGGCGATTACGAATGCGCAAGACCGCGCGAAAACTTTGCGATGGGTGCTGCTCAGCGGCGTAACTGTGTTTGTCCTGGCCTGTCTTGCAGTAACACTAGGTCGCCCGTCAAATTTTCAACTTGGCCGTACCGGACCGGTGTCTATTCTGCGCGCGCCGGAATTATTTCTGCCGCCGCTGATTGCTGCTCTCAGCGCCTGGGCGCTCTGGAAATTCGCGCGGCGTCAGCGCTGCGCCAGCTTGCTTCTGCTGCTAATCGTTCTATGTGTCGACTTAAATCTTTGGGGACAATCGAGCGGCTGGCGCGTGGGGAGTCCGAGTTCCGACTTTGAGTTGTGGAACAAGCCGGCAATAGTTGAATCCATTCGCCCGCAAGCGGCGCCACAAATCCTGGTTAAGGACATGCAGCCTTACCGGATCTTGACCCACGAACGACCTTTCGATCCCGATAGACCGGCGGCGTCGTTAACGCCTGGCGATGGCTGGGTGCCGACCCTTCAGCCCGACATTTACATGATGTATGGCGTCGAAAACGCTGCCGGCTACGATGGTTTTGGGCTGGCGCGCTACAGTCGACTCGCCGGAGACATGAAAGTGTGGGGCGAACTGACTGACCCGGAGCGCACGCTTGGCAACGAGAGTCGTGAGCTTGATTTGCTAAACGTTCGTTACTTGTTGACGCGATCGATGGCGCCGGCAGCGGCAACTGCCAAACCGTCAGAAGCAGCGCAGTTTTCGCCGGCGACACAAGCCTACGGAGGACAGAAATTCGCAGAAGATAATTTGAACCTACCTGGCATCGTTGCGGGAGAACGCCTCTCTTTTAAGGTACCGCCCATCGAGGCGGAGCGCATATCGTTGCTGACGAACCTTGCCTGGTCAGAAACTATTCCGGATCGAACCGTCGTCGGCCACATTCGTTTGCACGCAAAAGATGGGACAACTTTCACCTTCGAAATCCTGGCTGGTGAGGACACTTCAGAGTGGGCTTATGATCGTCCCGACATACGGAAACGCATTAAGCATAAACGGGCGACGGTAGCGACGAGCTACGCGGTCGAAGACGCGCAAGCGAAGTATGAAGCGCACACGTATGTCTCCAGTTTTGTATTCCCAGCTAACGCTATCATTACCGGCGGCGAAGTAACGGTGGAGCGGGTACCGGGCGCTCCGGATTTAACGTTGAGCGTAACGCGCATCGCCCTGGCTGATGGCGAGCGCGCCTTTCCCGTACGTCGCGAGTGGGTAAGGAAAGAGTCTGCAGCAGAGACTAAGCCGCCAGTCCGAGTGCCTGAACGAGACAGCTCGACAACGCCGCGTTGGCAGCGTCTTACGGAAATTGGGAAGGTCGCGATCTTTGAAAACGCGCGCATGTTGCCGCGCGCGTGGCTCGCTGATAGCGAGGTAGTGTTGAATGAGCAGGAGGAACTGGCTGTTATTCGCACCGGCAAACTTCCCAGCGGGCAGCCCTGGAAACCCCTTCAGACTGTGCTTGTCGAAGCGCCCACGGGGAGCAACTTTGGAGCGATACTGATCCCTGGTAGTGCGGAGGTAGTGCGGGACGAACCGAATCGGATTGAAGTAAAAACTGAATCTTCGGCGCCAACGATTTTGGTGTTGAGCGAGAACCACTATCCGGGCTGGCGCGCTCATGTTGACGGAAAACCAGTTGAAGTGATTCGCGCAAACTACAATCTACGGGGCGCCGCCGTTCCCGCAGGAAAACACCTGGTGGAGTTTGTCTACCGACCGAAGTCGGTGCTGGTGGGATTGGTGATTTCTTTGCTGACGCTTGCGGGGTTGGTTTTGTGGTCCATGGGTTCAATATTCAACCAGCCTGCGGTAGCAGGCGGCAGCATAAAGCGCAGGGTGTAGCGCAGCGGAACCCTGGGTCACAGCGCCAACAAGAATCTTTAGAGCCCGTGAAACGGGCGACAGACATTCGAGCGCGCCTAAGAAATGAATCTGAACGACGATATAAAGCGAGAACCGCTACTCGAGCCGCCACGTTTCGTTGACCGGCTGGAAGACTGTTTCTTCTATCACGCGATGGAACTCCCGGGAGTTGGCTTCGTTCCGGCCCATTGGGATCTGCGGGGGCGCTTTGATGATTACGTTGGCGGCGTCGAAGTGGCCGGCAAGTCAGTGTTGGACGTAGGCGCGGCGACTGGCTTCCTGAGTTTCGAGGCTGAAAAGCGAGGAGCATCGCGCGTACTGTCGTTTGACATGAGCGATGCGCGACAGCAGGCGTTCCTTCCTTTCAAAGACAAACTTTACTACAGCGATCCTGATCGTTGGGCGGAACAGTATGGCGCTGAAATCGAGCAGTGGAAAAATGCCTACTGGCTTTGTCATCGGCTACTCGATTCGAGGGCTGAGGTCTACTACGGCAACGTCTATGATCTTCCGAAAGAACTCGGCCAGTTTGATATAGCAATTGTTGGTTCAGTGCTGGAGCACTTGAGCGACCAGATATCAGCCCTGGCCTCAATCGCGCGTTTGACTAAAGAGACGATTGTTGTGGTTTCGCCGTTGCTACAGACTGACGAACGCATCGCAAGGTTTGAGTCACTTGCCAGCAATCCCGAAGCTGACTTCACCTGGTGGACCTATTCACTCGGCGTCTATCGCGAGGTGTTTAGCATGCTCGGATTCAGGATCGCGAAGGTAAGTCACGCGAAGTATTACTACATGTATGGGGACAGGCTTGAGGAAAGATCAACGATCGTTGCCGTGCGCGACTAACTATTCGACCACCAGCTCGTGGCGCAGCGTGCCCGAGCCGTGATCTTCAAACCAGGTAACGTGTTCGGCGACCATGTCGAATTCCACGATATACCTGCCCGGTGTTCCCGGTGCACGGACTTGCAATTCAAGGTTGGCAGTCTCGCCAGGTCCGAGATCTCGAGGAAGGCGCGCGCGGCCGTAGTCCCAGTCCAATTCCTCTTCATTATCTCGTAATAGATGTGACCCAAGAGTGACTGCGCCCTTTTCGCCCGGGGCCTCGCCGGCAGCAGGCCAATGCGCCAGTCCAATATTCTCAACACTGAGGTGGAAGCGAAGTTCAGAGGACGCGGCACAGGTTTGCGGTCCGTCAATAAAATTCACGCGAGCGACGAAGTGTTTAAGCGCGTCGGTTTCCGTCTCCTTACCTTTCGCTTTGCGACACACAACCACCGCTCGATCGTCTTTGACCTCCACCAGGTCAACTTCAGCAAAGCCGGCATTTCGCAACAGTGCTATCAGCGCGTCGGCGCCCGGCAGAAACCAGTTGAACACCTGTTCTTTCGCCTCAGGAGGATTTTCGACGTAAGCAATCGGGTGCAGCACCGCCTTCGCTGAGCCAAATGAATGCGCAAACGACTTGGGCGTTTGCCGGACTGGCATGATCGCGGTCTCGATTATCAAAAGGTCCTTCGTAACCTGATAGAGATTTTCCAAAGCCAGAATCGGATGTTTCAGGTGGTAGAGGAGGCCGAGCGCCAGCGTAATATCGAATTGGCCAACACTGCGTGAGTTCAACTCGTAAACATTCAGACGGCGAAACTCCACGTCGAGATCGAGCACCTTCCTTACAAACAATCCCTGCCGCACGTGCTGGCGCTGGCCATCAACACCCAGCACGCGCAAGGCTCCCCGGCGCTTCGCCTCAAAAGTGTAGAAGCCCGCGTTGCAGCCGACATCAAGGAGCGTCTTACCGCTCAGGTCTAGGGGCAGCAGTTTTTGAATCGTCTGCCAAGGGCCAAGCGGGTGATCGATGGGCTCGCCCATCACACTTTCAGTTTTGGTGAACAGGCCGTTTCCCAGATCTATGCGGTGGAACCACGGCTCAAGTCGCTTTAGCTCCGATTGGATTTCTTCGCGCGTCATGGTTCAGTGGTCACCTTAATGCTGAACACGAGCGGGCGCGATCCACGTTCTTCAAACCAGCAAACGTGCTGGTCAACTAGGTCGACCTTAACCAGATAAGAACCAGGTTCAGCGGGCGCAGCGAGTTTGAAATTCAGAGCAAGTATCTGCCCGGGAGCAACCGAACGCGGTAGCATTGGCTGCCCGTGGAGTTCAGTCACAATTTCTCCTGTCTGTGTGATTATCCTGATAGCCGGTGTTACCACGCCGGCCCGCACGGTTTGCCCGCTGAGCCAGAGGGTGTCGCCGGCATTTCTAATCGTTAAGGCAAAGTTAAATGTAGATCCAGCGGCGACGCGCGGCGGCGGCGGGCCACTCAAAGTAAACTCGGCGCTCAGCACACGGGGTTTTCGGCTGTCGGGCACACTGCGCGCCCGCCCCTCGCCAACCTTGATGCAGGTCAGATAGTGGTAGTCAGTTGCGAGTGAACGCAATGGCAGGCAATTGTCTTCTATCATTTCACGTTCGAACAGACCGTTGACGCTAACGTAGTCACCCACCACTGCCAGGCCGTGCTCATCGAGCAACGCACGCAAATAATCTCCGCTAAAAGGCGACTCCAGCGTCCCATACCGGCGCATCACGTCCCGCAGTTCATCTTCCGTGGCCGAACCAGCCGACGGCTTGTGACCTTCAAGAATGAACAGAAGCCCGCCCACGTCCAGCATAGTCGCCAGGTGGCGAAAAACTTTTCGTTCATCTTCGAAATGATGCAGCGAGTCGTAACAGATTACTGCGTCGAAATTTTCCGGTAGCGCCTCTGTCTCGATGTCCAGGGTTTGAAAACGGCAGCGTAGCGGCGTTTCGTGATCCACGTCATAAGGAACGCGCACGACTCGTTCGCGAGCCATCTGCACGAGCGCGTCACTGATATCAATTCCAGTTACTTCATAGCCGAGACGCGCAAAGTACTCGCTCAGCCAACCGGAGCCGCAGCCTACGTCGAGAATCTTCGCCCCGGGAGGTAACGCGAGGGCGGCCGCCATGTTTGCAAAGTCGCTGAAGTGACGCTGCGTTTCCGCGTCCATGCCATCGCCCGGATGCTTATCAGGTTTATTGGCAAGGTTATAAAAAGGCTTGGTCCTTAGGTAGTGGCTGCGTTCCGCGTCAAGCATTAGCGGATAATTGAGCGCAGCATCCTTGTAATCTATGCCTTCAAGTTTTGGCAGTCTGCCTGGCCCGTTGACCACAGCGTTCGAACTTGTCCCGGCACCGTTACCATCGTTATCTCGCCGGTGTGACTCGAGTCCGCTCACCGTTCGGTCAAATACAGTTGGCGCAATCACGGCGACTTCCTTCGCGACGCTTCTCAGAAGCGCCTCATCCTGCGCGCGTACGCCCAACGAAGAGATTTCATCAGCAACGTTTTGTAGGAAGTGTTTGCGCGGCCGCCGTTCGATCACCTCACGAATAAACGCGAGATATTTCTCGGCGCCGGCTTTGAGGTCGTGGTTCGCGGCTATGTAGCGACGTGCGTTCGCGCCGATGCGACTACGTAACCTCGCATCCTCGATGAGCCGGCGCAGAAATGCCTGGAGCATCGCATCCGTATGCTGGTCATGATCAATTTTAACGACAGCGTCGTTTGGTAATTCCGAAAAGGCGCCGACGTTAAAGACTATTGAAGGAACCCCGGCGGCCATGATGCGGCAGAGGCTCGCCGAAGTTTCGCCGACGGTGCGGTCGCGCAGGTTCAGTGCGATGTCGGTGGCAGCAATACGCCGCTCAAACTCTTCCAGCTGCACGTGTCCGGTGATGGTAACGCGGTCTTCCAAGTCGTACTGCCGCACCAGCGAACGTACATCGAAGAACGAATTCGGCTCGCCAACCAGTGTGTAATGGAAACGATGATCAGCCTTAAGCGTTGCGAGCGCGCGTAAAGCTCTTTCGATCCCTTTGCCTGGCGTAATCAGTCCGAAGTTGGCGATTTGTAACACCTCGCCGCCTGTCCCCGCCGCATTGTCCGGCTTTGAATCCAACGCCAGTTTGACCGGCATGTTGATCTGCGCGACCGGAAGACTGGGTGCCAAAGCCGCGAAACGCGCTCGACTCCAAGCCGAATGAACGATGATGCCTTCCGCGCTGCGGGCCAAACGACAATTGAGTGGAAAATCTATTGGTTGGCCAAGCTGTGGCGGAGTGCTGCCGCGTTCCAACGCTTCGGCTGCTGCGCGGGCAGCGCGCTTGCCGTAGCAGGCCATGACCTCTTCCAAATAAATCTCAACTCGGCCGCGCGACTGGGCCAGGCCGAGGAAAAAATCCTGCAACGCGAAATCATGGAAGACGACTATGCCCGGGTATTTGCGCAGCACGTCGAGCATACCCGCGTGATAGCGATGGTCGTTACCCATGTGATAGATGATCGCATCGAAATTGCGGAGGGTGTTCAGCGACGAAGGATCGCGGCGATAGTCCTGACAGGTAAACCGCGACCGGATGTCTGGGTTAGACGGTGCGAACCCGTCGACGAACAGCGTTATCTCGGCCCCGGCCGCAAGTGCAGGCAAAAGCTCTTCGCTGTAGTCTGAAATCCCGGAAGGCTGTGGATTCAATGGACTGAAGTAAGCGAGATGCATAAAAGCAGTAGACAGTAAACAGTAAACAACAGACGGAAGTTAAGAGTCAGGACTACGATGTAAGTGACCTGCTTCGCTTTCCAAGCTACTGACTACGTCTCCTGACTTCCGTCTAGCGCTCTTCACGATAGCGCTATTGAGAAATGTGCAGCGAAAAGCGCAGTCATCAAACTTAATAGCACCAGCGAAACCGTGCGGATCAGCGTGTCGACGCGCTCGCTTTGTCCCCAGGTTGCCAGGACCATGAACGTCGGAAAAACGACCATTGCATAGCGCGCCTGCGATTGTAGCAGCACTGAAGAGAGCGCGACGAACGCCGCTAGAAGCGAGTAACAAGCTAGGGCATAAGCTCGCCGTCGAAGTAAAACCACCCCGCAGATGATGGTGATTGTGGCGGCCCCAAAGTTCAGAAAGTTCGGGTTCCACGGTTCAACAATCACCCACGGCCGGCGCAGGTAAGCCAGCAGCGGCGTAAGGAAAAATCCCGTAGTGCGGCCCCAGGTTGACAGAGCATCTTTGAACGCGAGCGCGTTGCCGGTGATCGTGTGGAGATAGATCATAAACGAAACCAGACCCGCCGGAATCAGAGCGAGGGCCAAAATACTTTTGCGTGGTGGCCAAAAATGACGATAGGTTTGCCAGTAGAGCACTGCAAGCGCAGGCAGCAGCAGGACGCCAGTTGATCGTGTGGCTGACGCTAAGGCGCCGAGCAGGCCAGCCAGCCACCAACGCTCGCGTTTCGCTGAAAGGAGACTGCCCGTGGTCAACAGCAGAAATAACGACTCAGTCAACGGCAATGCGAAGAAATAGCTCACCGGAAAGATCGCAAGATAAAAGATCGTGCGATCCGCGGCTGCGGTTTCGAGTCCGAATGCGAGCGCGGTTTTATGCAGCAGGATGAGCGCGAACAAAAAGAAGAGATTCGAAAGCAGCATCCCGGTCAATAGTAATTCGCCGGTAAGCCATGATGCCGCTCTCCACAGCAGCGGGAAGAGCGGAAAGAACGCCCAGTTATGATGTCTGGTGTTTTCAAACGCCTCCCTTTCATAACCGCCGGTGGCGATGCTCTTGTACCAATTGACATCGGCGACCTCCGCTTCCTGGCGAAGGATGCGCGCCACCGCTACGTGCTTCAGCGACAGCGATGAATCCTGAATATCCTGACTGAACGGGTCAGGCGGATACCTCATTTGTCCGGTGAAAACTAGGATTATGAAGATGACGATGCGCGTCAGCGCGAAGGTGCAAAAGGCGACCCGCGCGCTGCGTCCACCAATTGTATTGCGTATAACCTCTGCGAACGGCAGGCGAGCAAGGAGCTGACGCAACCAGTCGCGTGAAGAGACGAGTCGGCCGCCTTTCGGTCGCGTTTCTTCTATTGAGGACTGCGATTGATAATCATCTGCCCCTCCCTGTAATTCATTCGCCATTGCGCATCCTAAGTTTCATTGAAGGTCTACCGATCCACGCGGATTTTAATGCGTGCGGTGGGTGAGCCCTTATCGTGGAACCAGGCAACCTGTTCCTGAACGAGATCGATTTCGAGAATGTATTCGCCTGGATCCTTCGGAGCGGTGATAAGCAGCGGCACTTCCGTTTCTTCGCCGGGCTGAAGGTTACGATTCAGGCCGTAGCGGCCATCCTGAGCGGTAATGACGGTCCCATCGGCACTGAGCCAGCGGTCGCCAACTGCGATGTAGAACTTATTGTCGTCCCCGCCGCCGCGCACTTTCCATGGCACGTCGCTGGCATTCCGGGCTTTGACCTGAATGGTCACCTTCTGCCCTGGGCGGAGTTTGGTGGGCGGCTCGGCCAAAGTGATCGTCGCCTTGTAGCCGTTCGCGGGCAGCGGTGCAGTCGCGTAGGGCAAGTCCGTCGCGGGGGCCGTGGTGGTAGCGTTGCCGGCAGGCTTTTCCGTTGCGCAGCCGGCGAACAGGCTGGCGCCCACGAGTCCGATGACGATCGCACAGAGGTGAGCCCGGTATATTGATCTCATGCTGTGGTTCTCCTTCGTGATTTTGTTCGTTTCAAGAGAAGCACTGCCAATTTATTCGAGGGCCGAAGATTTGTCACTTCCGCACGAGACTGTAGGGCTGAACCGACGGAACAATTACTGATTTTCATTCGACTGTTACCTTGATTCGAAGAGGAGTCGAACCTTTGTCTTTGAACCACGCTACGCCTTCCTGCACCATGTCGATTTCAAGGACGGAATCGCCTGGTGCTGCAGGGGCGGTTATCTGAAGCGGCAACGTTGCTTCTTCACCTGGGTAAAGATCGTGAGGGACAGTTGATCTCCCATCCAGGTTATTGACCAGTGTTTTCCCATTCGCCTCAAGCCAGATATCCCCGGCCCTCAGAAAAAATTTATCACTCGCCTCGCCTCTCGCGCTCCAGAGATAATCGCTCGCGTTTTTGACGACCACCTGAATCGTCTCCTTTTGTCCGGCGTGCAGTCGCGACAGCGGTGCGGGCATCGTGATGATGGCTTTAAAGGCGTCATCACTGAGCGGTGAGTGGCTTTCAGTTGCTACTGGCTCCGGACTGGTGCGCTTTGGCGGTGGTGGCTTCGAGGCCGAAGTAACTTCAATCAACGACATATAAAAGAACGTGTGTTTAGAGAAGAACGGCACTGTGAGCGGCGTCACTTGAACAGGCTGTAGCCCACGTCTTTTGAGAAAGTCCTGCGACTCGTTCAAGTCTTCTATCAAACTCAGGGAAAACATTCTACGCCCGCGGACTTCATCCAAAGCCTTTGCAAATCGTTCCCTTGATTGTGGCATGTCGAAGTATTGGAGGTTGTTGACACTGATCATGGGCACGTCGTTGCGCAGCAGGACCTGAATCCCGTTCATCTTGATATTGCTCACAATCCAAACGTCAACTTTTGCAATCAAGGCTTTGTCCTTTTCGGCGAGGAAATCAATCAGGCACCGGTCGCGAAAAACGAAGCGCGCGTCCTTTCGGTGCTCACCTGGTTCCAGGAAGAAGGCAGGCCTCCCGCTCCATTCATAGTTGTAAGCGTAACGAGTTGTGGCCACGAACTGCGCCGTCAGAATGCAAATCATGAGGGACAGCAATGACAACGCGATCATTCGCGGCGTGCGCCCGACCCTCGCGGTCAGCCCTCGTGTGAAAGCGACAAGATAGACAACGAGTATCCCACTCAGTAACTCCAGATAGAGCGCGTAGCGGATGTAGCCGACGCTTACGCTCCAGAGAAGCGAGCCCGACAAAAGCGCGAAAGCGAGCAGTCGAATGCGGCGATGAATTTTGGGTAACAGGAGACAGATCACGGCGGCGATGAACCCAATCGTGAGGCGGCCTGAATATACCGGCAACTCGGCGATCCTTTCGGGCCTGAAGAACATTACTACGGGCCAGACGAACGTTTGCCAAAGGCTCTCCGGCCCAAACCTGCCCTCCGCGATATTCATTTGCGGCCAAAAAGGCGAACCAAAAACCTTGTTGTAGAGCGGGAAAACAGGACTTCCCGTTGCCCGAAAAATGTAGATTGCATGCGGCGCCAGCGGTAATACCCCCAACACTAACGCCACGACAACCCGCAAAAGAACACCGCGGTCGAACCATGAATACTGACGCAGAATGCGGTAAGCGAAGAGACAGGCGATCGGAACAACCGCCACCACGTTCGTCAGCTTGAACGCGATACAGGCGCCGAGATAGAGCGCTGTGTAGATAAGATCGCGGGTCAGTTGTTTCCTGTCTCCATCTTCGCGCAGCGCGAGGCGCGTGGCTTCCAGCAGCAGGGGAAGAGTCAGCAGATCAACCATGTAGTTGTTGATCTCGAAAAGAATGTGCTCCGTATAGAGTGTCAGCAGAACGCCCAGACACCGCCAGCGCGCCCTCTCGATGAACGGACGCAGCAGTTTGTTGATTACAACGCCTGCAGAAAGAAGCGACAGGTAGTTGATGAGAGTTCCCAGGCGGTAACCGAGGAGGTGACGGCTGATCCCGGTCAACATGTCAGAGGCCGGGTTGAAGGGAAGGATCGTGGGGAAGAAATCGCCGGGCATGAAAAGCGGGCCGCGCAAACCTCGTTCACTCTGGATGAGCCGATGATTTAGAACGTCAAACGAGGTATCCGGAAGCGCGAATTTCATCGCGAAGATAAACAATAGAGGCAGCGCGACGATCAACCAGAACACTTGCGGAGTCTTCTCTGCAACCGCCTCTTTGATGCGGAAATGCATGGCCCAAACAATTGCCGCAAGCGCGAACGTAAAGGCCCAAGCCAGGCGGTTGGCGTGGATCAACCACATATACTGGCGGATGAAAACCAATAGGTAGAGAAAGATGAAGAGGTCGCTGAGTTCCAGCTTGCTGCGGAGTTCGCTGACGATGCTTTGAGTGGGGTGCATGAAGTCGAACATGAACAGGCGAAAGGAAGGAAAGTGAAGAAATTCGCGGAGCCGGCATTTGCCTGGCCGTTGTCCGCTTCACTCCTTCCGATTACTCACGCAGATGAATCGCGCCGGGCAAAGACAGTGATTACGTCGCGAAGATTTACATAAATTGAAGGGTTCCAGCCTCGCGCGAGCAACCACTTCCGCGCCCAGCCGCTCAGCGGGAGTCCGGATTGATGAAGGATAAGCGACAGGCTCACGCGCTTGCCCCTTCGGGAGATGCGCAACACTTCAAAGCCTTCGCGCTCCAGCATTCGTCGCAGCACCCGCTCGTCGAAAAAGAAATTGTGGGTGGGGTCGGCAAAGAGTCGCCATCGCCTGCCGGTCAGGCGGCGAAGCAGACTACCGTAATCACCGGTGCTGAAGACGAGCACACCACGAGGTCCGAGCAAACGCCGGATGTTCGCGAGCGCGACCTCCGGCCGATCGAGGTGTTCGATTGTGTCCCAAAGAGTGATGACGTCAAGCTGCGACAATCCCGTCGGCGGAGAAACGATGGACGCCGTCTCCACTGACAGGTTCAATTCACGACGCGCGTAGTTTGAGGCATACTCCGATACCTCCAACCCCTGCACGATCCAGCCGCGCGAACGCGCTGCTTCGAGAAAAAAACCCGTCGCGCATCCGACATCGAGCAACCGTCGTCCCCCAACCATCTGCGCCAACTCCGATAACACCCGCGGCGCGTTGCGCTGAATGGCGTCGCGGTCGGCGAGGTAATCCGCATACGTGCCGTTGCGGTAGTAGCTCTCCGAATAGTCTCTCGCGTAGTTTTCCGGGGATGCCCCGGGCGCCGTCGGGCTTTGCGGTTCGGCATAAACCAGTCCGCAACCGGAGCACTGTAGGATCGGGCGCGAGGTATGAAAGAGCAAGCGACCGCTACCGGAGCTATCGCAGACGAGGCATACATCGTCGCGCGTTCGGGGAGATTGTGCCGGCTCTGGCTGCGTCTCGCGCGTGATGGCGCGGCGCGTGGTTGGATCACCAATGGCCGTCTTGTCAACGTTCATCATTGCCGGGTTAGATTCAATCATTCGGCGCAGATTTCGGTACGTGGTCCCGATCGGGTATAGCGCGTTTCGCGTCGCGTTGCGCGTGCTCGATAGCCAGTTCCTGGACCAACTTCGAGAGCCGGTTCGAAACAATCGTAATCTGGGTCAGGATATACAGCAGCATCAGGACGACAAAACAGAGCGCCAGGAGCGTTAGCGCCGAGACCGGGAAGATTGCTCCGATGAGATGCGTCATCACGGTCAGCAGCCACGGCACCGAGAGCAGGAGCAGGGAGCCGAGGATCGCGACGATGAAGATGACGCCGTAGCCGACGTACAGGCGTCCGTGTCTGACGAGGTTGAGCACCCACAGCATCAGCAGCAGACCGATGAAGTTGATGAGGAGGATTCCTTGCAGAGTCACGAGCGCCGCCTCCTGCGGGTCAGTCCCGCCTGAATGATGCCGAGCAGTACCAGCATCGAAGTCTTAAGAGGGTACTTGAAATAGTTGACGAGCGTGTACATTGATCGTCCTTGCGCGCGCTCGGCCACAGTCACGGGATATTCGCCGATACGATAACCCAGCCGCATCAGGTAGACGATGGCCTCGGCATGAAAGTCTACGAAATGCCATTGCGTTAAGGGATCGAAGACGGTGTGCCTCATGACCTTCAGCCCCGAGCTCGTGTCGTAGACTCGCTGGCCCACGACCAGCTTCACGATGAGAGAGAAAAGCCGCATCCCGACGCGCCGGCCGAAAGGAGCGTCGCGGTAGTCTCGCCCGGCTATGTAGCGTGAGCCGATAAGCAAGTCACAACCGCCCGCTTCAAAATCGCGCAGCAATCCTTCTACCTGTTCTGGTTGGTGTTGGCCGTCGGCGTCAAGAGTAATGAGGGCATCGTAGTCGCTCTCGAGCGCGTACATGATCGCGGTCTGGATGGCGCGCCCATATCCCAGGTTGCACCTATGCGTCGCGACCGTCACGCCGAGCGTTTTGAGGATTGACCCGGTCGCATCACCTGAGCCGTCGTTAACTACCAGCAGATCGTGGTCGGGCAATGCAGAGCGCACCCGCTCAACCACGGCAGCGATCGTGCCGGCCTCGTTGTATGCCGGGATGGCAATCAGAATGCGGCTGACGTTTGGAGACATCGGTTCAGATGGATCGTCGGACGCGACGGCGGAGGCTCTCGGCCCCCGACAGGTCATCGTTCTTCGAAAACTAAGTTCCGAAACCTGGTCCGAATGAAATGAAGGGCGCGCCGGTGGAACAAGATATGATAAAGTCCGCGCCGCCCGCAACAACCGCGCTGCAGAGGAAGGCGAGAGATGCTCTTATCTATTGTGGTGCCCTGCTACAACGAGGACGCCGTGCTTGGGGAACTGCACCGTCGCCTTGTTGCCGTCTTCGAACGAAAGCACGACACCAGCCTTGAAATCATCTACACGGATGACGGGAGCCACGACCAGACACTCGATGTTCTACGCCAGCTCCAGGCAAGCGACTCTCGCGTGCGCGTCGTTTCGCTATCGCGTAACTTTGGGCACCAGATCGCGGTCACCGCCGGACTGGAGCATACAAGCGGCGCTGCTGTCGTGATTATGGATGCCGACTTGCAGGACCCGCCGGAAGTGATTCCGGAGATGACCGAACGCTGGCGCGATGGCTATCAGGTCGTTTACGGGCTGCGCGCCACGCGCGCGGGCGAGACCACCTTTAAGCTATGGACCGCAAAGCTTTTTTACCGGCTCATCAATAGACTCTCAGAGATAGAAATCCCGCTCGACGTCGGCGATTTTCGGCTGCTCGACCGGAAGGTTGTGGACGCGCTGCTCGCAATGCCGGAGCGCGATCGCTTCCTGCGGGGCATGGTTAGTTGGATTGGGTTTAAGCAGATTGCTGTTATCTATGATCGCGCGCCGCGCGGCGCCGGCGAGACCAAGTATCCATTCATGAAGATGCTCCGGTTCGCGGTGGACAGCGTAATCTCATTTTCATTTGTGCCGTTGCGACTCGCAATTTGGGTAGGCTTCGGTGCTATCACGGCTTCATTAGCGGGAATTGTCTACGCGCTGGTAATTCGTTTGTACACCACCGAATGGGTGCGCGGCTGGGCTTCCATCTTTACGGCGGTGCTTTTCCTCGGCGGTGCGCAGTTAGTGACGCTGGGAATCATCGGCGAGTACATTGGTCGCATCTATGCTGAAGTTAAGCGCAGGCCGCTTTATGTCGTTGAGGAACGACTTGGCTTCATTGATGGCTCAGTGCGGCGAGCCGGACTCGAGGAAGGCTCAAAACAAGCCAACGCCTCAATGAGACGACCACAGTGAATGACTCGATGCAGCACTGTTCAATCTCATTGGAACTTTCCGAGGCTACGGTTTCAGTCTCATTTCTGCGTAAGACACGCCACAAGTGTTTTCCCCACAGACCATTGTCAGGCTTGTTTTCGCCTTCGCATAGTCGACAATTTCTCCGTAGGCCCGTCCATAGGGCCGTGGATAGGAGGTGCCGCGATGTTGCGAAATCTTGTTTCCCCTTTTGTCTTCAGGTACAAGATCCTCGAGCGTTGCCACGACACTCTCCAGGTTCAAGAGTAACGGTATTTGATTTTCGTCTTTTTGATTTGATTTGACTGTGACCTTTGTGAGGTTTCCCATGCTGTCATAAGAAAGGAGGATGTCCATTCCTTTCCTATCAACCCCGCTGCTCTCCTGCACAGGAAGGACCTGAACAGACCACTGGACACCGGCTAGCGCACCACGGCCGGTGCCCGCCATTGTCGTTATCAAAGAAATCAGGAAGACGACAATCACACAACTAGTTCTTTGCATCGGTTGATACCTCTCCTGCCCACTGGTGAACCGTCCTTGATCGGCACTGGCGCCTTTGTCGCGGCGTGGAATGCGCCGCTAGTCTTTCAATCTCATTTCTGCGTAGGTGACACCACAAGAATTTTCTTTACAAACAAGTGTTAGATCGATTTGCGCCCTCTCGTAAACGATTGTTTCGCCATATGCTCGTCCAAAGGAGCTGCCGTCACCTTGCCTGATTTTGTTTCCTCTCTTGTCCTCAGGCATAAGCTCTTCAAGTGTTGCCACGACACTCTCTCGGTTCAAGAGTAACTGTATTTGATTTTTGTCGCTTTGATTTGATTTGACTGTGACCTTTGTGAGGTTTCCCAGACTATCATAGGAGAGGTAAATATCCATTCCCTTTCTATCAGCCGTTTCTCTTTCCTGAACAGGCAGGGCTTGAACAGACGCCTTGTCCTGGTCCAATGTTGCACGGCTCTGGACTGTTATTGCCATTAGCACAGAAATCAAGAATACGACGGGCGAACGTGTCGCTCTTTTCATCATTTACCTCCTCTGTCTGGTCGGGGGTGGCAACTCAAGGGTTTTCGTAAAATTAGGGTTTGAATACTTAACCGTGACATTCCCGTTGCCCTGAATACTGTTGCCTCGAACTTGATAGTTAACGTTCACCTCTATCAAATTCACAACCAAGTCGCGCCTTTGGCCATCTACCATGATATAGAGGGTTTGGGTTACGGTGGCGGAAGTTAGGGGAGCCGCGTTACTCACTCCTAAAGGCGCGTCCGGAAAATTCCCATATCTATCTGAGCTAGTGACTACAGGTCCCTGAAATAGGTTTGTTTGGGTCTCAATGCCATAACTGCCATCCGCTTCCCTGACAACCTGGCTGCCCTCAGGTTCCACTTCCTCAAATATCTCCGTTTCAACTGCAACGCCGTTGCTCGTAAGCGTGTAGTCGACCGAGATATTAGCTCCAAAAGGCAGCACCGCCGACGTGCCGTTAGGATTTACGGCGGGCTGGCCGAAGTTAGCCGGATTTCCGCCGCTGCTGGGAAATGTGCCATTGAATACCGACACATTGTTTGTCGTCAGTTGAAAGACCGGACGCATTGCGATCTGAGTGACGAGCTGAACCTCAGGCACTGGAATGGGCGCATTCTCCCTTTGCTGTTTTAGCCTCTTAATCAGATCCGCGATCGTCTCCGGCTCAAGGCCATCGGGATCAACAAGAGTCAGCGGACTATTGACAACGTAGGCATACCGATTCCAGGTTTGCGGATTGCCCATTCTTCCGCTGGCCAGCAGCGGATCTACGCTGGTGAACCGTCCCTGACCCGACGAATAGTAGCGCGCCACGAAGTAATCGACTCCCGTTTCAGTGTCCCGCTCGTTTGAGGTGAACTTCTGTCGTACACCGTCGGCGGCGGTATAGCCTTGTGCTATGGTGCGGCCACCGGTATCGGCAAATAACTCTTCACCAAATGGCAGATAATCGTGACGGCTAACACTCGCGAGCGAGCCCGTCTTGTCTACTATCATGCGTGGTGTATTGAGTTGGTCGGCCACCAGCCATTGGACGTTCGCGTTTCCGGAATACGTCTGCCCAGTCACCAGCAATTGTCCGCTGCGATAGCCAAACTCTTTCTGCGGCGCGCTCGCGGCAGTCTGCTGCGGATACTCCGCCAGCAGTTCGCCATCCATGCCATACACCGACCAGGTTTCGACGCCATACATCTTGTGTCGCACGCGCTTCCCGTCACCATCGTAAACATAATAGGCCCACGTTGTTCCACTCTTGCCTGACGGAAACTGTTGCGCGGTCGCCGTCCGGTTCTCAGCGTCAAAAGTGCGTTGGCCGCCACCTGCATTGTTAGTCGTATAGGTGTCTTTTGTTTGATTACCCGCGGCGTCATACAGATGCACGAAACCTGCTGGGGCCAGCAAGCGATTGTTGTTACTCGGATCTACCGTGTAGAGCGGATGCGGCACGTTTGCGGTCGTATTTCCCTGGTCGATGGTGCGATTGCCCCAACGGTCAAACGTGTAGGCCTGTTTGAACGTGTCGTTGCCGGCGCCGTTGAGCTTTTCAGCGACAGATTTCAGCCGATTGAGCGAATCGTAACTAAAGGTGTCCTGGAAAAAGCCGATGCCCGGAACGTTTATGTCCTGGCGCAGCAGGTTGCCGTTGTTGTCCGTTCCAGTTTCGCCCTGGATAAAGTTACTGCTGTAGTAGTTTACGATTGCGCCGCGATCGCCGTCGGCAGGGTTGGTGGCGAAGGGGATGGTACTCAGACGTATGTCCCAAAGCTGCCCGCGCTGGTTGTAGCGTTGCTTGTGGTAGAGCGGGATGTCGGTGCCGAACTTCTCCTGCTGCAACAGGCCGCTTTCAGTGTACTGAAACTCACTGGCGTAGGTGCGTTGGGCGCCATCGCCAAGATTACCGTCGAAGTTGCTGGTCCTGCCGGCCGCATCGTAAACGTAGTTCACCGTATGACCGGAAGGATAGGTTTGAGTGCGCACGTGGCCGGCACGATCATACGTGCGCTGGACGGAATACGACTTGATGGCTATAAAACCCACCCAGAGGGTACGAGAACTCTTCATGCTGAGCCTGCGGTCGTCCCAGCGCGTCGTAGCTATCGACGATTGAAGCATTGCCAGAATTCCCCGCGGTTTGGGTGGACCACAAACGCCCCTTACCGTTAATTGCCAGGTCATAAGTTCGATATACTCCCGGTGTACCCGCGGGATCGTTGCTGTAGGTAATGCTGGTGTTGCGATTGAGCGCGTCATACGCGTAGGTGGTGACTACGAGCCGTGCGTCGGTTCGCTGAGTCAGGTTGCTGTTGTTGTCGTATTGGAAATAGCTGGTGCCGCTCTCCGGGTGGGTCGATGAACTCATACGTTTCAGCGAATCATAGACAAAACTGCGCGGTGTTTGGTTACCCTGCGTAACGGTCAAGAGCCTATCCAGGGCGTTGTAGCTGTAACTGGTTGATTGAAAGGGCACGCCAAGTACGTCAAGATTGTTGTTGTTATCCGGTTCATCAACGCGCACGAGACGACCCAGCCCATCGACCACACTTCGCCGTAGATTATTAGCTTCGTCCTTTAGGGTTGTTGAGTCTGCGTCGTAGGTAATGACGATTTCGCCGGTTGCATTGGTGTTGTCACTCCAGGGATCAGGAAGATTAGTGCCGCTGAACTTTTTCACTTCCTTCACAAGGCCGCCATTATCGGCTTTCGATCGAGTCCAATCCATTGTTGCCGGCGGCGCTTGCGTTGAATAAGCCTCGCGATACGGATGAGAAGTTATCTGGTAGTTGTTGACGCCGGAGTATTTGTAACGAGTCTGCACTTTGATGCCATGCGTCTCGTTGGTGGCAGACTCGGTGAGGGGATTTTCCAGTTGACGCGTAAGCCTGACGCGTCCAAGTTGGTCGTAATGCTTAATACGGACCAGCATGCCGTCAGAGACCGAATTCAGGTCGCTGCGAGAAATCACACGGCGGAACGTATCGGAATATTCCATGTGCGTGACAGCCTTAGCTGCGGGTACATTGGCGGCCACCCGGATCTCGATTGGACGACCGAAGACGTCATAGTCAGTCTCGTTTGAAACATTGTTATCGACGTCGGTTGAACGTGTGACCAGTCCGGAGTTGAAATCGTATTCGGTAGTTGCGGTACGTTGGATGGTCGTTCCGAACGCGGTCTTGATCTGGGTGGCATAGAGATCCGAAAAGCTGCCGACTGGGCCATAGATCATCTGCGTTTGATAACCGCGCGCGTCGGTGTTGAGGATCGGACTCCCATATTGATTGTACTGAGTCGAAGTAGATATCGAATTTCCGCCGCTAAGAGGATTGCTGTATCCGCCCTTGGTTGAATCCCAACTTTTCTGCTGCGTCAGGTTGCCGTTCGCGTCATAGAAGGACTCTGATCGGGCAAATGCCTGCGAGCCGTCCCCGGCTTCAGCAGAGAACAAGAGCTTCAACAGGCGGGGTGCAGTCGAACGGTGATACACATTCGGGTTGTCAGTCGTGCTGTCGGCCGCATCGGGAGTAGCGGAGTAATAGGTGGCGGTCGACTGGCGCTTGAGCGTTGCGCCTGCTGGTATCCCGGTTGGCATTCCAAAGGAATCGCGGGGAATGCTGCTGTAGGGGACCCAATCGTACTCATTGATTTGAGTCACATTCCCGTTCTTATCCCGGTGGGAGCTCTTAATTGACGCCTTAACGAGCGCTCCATTCGCGTCGGGGATGGACGTAAACTCAGTCTCGATATATGGGTTGACCCGGATGTTGTCAGGAATAGTCACTCCGGGGGGCTGATACGGCCGGTTCTCTTTCCAGATGCTCTCAATCACAGTGCCGTCAGGCCGCTGCGTTTTGTAAACACGTCCTCTTTGCGGACTGGGACTGAACCATTGATTGGTGACACCGCCGTCAGGGGAGCTGATGGAAGCGAAACCGTCATCGAGATGATACAGCCAGGTTTCGGTTGGGGCAGCCGTTGAAACGCCGTCGTATTCAAGTGTGTAGTTCAGATCTTTCCGTTTCGGGGCATTCTCCAGTACCCAATCTGCTTGAATCAATGTGCCGGATTGGTTGTCCCTGAAATACTGATAATCCGCCCTGGCTCCCGACGGTAAAGTGATCGAACTGAGTTCGCCCCACCCGACGGACACCAGCCCCAAACCACTTGTCGGCCAGCCGTTGTAGCCGAAGACGTATTTGAGGTTGGCGCCCAATTCTGTCGGCAGAATAATTTCGCTGATAACGCTTACCCCACGGTCAACCCAATTCACGTCGTATTGAAAGTGATTACCCGCGCGGTAGGTTTTAGTAACGCGAGTTATCGCCCACTTCACCGTCGTCGTAATCGGTGCCCCATTGACTCCGGTAGCGTGGATATAATCTTCCGAGCTACCGTACTCAATCACCATCGAACGCCCCAGCTGATCAACGATCATGGTCGCCGCGTGGCCGGTATTGTTGTAGTTCGCTATTTCTATTGTGTCATCGAAGTTTTCGTTGCGGTCATAGTTGCGTTGTGAGCCATCAGCCTGTTTTTCTACGCGTGAGCCGTCTGGAAAAAACAAGGTCCACTCCCCACTGGGCCTGAAGTCGAGGCGTAAATAAGTCCCGTCAATTGTGAAGTAGGACATGCCCGGGGCGGGCAGCACTCTGAAGTAACCATCATCGCAGTGGTCGTCATGTCCGTAGGGTCGGAACTCGCGCGTGCTGCCGTCGGGGAAGGTCATATTCAGCTTCCAGATGTCGAGGTGGCGGCAATCATTTGCGGGATAAATAGTGCCGTGGCTGTTGCGATTGTCCATGAACGTGGAATAACGTTTGGGAATGTTATATCTCCAGCCACCCTGGTCGCTAGTCACCAGCCACGTAACATCCACGTTCTGGTTAGGGTTGTTCGGGTTTGGCGCCACATCGGCCTCACCGTCCCAGATTTTGCTGTTATAGCCCAGCTTGAGTTGGAAACCGGGATGTCCGCCGCGCCCAGCGGGCAGCGAAGCGAGCGGGATGTCGAGCATTAGATTTCCGCTTGTCGTGTTAATCGTTTCGATGTTCCCCAGGGAGTATGAGGCCGTCGGGTGGAAGCCACGATCCGGGATTTTTTCCAGTTGCTCCGACTGCGCGAAGCAGGTAGCGGCAGCGCAAAGCACCACGCATATAACTCCGCAAGCCGAGACTAGTTTAAGGAATGAATTCGCAAGCGCTTGTTCAAGTGGGAATCTCATAATTTGAGGCCTCCTTGCGTTTATCGGGGGACGATCAACGCCTTTCGGGATAGAGCCTGCTATGTGGAGCAGGAGAAATCGTTGACGTGGAGTGTGCCGCGTGGTGGGTCGCACGTGAACAAGGGAGCTGAGAATGCGCAACGCATTCTGTTCCCGACTGTTGGGGCTGTCAATGGGATTCCTGGACCAACTCCAGTCGGCCGTCTGCAAGCGAGCAGATTCTCGCATTTCGAATTCTCAGTACTGGATTTTAGGCGGGTAAAGCTGGTACAAGACTAGGCGTCCAACACTGATCACTTGTCCAACAAAATGCAAACCGGATTCGCTGTCCAGCCTGAAGACGAAAATAAACACATCGAAACGGGAAAGCGCAACAGAATCTCGCCGATCCGTGTGAGACTTAATCGTCCCGTTTTTGAAGTTTTTGTTTTCTTGATGTTCTGTCTTTTTACGGCCGCGCTGACCTGGCCTTACGTTAACTATCTCCGCGACGCTGTGGCAGATCCTGGGGATCCTTACCTGGCCTCCTGGATACTATGGTGGGATTATCACCAGACGTTCAGCGACCCGCTCAATCTTTTTCATGCGAACGTCTTCTATCCATTCCGCTACACACTTGCCTTCAGCGAACATTGCTATGGCCTTGCGTTGCTCGTCTTTCCGCTTTTCGCGCTCGGTTTTCGTCCGCTGACGGTTCACGCGACGGCGATGTTTTTCGGCTTCGCTTTGTGCGGTTACGGCGCGTTCAGGCTGGCGCGCACGCTGACCGGCTCCGAGGCGGTGGCGTGGGTAACCGGGATCGTGTTTGCCTTTGTGCCGTTTCGTTTCGACATGTTGTCACACCTGATTTATCTCTTCTCGCCGTGGATACCGTTGCAGTTTGAGGCCTTGGTACTTTTCGTGCGCGAGCGGAGCAGAAATAGAGCAGTCTGGCTGGGCTTCGCATTTTTCATGAGTGGTCTAACGAGCATCTCATGGTTCACGCTTGCGCTTGTCCCCTTTGCTTTGTGCGGTGCGATTCTACTGACGCGCCACACGGCCTGGCGCGACCGGCAGTTCTGGGTTCGCGGAGTAGTAGCCCTTGGCCTGGCCCTTATAGCGTTGCTGCCGTTCATGCTGCCTTACTACTTCGTTTCCAAACTTTACGGCTTCAAGCGCAGGATCGAGGAAGTAAAAGCTAACTCGGCATCGCCGATTCACTGGTTATCGGTCGCGAACCGCAACAAACTCTGGAATGGGATGGGCGAAAACCTGCCTGAGGGTTACAGATTCAAACTGTTTCCGGGCCTGTTACCAATACTCTTTTCGCTCGTTGCCGTGCTGGTTGTCGAGCCTGCGAAGGCCGTCGCGTCCGCGAGTCATGAGCCGTCGGCGCGAAAGCGCTGGGTCGGATGGTTGGATGTCACTATCGCAGGCGCGCTGGCTCTATCGCTTCTCGCCCTCGGCTTTGATAGGTCCGACTACTTTCACAGCATCTTCAAGTCCATAACATCAGAGCGCGCCCTGTCTCTACTGACGGTCTCCACCATAGCGCGGCTATGTCTTGCTTACCCGTCGTTTCTGAAACGGGGTAAGAACGCTAACC
>JBOGOP010000030.1:0-32699 GCA_050747225.1 Pyrinomonadaceae bacterium
CTCTGCAAGCCGGAGTGCTGGTTGATGACAAACGCAGTGCCATCCTCGGCAGTGAACTTGAAGAGGGCAGAATTGAAAATGTCTACGCCGCCGCCAAAACCGACCAGGTTCACCGGCCCGGGCACGCTGCCTGCAACCTGAAAATCCGCCAACCCGACTACTTCCAAAGTACCGTGCGTTCCGGCCAATGGTGTAAACGTCAACGTACCGGTAGTTACCGGTGCGAAGCGCTGGCAGTGTGGGGTCACCGCGGCCTGGAACTTGAACACCTTGCCGCCGGGAAAGGTGACTGTAACCAGGTGCGAGCCGGTGGCTTCGAGACAGTAGTTTGGAGCGACTTCCTGCGAAACTGTTTCGTACCACCTGAGACCCAATGCTCCCGACTTCTCGAGCCGAACATTGTGCAGGCCCAGCGTCCAGCCGAAGCCAAAATCGCCGACGCGTTTATCGCGGCTGTCATAAGTGCGCGTGACTTCCATGGGCACGCCGGCTACGGGAATATTCAGGTCACTAAAAGAGACCGTGAAGTTTCCAACCTTCAGGTTCCGCTCAACGATTACGGAGATCGACGTGCGTGAGGTTTGCCCGTAGCTGTCGGATGTGGACAGCCTGATATCGAACAAACCGTTGAGCATCATCGTCGGGTCAAGCGTGCCGAGCTGACCGCTTGATATCGCCCCATTGCCCGCGGCAAAGCGCGTCCAGTTGCGGTTGTTTGTGTTGTCGTCGCTGCCGAGACTGTATTCAAGTACCCAGGCGCCGTTGCTGACTGAACCGGTGACAAGCGTCGGCTCCGTCACGCTGCTGCCATCCGTGGGCGCGTCGATAGTGACGGTAGGCGGCGGCACATCGTCGATAACGGTGATCGTGATGTCATCGCTCGCGCTGAACGCGCCGTCGCTGGCAGTCAGGCGGAGGGCGTAAGTTCCGGTGGCGTTGAACAGCGCGCCGGTGATCGTCACGTTGGGATTAAGGAACGTGACCGCGCCGGGGCCGCTTAGTTTGGTCCAGTTCGTAGTCAGGTTACCGTTGGGCAAGCCGTCGTCGCCGGCACTGCCATCGAGTTGCGCCCCCTGCGACAACAGGACAGTTTGATCCGGGCCGGCATTTGCCGTCGGTCCAAAATTCTGTGGCGCGAGGATGACGCCAACATCGGCGCTCACCGTGTATGCTCCATCCGTCGCGGTCAAGCGCAAGGCATAACTGCCGGCGGCGCTGAACTGCGCGTTAGTGACTGCGCTATTCGCATTGCCAAAGGTGACGATGCCGGGCCCACTGATTTGCGTCCAGGTAACGGTAAGAATGCTGCCAGCGGGTAGCCCGTCGTCAGTAACCGCGCCGTTAAGAGTGACCGTGTCTGCCGGTAGCGAGATGGTTTGGTTTGTTCCCGGGCTGACTACAGGTGGCTGGTTTACTTGCGTGGGTTCAGGATTCACTATGACAGTCACGTCAGCGACCGCATCGTATTCCGAGTCATCCGCGGTCAAACGCAGCAGGTAGACGCCGACCGCGCTGAAGCCTACTGTCGTCGCTGCCTGATGCGAATCGGTAAACGTGACCAAACCGGGGCCGCTGACCTTACTCCAAACTATAGACACACTACTCCCCGCAGGATGGCCATCATCGGTCACGTTTGCGCTCAGGTTTGCAGTTGCCGGCAGCGTGATGGTTTGGTTGGCGCCAGCGTTTACTACCGGCGGCCGATTGGCTGGAGTGACGACTACAGTAAGGTCATCGCTCGTGTTTGTCTGGCCATCGCTCGCCGTCAGGCGCAGCACGTAAGTGCCGGGCGTCGTGAATGAAGCACCCGAGACGGCGGCGTTCGGTGTTCCAAAGCCAACCGCAGCCGGACCACTCACCATCGTCCAGATTGCCGCCAGACTGCTGCCAAAAGGCAATCCGTCATCACTAATTACACCGCTGAGTTTGACTGCGACAGCTCCTACCGGCCGCAAGCTTATTGAGTCGAAGAAAGCATCATTGCCTGCGTCACTAGCAGCGTTCGAGTTGCGAGTGGCAATCAGACGCACGCGTATCCAGCCGGTTCCTGCCGGTGCAATGCGCGTGTCTTCAGTCAAGTGCCAGTCGCTGGTTGAGGTGATATCGCCCGAATCCAGCGTTGCAATGACGACGCTATTGGTAGCATCGCGATATTCCAGCACGACGCGACCGGTGTCAGGTAAGGCTTCTGCTAACGAACGCAGGTAAGTTTTGAATTCAAACTGCTGCGTGCCGGCTGCGATGCCCGCCACATACGATGAGAGATCGATATCCTGGCGCAGTTCGGATTGCGCGCTATTGCCGGGATAGAAATACGAGGCGCCGCGCTGCGCTGCGGGGAAGCTGGTACCGCTGGCGGCCGATCCTTTGCTCCAGTTTGCTCCCTGAACTTCAGTCCAGCTACCAATCTCATCGTTGATTAGGAGTTCTTCGTTGCCTCCATTGGCAATCAGATTGGCGTTCAATGCCATCGACTGATCCGCTCCAGCGTTCGCTGTGGGTGGTTGATTCACCGGCGCAGCGTTTACAGTGATCTGCACTTCATCGCTCGAACTTAAAGCTGTGTCGGTGGCGGTCAAGCGCAATACGTAAACGCCGGCAGTCGAAAACGTCGCGGTTGTGGCCTGTGCGTTGGCATCGGTAAAGGCGACGCTGCCAGGGCCACTAACTTTGAACCATGAGACAGTGAGTAAATTCAGCGGCGAGCCGTCGTCGCTCGCTGAGCCCTGTAAATTAGCGGCGGCGGGCAAGGTGACGGTTTGATCATCGCCGGCATTCACAACTGGCGCCTGATTTGGCGGCAGCAGGTTTATGACCACGTCGTCGCTAACGGTGTATTGAGCATCGGCCGCCGTAAGTCGCAAAACGTATTGGCCGATCGTCGTGAGAGTAACTGTCGTTTGCGCGGCCTGGGCGTTCGCGAAGCTTGCCGAACCCGGGCCACTCACGAGGCTCCAGGAAATCGCGAGCGTGTTGCAGACCGGTAAGCCATCGTCGCTCACGGCGCCGTTTAAGGTGAACGTCGACGTAGGCAGGAAAATATTCTGGTCAGTTCCGGCGTTGACTATCGGTGGGGAGTTGCCAATGCTGAAGCCGTACTGCAAGTGATCTATCTCGATTCCGCCTACCGTATTGAGCACGCGAATCGCTGAGATACCGTCCTTGTTATAAGCGCCGAGGAATCTGTCTTCAGCAGTGGTGCCGCTGTTGACGCTATCCGGGAAGTTAAAAGGACCTTGCAGTCCCATCGAAATACCGTTGTGATCAAAAACCTCGAAGGACACCTGTCCGGCTCCGTCCGTCCACACCAGGCCAGCATGCGTAGGTAGTGAGCCGAGCACCGCGGCGCTAAAGGTGAAACGAATGCCTGCGGCGCCGTTTGCACTGATGTATGAGTCTCCAAGTAATCCGTTGCCGTCGATCACACCATCATCAGCGTCTACGGAATCGTGAAGGTTGGAACCAAACACTACGCTGGTCACGCCACCGGCGCTGGCGCTTACACCCGGTGTATTCAGCAAGTGGTCTTCGAAGGTCTCTAAATAGAAGTAACTTGCATTGCGGCCACCCAGCGGACTATCCGCAAAACTAAAGTATGGCGTGGTTGGGAAATACTGGGCTGCGCCAACCTCGACCAGATTTACCGTAATAGTTATCTCGTCGCTGCTGCTGAGTCGCGTGTCACTCGCAGACAATCTGAGCACATATTTACCGGCAGCACTGAAGGTTGCCGTGGTTTGAGCGGCACCGGCATTGGCAAAGCTCACGATACCCGGACCGCTGACCTTGGCCCAGGCTATGCCAAGAGGAACGCCGTTTGGCACCCCGTCGTCGGTCACACTGCCGCTCAAATTGACAACGCAAGGCAGAGTGGTTGCCTGATCGGCTCCGGCATTGACCGTTGGCGCAAAATTAAGGGTCGTGCTCGCCGTGTTGCTACTGGGCGAATACAGATTATCTCCAGCCCAGTTTGCCGTCATCAGAGCGACATTGGCGTCGGGCGAGACCGGCAGAGTGATTTCCGCCGTTCCGGTGGCGTCGGTGAGGGCGCTGCCGGTGACCCCATTGAGATTGAACTGAATGTTCCGGTTCGCAATGCCGGTATTGTCAAACGAGTCGGTGAGCTTTACGCGGCTGAGGAATGTTTGTCCTGATCCCTGTAGCGAATTAGCGAGGAAAGCTAAGGACGTGCCTCGCTTGTTGACAACGTAAGTCGCACTATCCGATCCGACACCGCCATCTCTGTCGGTCACAGCAAACGTGACCGTGTAGGTTCCGGGATTGTCATAGGCGTGGGTGATGGTTGCATTGGCGCTGGTGCAGTTGACGCATTGGGCCGTCTGACCATCACCAAAGTTCCATTGGCCCTGCAGGGTGAGACGATCAATGACGCTCTGATCCGCAATTGTGGGCACACTGGTCCACAGTTCACCCCACACAACGGTCTTGCCGTTTGGTATGCCCACGGCAGGAGGAACATTCAGCACGACAATGTCTTTAGTAGCCGTATAACTGACGCCGAGCGGATCGCCGAGCCGCAAGGTGACGTGATAAATGCCGTTCTCGGCAAACGTGTGCAGGCTCGTGTTTAAGGCCTGGGACAAAGTGACGCCGTCGCCGAAGTCGTATTGCCGCAAAGCGGTTGGCTGCACCAGGAACTTAGTGAGATCGGTGAAACGAACCAGATCGCCACCTTCGTGAGCAATCTGAGGAGAACCGGTAAAGTCCACACCTGACGAATCCAACACGTGATAAAGCAGCTGACGCGTGTGGGTGAGGCCGCTGTTGTCCGTGACCGTAAGCGAGACTGTGTAATCGCCAGGCAGCGCATAGGTATGCACCGGATGTTGTTCAGGGCTGGTTCCGCCGTCTCCGAAGTTCCAGGCCCATGAGACTATCTGGCCGTCAGGGTCGGTCGAGCGATCGATGAAGCGTGCTGTCGCGCCGATCTGATTCGCCGAGTAGATATAGAAACCGGCAAGGCCAAGACGGTTTGTTCCATAGCCGTTCTTAAGCAACAGGCGGACGTAGCGCGCTTGCGCCGGCTCGAAATAAAAGTCCTGTAGTTGAGTTGAATTCACTAGTGTGCCAGCGAGCACTGTGGTGAAAGAATTATCGACAGCATCGGTGGCGGAAACCTGGAGCTCAAAATCCTTCGGCGCGCTGTGGTTGCTACTTGTCGCCGGCCTGAGAGCAATGTGGTGGATGCTCTGAATCTCGGCTTTCGGCAAGAGCAATTTCAGCCATTGATTCGTGACGTTGTTGAAAGAGGTAACCCACTGGTTACTCGGATCGAGATCGAGAGTGTTGCTCGCCGGATCCTCCTGAGTCGAGAAAGCAATTAGCGCTGAGCCGCGAGTTGGAACCGCCAGCACTTCAAGCGTGCGCACTCCGATGTTGGCGGTGCTATAGCCATTCTTCCAAAAGAACTGGACGTACCTCGCTTCGACGAAGTTAGGAAAGAGAAACTCCTGCGTGCTGCCATTTAGGGTGCCGGCTAATGTTCCCGAGTAAACGGTGGTGAAAGCGCTGTCGTTTGTAGTGGTAGTGGAGACACGGATGTCAAAGTCTTTTGGCCCGCGCTGGCCATTGGTGGAGTCGTTGAGCGGATTAATGCGCGCACCGTAGAGCTTCTGGGTAAGTCCGTCCGCAAGCGAAGTTTTTACCCAGACATTACTAATGGCATTGCTTTGCGAGGACCAGATGCTGTTGACATCGCTATCAAAGGCGGCTTCGGCCGGATTGAGATTATTCTCATTTTGACCCGAGGCGCCGACGACCTGCGCCGCTCCTTCAGAGATTACATCGAGCGTTTGAGTGTCGATGGTTGCCCCACCGTTGTTAGTGAGCGGTACATACTTTAGGTAACGCACGGCTACTGTCCCGCCGGGGAAAGGGAACGTTTGCAGCTGAGTAGAGAACGTTGCGGTCGCCGTTAAGACTCTCGTGAAGGACGTATCGTCGGGCGTCGTTGCCGACACCCACAGCTCAAAACTCCTGACGGATGTGGCCTGACCGAAACCGCTACTCAATGCGGTCGCCAATTTGATTCCGCTAACCGAGTAGAGCCCGCCGCCGGCAAGTTGTATGACCGCAAATGGGTTCGTGGTCTTTAGCGGTGCCCAGCCGCCGTTGCGGTAGCCCAGCAGACCGTTTGGCGGAAGGCTGCCGAAGGGGTCGCTGGAGGAATAGATTACGGCGCCATTCGCGATCAGTCCGGGGGATTGGTCGAGGGCAACGTTGGCTTGTGCCGGCAGCGAGATGATGCTGTCTGCACTGCCAACCGCCACCGCGTTGAAAGTGGCGAGCTGAATATTGGCCGTGCTGCCATAGTTGTTCCGCGGCACAAACTTGATATAGCGCGCCCGCGCCGGTCCGCCGGGAAGTACAAATTCCTGTAGCTGGCCGTTGTTGAGATACGTCGCACTCAAAACGGCGAGGAAGCTGGCGTCGTCTGAATTTGTCGATGAAACCTGGACGTCGAAGTCCTTCACCGCCGTAGTGCCATTTGCCGCCTGCAGGCGCACCCGATCTATGAAGACAGACTCCTGATCGAAGAACTGCAGCTTCGCGAACTGGTTATTTATCCCATTCGTAGTCCAGATAGTGGACGTGCTGTTATCCAGAAGTCTGTCGGCCAAAGCAGTAGACGAAGCAATCACAAACGACCCGGCGGTACCGCTGGATTCGGGAACCACGAAATCGGCGACCGGTAGAATTCGTGGATCATTCACGATGATTGTTATGTCGTCGGCGGCAGCGAGTTGCGAATCGTCGGCCGTCAACCGGAAGACGTAGGTACCCGGTTGACTGAACATCACGCTCGTGGTGGTGACGGCCGAATTTTCAAAAGTCACCAGGCCGGGACCGTTAACCTGCGACCAACTGACCGTTACACTGCTGTTCCTGGGCCAACCATCATCGCTAACCACCCCATTGAGATTCATCTCGGCGTCGATGCTGATCGTCTGATCAGCGCCGGCATCAACAACCGGAGGTTGATTCTGCGGGTCCACGGTAATGATCACTTCGTCGCTGTTGCTTAGCTCGCCATCGCTAACCGTCAAGCGCAGAACGTATGTGCCCGCCGCACTAAACGTGACCGGCGTAACCGTCATGTTTGGATTCGCTATGTTGGCAGCCCCCGGACTGCTAATAACGGTCCACGTTTCAGTCAGACTGCTGCCCGCCGGCCAACCGTCGTCGGCCACTGATCCATTAAGGAGCGCGTACGCGGGCAAGGCGACGATCTGATCTGGGCCGGCACTTACAGTCGGGGCCTGGTTCTCAGGCTGGACTGTTACGGTCAACTCACTCGCGCTCGAGAGCTCCGAGTCGCTCGCCGAGAGTCTCAGTACATAAGTGCCGGGCGCGCTAAACGTTGCCAGGGTGTTCGTCAGGTAGGTTTCGGCGAAGGTTGCGGTACCCGGACCACTTACCTGACTCCAGGCGACGGCCAGAATGCTGGCATCCGGAAGCCCGTCATCGGTGGCAGAGCCGTTGAGTGTGGCCGAATGGGGCAGAGCGAGAACCTGGTCAGGACCGGCAACAACGGTCGGTGGCTGATTTTGCGGTTGGACCGTGACAGTTAAGTCGTCGCTGGTTGAGAGAGCGCCATCATCAACCGTCAGCCGCAGCACATAAGTGCCGGCCGAAATGAAGCTCGCGCTGGTGTCGAGCGCGTTGGGGTCGTCAAAAGTAACCGTTCCCGGTCCGCCTATCGCGCTCCAGTTGGTGAGCAGGGCACTGCCTTGAGGCAATCCATCGTCGGTGGCCGTGCCGTGCAAAGTCGCTGTTTGCGGCAAGGCAAAAGTTTGATCAGCGCCCGCGTTGACGGCCGGCGACTGGTTTGGAGTTTCGCGTGTGACGGTGATGCTTGCAGTAGTCTGGTTTCCAGCGTGATCCACCGTTTGCGCGATGATCGAATTTGCTCCGATGCTTAGCGCCACACCGGTTATCGCCCAGGTATTCTCGTTTGAGTTATAGGCAGCCTCCTGCCCGTTCACCTGAACCTGCGCCACGCCGCTTGCGCCGGGACCGGGATCAGAAGCCGTACCGCTCACTGTGATCTGCGCGTCCGTCGTCGTCGAATTGTTGGCCGGCGAGGTGATGGCGAGCGCGGGCGGTGTCGTATCGCCGGGAGGAAATGCCCCGCCGATATCAACAATCAAATACGAACCGGGATCACTGGCGAGGGTCACTGCCAGCGTATTCGTTGAGTCGAGAGTCACCGTCCGATCTACCACCCCAACGTTCTGGTTGAGATCACTCGGCGAAAGGATCACGACTCCGTTGAGCTTAATGGTTGCGCTCGACACGCGGTTGGTGCCGTCTAAAGAACCATTCTGGATGTGTAGCTTGTATGGAGAAATTGCGCCTGCAGGTAGAGAGAACTGTTCCAGGTACTGATTGGGCGGGCCGGTGGTTCGATCAAAGCGTCGCGGTCCAAAGGTAGTTATGCTGCTGCCCGAGTGAGCCGGCCAGACAGATCCGATTACCTTGCCGCCGTTTAGCGTGACGGTATTTGCGATGACCTGACCCCGAACCTGGGCGGTGCCGTTAATCGTCGCGGTGGCGTTATCGGCACGCACCAGGGCGGAAATCTGACTGCTGCCGTTGATGTTTACCGACGAACCCAGCACGTTCAAACGCACATCACCCGGCGACGTATAGCTGCCTAAAACGAGTGCGCCGCTGGTTACGGTTAGGCTTTGCGCGACATTCAGCACGACAAGTCCGGTTGCCTGTATTGATGCGCTCCCATCAAGGTTGAAGTTGTTTGCAAAGTTATAAGTGCCTGCCGAGAAATTGAGTCGACTGTTACCGTTGACGGTAAAGGTGCCGTAGTTGCCGGGCGGGACATTGATGGTAAGTCCGCTGCCGTTAACACTGAGATCGCGCACTGTCTGCCAGTTGCCGATTCCTGCAGTCTCCGACTGAGAATGAATTGTCACTGTGCGCGTTCCACTGGCACCGGGAATCGAAGCCGGAAAACGTGTGGGCAGCTGCAAGGGATCAACGTTTGTGTGGATATGTCCCGGCAGATCGATATTGCCGCTGAGGCTAACCGTGTAATTCGTCGGACTTGCAACGCCGCCATCGTTGACAGTTCCGCCGTACTGCGCATTGCCGTCTAGTTGAATTGTCGGAGTTCCCGGCAAGTACAGATCTGAAGTAATTTGCGTAGTTCCATTAATCGTAAACGACTCGCCCAGTAACACGCGCAAGCTGCCTTCGATGCGCCCGCTGTTGAGGGTCGGCTTATGTCGCGATACAACGGCGTCTGTTATGGTCGCCGGCAAAGGCTCGCCCGCTTCGGACATTCCGTCGGCTTCGGGTTTGAAGGCGCCACTGAATGTTGGTTTGTTCTCCGCAAACCGCTTCTCCGATGGGGTTGTCTTAGCTGTCGGAGTTCGCACAGCTAATACGACGCGCGGAACCAATTGCAAAGAGAGCGCGTAAATCAACAGCACCGCAATCAGTTGGGCCGTAACTGCTTTGCGATTGATGACAACTGAAAATGATTTTGCTTTTTTGGTTAGACGAAGAGAGAACTCAGAGAGACTTCGAGGGGCAGGCAGGCTCATGGCTGATCCTTTTTGGGTTGTGTGGCGAAGACCGAAGGCGGGGCAGCCGTCGCAAGTTAGTCACTTTCGAGACTGAAAGCTGGGTGACGCTTTGCGAGTCCGTTTAGATGTGAACTAGTGCGGGATGGAATATCTACCTGCTGTGAGTGCGTTGCAATGGCTGGCGGAGATCGCGTGAAATTTTCTACTGCAAAACTCCTTACATCCCTCTCTTTGAAGTCGTTAGACGCACGTATGCACAACCAGGACGCACATTTTGGTTTGGTGTAGAACAAGATTTTTTTGAACGATGGAGGTACTGGGTAGGAATGTGGATTACTCTTTCCGCGTTGTAAGGATAAGTTGGCGAGGCGGAAAGTGTCACTTGAAGAAATTCTTTGCCGCGACGCCAAGCGATTCCTTGCCGCAAGTTTTACAAAAACCTAAGAATACCGCGCCCACGACTCTCCGCCATTCCTACCGTTTGGAAGCTTACATTGACGGGAGTGCAAAGAGGAAGGCAAGTCTTGCCGAAAGTTCAAAGTCGATCCGATCGAGTTACAGTTCCGCCCTACCGGGCACGATCTTAAAGAGGCATCGAACACTGGTTCTCCCCTTCTTAGCTATGTCGACCGTGTTATGCGCGCCATTACACCGCACGCGCCTTTTTTCGTTGATTCGATCGGCGATTGCAGCGCTTAAGCGCCTTTCCCTTTTGCCAAAGTGGCACTGGAAAAATTCTTGATGTGCGTGGCGATGGTGTCCGCGTGTTCTTCGAGTGCGAAATGCCCGGTGTCCAACAAGTGGATTTCGACGTGCTTCAAATCACGCTTGAATGCTTCCTGCCCGGCGGGGATAAAGAACGGATCGTTCTTGCCGGAAACGATGAGCGTCGGCGGTTGGCGGCGGCGCAGATACTCCTGCCACTTCGGATACAACGCGACGTTGGTGGTGTAGTTGTGCAGCAGTTCGAGCTGAATCGCGTCGTTGCCGGGCCGATCCAGTAACGCCTGATCGAATGTCCAGGCATCCGGGTTGATGCGCTCTGGGCGGTTGGCGCCGTGCGTGTACTGAAAGATGGTCGTCTCGCGTTGTAACAAAGCGCGAGCCGCCTTTTCAGTATCGGGGTTGCGGTTCTCCCAAAATGGCTTCATCGGTTCGAATGCCGCCGAGATGCCTTCCGCGTAGGCGTTTGCGTTCTGCACGATCAACGCTTGAATGCTTTCGGGTTTGGCGGTCGCCAGGCGGAAGCCGACCGGACCACCATAGTCCTGCATGTACAGGCTGAATTCCTTCAGGCCGATCGCTTGAATAAACTTCTCGATGACTTCAGCGAGATGATCGAACGTGTACGCGAACTCGTCGGGCGCGGGCGCGTCGCTGTAGCCGAAGCCCGGATAGTCCGGCGCGACGACGTGAAAGTCCTGGGCGAGCCGCGGAATCAGATCGCGAAACATGTGCGACGAGGACGGAAAGCCGTGCAGCAGCAAAATCGCCGGCGCTGTTTTTGCGCCTGCTTCACGATAGAAAATGTTGAGACCGTCAATCTCAGTTTTTTTGTATTCGGTTGTCATTTCAGAATCTCCTTTTCGTTTTGCTTGCGATGGGCCGGGGAAGCACAAACAGTTTCCGCGGCAAATCTGTTTTAGAGTTGCCCGCCATGCCGCCGTCGACATTGATCTCGATGCCAAGAATGTAAGACGAGCGCCTTCCGACGCGAATGCCTTTGCGGTCGCCAACCCGATCCCACTATTGCCGCCTGTAACAACAACTGTTTTCCCGTAAATCCCTTCATGATCTGCTCCCTCTTCTTGAAAGTTTTGCTCAACGGATTCTTTGTCTGGCCAGAAACGCTTGAATCAGTTGGCCAATAAGATCGCCATCCTCTTCGAGCGCAAAGTGCCCGGTGTCCAGCAGGTGAAACTCGATATTCTTCAGATCGCGCGTGTACGGCTTGGCGCCTTCCGCTGGAAAAATCAGATCGTTCCTGCCCCACACAATCAGCGTGGGGGGTTGATACTTGCGGAAGTACGCTTGCCATTGCGGGTAGAGCGGCGGGTTCGATCCGTAATCGAGAAACAGCTTGAGTTGAATTTCCTGATTGCCCGGACGTTCAAGCAGCGCCTGGTCCAACGTCCACGTGTCAGGTGAAATGCGGTTCGGTTTGCGCGTGCCGTGCGTGTACTGCCATTTCGTTGAGTCAACTTTGAACGCGTCGCGCAGTTTGTTTGCGTTTTCTTTGCTCGGGTTTTCCCAGTAGTTCTTGAGTGGGTTCCAAAAACCGCGCAAGCCTTCTTCGTAAGCGTTGCCGTTTTGCACGATCAACGCCTGGACTCGCTCGGGATGTTTCACAGCGAGGCGATAGCCAATGGGCGCGCCGTAGTCTTGTACATAGAGGCTATATTTGGTCAGCCCTTTGGCGACGGTGAATTCGTCAACAACATTCGCCAAATTGTCGAACGTGTAGTTAAACTCGCTCACACTCGGCGCCGAGCTGTAGCCGAAACCCGGATAATCCGGCGCGACGACGTGATACTTGGTCGCCAAAAGTGGAATCAGATTACGAAACATGTGCGACGATGACGGAAAGCCGTGCAACAAGAGAATCGTCGGATTGTTCGGATCGCCCGCTTCGCGGTAAAAAATCTCCAGCTTGTCAATTTTCGAAGTGTTGTAGGTCACCGGCAGTTGGTCTGACGACGGAGTTACAGTTTGTGCTTCGCCGGTCAAGCTAGCGGTCACCACGCTCACAAACAGCAGCGTCATCATTAAGACGTAGCGCCGGAAACGGATTGTTGATTCGTTGTTCATTTTCTTATTCCTTCTCGTTCTGGTTTTGATTCGGGCCGGCAACCTGATCGCCGAGACGACCAGGCTGCTCGGAAGCCTTACGCCGCCGCACCGATTTGGACTCGCGGGAAGTCAATCTCAGTTTTGGCGATTACGTTGAAGTAGTTAGTAAAGATGTTGAGCGCGACGTTGGCGATGATTTCCGCGACTTCCCCTTCATCAAAACCAGCAGCTTTCACAGTTTGTAGATCGGCATCCGAAACTTCGCCGCGATTGACGATGATCGTGCGGGCGAATCTCAGCGCGGCTTCAGTCTTGGCGTCGGTCGCGTGCCCTTGGCGAGCGGCCAGGATTGCGTCTTCACCCAAGCCGACCATCTTGCCGATTGCCGTGTGAGCCGAAGCGCAATAGCCACAGTTGTTAATCTCTGCCGAGATGAGTGCGATCTGCTCGCGCAGTTTGGCGCTCAGTTTGCCGCCGCCTAGCGCGCCGCTAAAATTCAGATACGCTTCCAGGACCGCAGGCGACTGCGCCATCGTTTTCATCATGTTCGGCGTCATGCCGAGCTTGGCTTTGACGGCATCGAGCAACTTTTTCGCTTTTCCGGTCGCTTGTTCGTAGTCTACCGGTCTAACTCTGGTCATTGTTTTTTCTCCCTTGAATAATTTCAGCGTCTTGCGCTGTGCTCTCCCTTAGTGCATCGCTTATGCCAACCCACAAAAAACATGTAAGTCACTGTACACAACTAGAAAACGCGACCAGCTTGCTTCACGTGCAGACTTGAAAAATCGTTTCTTCCCGAAATCTCGTTGACCAGTTCACGAAATCTCGTTACGCTTGTCGCATGACGCCTGCTGAAAGTTTTATTGAAGAAAAAGTTGAAGACGCCGAGGGCACGCTTGACGACCTCATCGGCAAAAGCGCGGCCTGGCGCAAAGTCACGCAGCAAGTCGAGCTTGTTGCACCAGCAAGCGCGACCGTCTTAATCACCGGTGAGTCGGGCACCGGCAAAGAGCTTGTGGCCAAGGCAATTCATGCCGGAGGCCCGCGCCGGGAACGACCGCTGGTTAAAGTCAATTGTGCCGCCATTGCGCCGGAGCTTTTTGAATCAGAATTCTTCGGCCATGTCAGAGGCGCGTTTACCGGAGCGCACAAGGAACGGGTCGGAAGATTCGGACTGGCCGATGGTGGCACGATTTTTCTCGACGAGGTCGGCGAGATTCCACCCGCCCTGCAAGGCAAACTGTTGCGGGTTTTGCAAGAGGGTCAATACGAGCGGGTCGGCGAAGACCGCACCCGCAACGTTGATGTGCGCGTGATTGCCGCGACGAATCGTGATCTGGGGAAGGCAGTCGAAGCGGGAGCGTTTAGGCAGGATTTATTTTACCGTCTCAGTGTTTTCCCAATTCACATCCCGCCTTTGCGTGAGCGGCTGGAGGACGTGTCGCTGCTGGCTGAATATTTCATGCGCAAACTGAATTGGCGCGATGAACGCAAGGAGCTGGTGCGTTTAAGCGAGGAGAACGTTCGCGCTCTGCAAAATTACCATTATCCGGGAAACGTCCGCGAGCTGGAAAATATCATCGAACGCGCCGGTATTCTGTCGCATTGCTTTCTCTACAAGCTGAATGTGCAGCAGATTCTCGATGCCATGCTGCTCTCGGAACAGAGAAAACAATTGAGTCTGATTTCCAGAGATCCGTTGGCCGGCGACACTCGTCCCCCCCGAATCATGACTTATGCAGAGATCAAGAACCTGGAGCGCGAAAACTTGATTGTTGCTTTGCAGGCGACAAACTACAGGATTTACGGTGCCGGCGGCGCGGCGGACATCCTCGGAGTTAAGCCAACCACGCTCGCTTCGCGCGTCAAGGCTTTGCAAATCCAGCTTCGTCCGACTGCTTAAACGAGAGTCGGTTATATCCATCCAAGCCCTTTCCGCGAGAAGTTCCCTGACCTCTGCAAAGCGATCACGATCCGTCGAGCCCAGTACCAAGCGAAGCACAGAAACAGTCTTGGTATCAGGGGTCGTCGTTGTCACTTGAAGAATTTCTTTGCCGCGACGCGAAGCGATTCCTTGCCGCAAGTCTTTAAGAAATCTCGCAGTTTCGGATCTCCGAAATTCCGCGCAGCTAGCTTTTGGACACATAAATTGCCGAAAGTGCGGAAAGGAAGTTATGTCTTGCCGAAAGTTCAAGTGGACATAACCTCAAGATTCCGCTCTACCGGGCGCGATATCGCAAGCTTATTTAAGAGTAGAAAAGGTATTTGGAGCTGGCGCGAGCAATCAAAGACAATTGAATGCCTTTGCCCGGGGTGCGGGTTAATTCGGGCGCTCGACGGCTTCGTTCCTTCGTCAGATGTAA
Source organism: Pyrinomonadaceae bacterium (assembly GCA_050747225.1). GTDB lineage: Bacteria > Acidobacteriota > Blastocatellia > Pyrinomonadales > Pyrinomonadaceae > PSRF01. The sequence continues at coordinate 14,723 of JBOGOP010000030.1, forward strand.
AGGGACGAAACGGCTTCTAAAATAGCATTCGAGTAAATATCCCATCGCGAATCTCCGGCAGCAATCCAGGCAGCGTGGTTCTAACGCCGCGCGCTTCGAATCCTTTTAATGACGGCCTCTAGAACCGGGTCTTTCCCCTGAATATACTCGGTCCAACTCGGCTCAACCATAGCGTCAGGCGCGACTGAATCGACATCGAAATCGAGGAGGTAGGGCCGACGATCCGGATATTCCCGCTTTGAATAGGCGTGAAAAGCGTTCGCGTAATGCACCGTCAGCTTCGAATTGGGCAGCGTGAGGTTTCCTCCCTCAGACCATGTGTCCAACCCATCACCAACTGGCTCGCCAACGATGGTGGCTCGCGCCCACTGCTTCAACTGCACCACATGTGTGATCCCGGCAGAAAACGTCGAGCGACCCGTGATGACAAACACTGGGATGCCGCCTAGTTTCTCCGCCACCGTCTTCATGAGCGGCGTCGCAACCTCCAGGTTGCCACCGGTATTGAATCGCAGATCGAAGATGAGCGCGGCGGGCTTTCTTTGCTCGACCTCCCGCACCAGGCTGCCAGTGAACTCTTTCATGTTTATGCCGTCCGGCGCCTCTTGCGAACGATTGTACTGGAGGTAAATCGCGCGGTACTCAGGGAGGTATTCGAACCAGTAGTTCTTCCGCGTATTCCGCAAGTACAGTGGAGCGCTATTAGCCTGAAGCGCCGACACGAAGCTCGCGTTTGCGTCGCGAGGCTCGAGCGCGAGGTCCCACCATGCCTCAACCGGCGTGGTTTCTCTACGCAGAGGCAAGGGGGCAAGCTGCACGACGCGCGACTCGCCGCCGCACTTGATTGTCAGCGCAACCTGGTCAGGGCTTGGAACCACACCGGAGCCGAACAACACGTCGGGACTAGTCAGGAAGTACGCACTCATATACCGCTGCCATGAGTTGTTACCTGCCTTGATGCCCCGGACGCGCGCAGCTGCAGCAGCGACATCCATAGCGCCAATCTTGAGAATCCGGCAGCCGAGAAGATTCGTCTGTTCCTTCGTAGCGCGTACAATGCGCAACTGATCTTTGAACCACCATACTCGGATCGGCAGTCGGCGGACCTCCGTGCGGTTCCGAATCAAGTACAAACGAGTATGCGCATTTCCGCCGAGCGCAACTGCGCGTGCCAACTCGACAATGATCTCCTGATCGGACTTAGTACCAAGCGATTTCTGTAAGCTCGCGATGCGGTTGTGGAAAGCCGACCGTGCGTCGGCAGAGAAGCTGCGATCGTATCGTAGAAAACGGGTGAGAACGTCATTGAGATCCTGCTGCCACGCCTCAACCCGGTCTCGGGGAGTTGGCAATACCGGCAGACGCTCTAGCCAGAATGGAAGCACTTCTTCGGCAACGCGAACAGTACCCCTGACTTCCGTCTCACTAAGCGCTCCTGCGAAATGAAAGGCCTGGTTGCCAACGTTAATTTGAAAGCGGACCTGTCCGGCATTGTTCGACAGGTTCTCAATGGTCCAGGAGGATGAGCCGGTGACGTCCAACTTCGCCGTCCCGGATCCGAAGTCAGTCGCAACCACAATTGGTCGCCTGGGGGCTTCGATGACGCCTTCCCAACCGCCCTTCAGAACGGCCGAATTAGGCCCCTGAGCGTCAGCGGCAGTGACCGTGGCTCCCACAACACTGAGAATGACGCAGAAGCAGAATAGAATTGCCGTTTTCATTACTCTTCTATTCCCGGACGCCTAATGAAAGTAGATACGCTATCACTTCGCTGTGTCCACCCTTGCGTGCCATGCTCAACGGTGTTCGCCACTCACCGTTCGGTTGCTGGCCGGTGCGCTCAACCCAGACGCGGGCATTAACGTCCGCGCCACGGCCGACAAGAACTTTCACGACGACCAGATGTCCCTGACTGCTCGCTTGAATCAGGGCGTTTTCGTCGCCGGGAACTATCTGGTCGATATTTGCGCCTCGGTCCAGGAGCAACCTGACGATCTCCGCGTGTCCCTCGCGCGCTGCTATGATAAGAGGATTCCCGTCGCCTCGCACCGGCATGTTTGGATCAGCTCCGCGATCCAACAGCAGTTCCACGGCTGCTTGATGTCCGTTACGCGCGGCGGCGATGAGGGGGCTGCCGTCGCCATCCAGCGCACAATTCACATTCGCACCCGCATTAAGTAGTTTGGTAATGTCGGAGGTGTTGCCGTTTTCCGCAGCGTCGAACAGGGCGCGGTCAAACGGCGTCGAAACGCTCTTTCTCTGGTTGTCGGTTTGCGCCCGGGTGTCCCTGTTTGCGGCTGTCAGGTTTGTGGCTCGGGCAACGGCCCGCAATGGCGCGATGGTCATCAGGACAGAACCAGCGACGATGATCGCGCTCGCGGCCACTAACAAGCCAGCCCGCCCACGCCGCTGGCTGCTATCGAGCAGAGCGGAAACCCGTCTTGACAGGTCGCTTCGATTCGCCATGCCCAGTATCGGCTGCGCGCGAACACTCGAAAGCCGCCGGGAAAGTAACACTAACTGCTCTGCGTACGCGGTATGCTCTGCATTCAGGACTACGGCATCGTCGCAGGCGCGCTCGGCTTCGAGGCACAGCCGCCGCCAAGCCACCCAGACCAACGGGTGGAACCAATAGCATGCGCATACTGCACGAGCCGCTAATTGAGTGGCCCAGTCGCCGCGTCGTGCGTGCTCCAACTCATGAACGAGTGCGCGACGCAGGTCAGCTTCGGCCCACTCGCTTGCATCGGAGGGCAGCACGATTAAAGGGTGCCACACGCCGCACGTCAGAGGTGCTCGTATGTCCTCGTGCAGCAAGACTTCTACGGGTCGGCGCAGGCCGCATCCGGTGGCCAGCGTTTGGGTGAGTTCACGCACCTGCGTCCACGGTAAGCCGTTACGACGGAGACGGCGAACCCTCCAGAGATCCACCATCAGCGAGATGATCATGAGCACTGCTCCAGCAATCCATACCGAGCGTATGAGTGCTGACCATGACGGCATTGACCAGTGACCGCTATCGATAGTCCGAGGCCCAGGGCTGCCGCTCGCGGACCTCACGAGAGTGTCAGGTGGGCGTATCGCGCTTGAGGCGTCGACTAGGTCGCTGACCTGAGCGACGGAAATACCAATCGTCAGTCCCGGAGCGGTCACGACCACGAGCGGCAGTGCGAGCAGCGTGGCAAACGTCGCCGCTAACAGAAGATGGCGCAGAGACGCCCGTGCGTGTCCGGCTAGCCGCGCCGCGATCAATCCCAGCAGCATCATGACTGTTGCCTTTCCCACAATTGACAGCTCGACCCAACGGCTCAGAGTCAGGGCAGCCTCAGCAATGGTCGCTCTCATGAACTCCTCCTGTTCTTGCGCGCCTGTTCGATCTGCGCGCGCAGAGCGTCGAGTTCGTCGTTGGTCCAGCTCTCTTGTTTCAACAATGCCGTCACGGTCTGCCCGGGTGAGCCACCGAAGAAAACTCGCACGAGCTGTTGCAACGCCTTGCGTTGCGCGGTGCCACGTGCCGTTGTAGGCGAGTAAACGTATCGCAGCCCCTCTTCGCGATGCCGCACATGACCTTTAGCCTCGAGCTTCACCAGCATCGCCCGGACGGCGGAGTAGCTGGGTGGGTCCGACAGTCGTTTGCGAACATCCTCAACGGACGCGCGGTCTCCGAGCGCGTGAAGGGCATGCATAATCTCGCGCTCGCGGCGGGTGAGCTTCTCATTCGGTGGTGAAACCATCGTTAGTCCGCTCCTCTCGTAGTGCTACGCGCGCAGCATACTGCTACAAACGTAGCATGTCAAGGCCTAATCTGGGGCCCAATGGAGAGTACCCGTCCTACAAGCTACTCATGCGGGCACCCGATGGTTCTATTGGCTTGAGTACTTCAGAGCTATGCACCCTCCTCCGCGGCGTAAGGGGCGAACTGGGTTTATTAAAGAGCCATTAGAACGCCTCGACTATTATTTTCGAGATGGAAGCAATAACTTGCCGCAGGCTATTGGAACCAATAAGTTGCCAAGGCGGCAAAGTATTGGTTCAAGTAACAGAAAGCTGTGACTTGAACCAATTCTTTGCCGCCACTGAAACCAATTAGTTGCCGCAAGTTCAATTAAAACCCAGAGATTTCGCATCCCAACCTCGTCTACGATTCGTGTTTTGGAACCATTAAATTGCCGAAAGTGCAAATTGGAACTTTAGCCTTGCCGAAAGTGCAGATTGGAAAACGGTACTGAATCGCAAAACAATGCGATTGGCGGCGCTGCGCCCGACAGGCCGAATATCTCACAGCTTTCCGCCCACGGTGAAAGTCGCGTGTCGGTTGATGTAGACTGAGGCGCGTATGCTACCGCACCTCTAGTCCTCAGACGATGAATATTCGGAGGTTGCCCCGATGACCTGCTTCGCAAGAATTTTCTTTGCCGTTCTCTTCATAGCTTGGACGCCCCCAGACTCTGTAGCCGTAGCGCAAGATTACGACTTGGACTTCGAGCATGGACTTGATTGCTGGACGAAGTATGGGCCCGCTTTTGAGTCACAACCAATCGATGGCGCAACTATCCGTACAGATCGTACTAACATCGTGAAAGTTGGTGGCGACTACTGGCGAAATCTTTCCTACACGCTCGGTCATCACGGGCGGTACTTCATCCTCACTGACGATGCCGCAAAGGGTGAATTGACTTCTTCTGCTTTTACGCTCAGCCGCGCAATACCCTATTTCAGTTTCCTAATCGGCGGTAGTGAAGACGTACCATACGAAAGATTCGAATTGCAGATCCGTGTTACTTCACCGGTTGATGCCAGGCAGCTTGAGCGTCAAATGATGGCCTGGGCGGAAACGCAAACCGCTTCAGGTAAACCGGTCGACGTCCTGATTCGTGAGGGCGAGTATCGAATCGCCATCGCATTCACGGGACATAAAGATCCAGACGGATCGCCTCTCGACTTGCTACAACAAAAAACTTTTCTGCTGCCTGAGTTTCTCTTGGGGCGAACCGCGCGGTTGAGCATCATTGACGCGTCAGTCTCCCAGCACATTGCTGTTGACTTCATCAGGTTTACTGCCGATGCGCCTAGTCCATACCGGCCGCCACTCTGGGGATTCGCCGACTACCACACGCACCTGACGAACTACATCGCGTTCGGTGGGCTGAACCACGTGCGTACTGTTTGGGGGGTGCCGGGAGGCAGGTATGCCGACTATGTCTATCGCCCGCAGGGGCGCAGGCTCGAGGCCGAGGATATTCCGGACTGCATTGAGGGTCACGGCGGCGGTCCGGCGGCGGAGCTGTTCATCGACAGCGTCGAAAGCCGCGTACCGAGGGATCAGGGGCTGCTGCCCACGTTGGCGCAATTTCTTGGCACGCAGGTTTTTCAACATCCGCATAAGGGTGGTCCATCATTTCGCGACTTTCCGACTTTCCTGTCCGCTGCGCACGAGCAGATGCACATCACGCAGATCCATCGCGCGTGGAAAGGCGGGTTGCGCCTGATGACCGTGTTAGCGGTGCAGAACCTCGGCGCCGAGTATATAACTGCGAAGGCCGGCGGCGACGGTGAGATCCATCCGAACACCGAGCGAGCGATCCTCGAGGCGCAGGTCTGCGCAGTGCGACAGCTCGCGAAGATGAACGACGACTGGATGCAGATCGCCTACACGCCGGACGAGGCCCGCGACATCATCGGCCGCGGAAAGCTCGCGCTCGTTCTCGGTATCGAGATGGACGAGATCGGCCGGATCGACGGCATGAACTCTTTTGAAAAGGAAGTGCAGTATCTGTGGGATCTCGGCATCCGGCAGGTGTTTCCGGTCCACGGGCCAGACGGCAGGCTTGGTGGAGCCGCGCTATTCGAACCGGCGTACAACACGCTCACCGACTTGCTGAACCGGGGAAAGTTGAATCTGCACATCGGCGATTTGCCGCTCTGGCCCGCGCGTTTCTTCGACGTAAGAGACAGCGCCTGTCGTCCCAACACTATCGACCGAGTGCCGCCTGGCGAATGCGTGCTCTTTCGATTTGAGCGGGATCAGAATCGCGCGATCCTGTTCGGACCGATTCCGCTCGTCATGCCTGTCAGGGCCTACAACGAGCCGGACGATCCCGAGAACCCGCCGGGACAAATGAACAAACTCGGCCTGACCGATGATGGACCCGATTACATCCGCCAACTCATGAAGAAGGGCATGATCGTCGACCTGTCGCACATGTCTGAGAAAAGCGTGTACGACACGTACGCATTGATCGGCTCGATACTCAAGGAGCAGGGCCATCGGGAATGCGCCGGATACGGACCCGGTACTGCGATCTCCTGTGACGCGCTGGCGTATCCGCTGTTCGAGTCACACGCGCACTTCCGCGGGCTATCATTTCAGCCGCCGGCGCGGACCAAAGTTGCGGCGCTGCTGCCGTCCGAGTACGAAGTGAGCAACAAGCAGCTCGAAATGCTGCGGCGCACGGGCGGCGCCGTGGGACCATTCGTCGCCGAGGAACCGACGGACCCTGCGCTCGCGGCCACTGCGAGAAACGACTGCGCCATGTCGTCGAAGGGGTTTTTGCAATCGTTCCGCTATGCGTATCGAGAAATGAATGGCGCCGGCGTCGGGCTCGCGACGGATTACACGTTCATTCCGTCAGTCTCGCCACGCTTTGGCCAGAAAGCTTGCTGGGGTGCATCTCGGCAACTCTTTGGTTTAAAGCCTGAGGATGAGTACTGGGCCCGCGAGCAGCGGATCGCGCAGGACCCGAAAACTAAGGTCAAGTATCTCGACACGAATCCGAAAGCGCCAGATGCCATCGAGCGATACGAGATGGGAATTCACCGTTACGACTTTAACGAGGAGGGGCTGGCCAATTACGGCTTGCTGACCGACATGTTGCAAGACCTCAAAAACGTCGGCATGAAACCGGCGGAGTTTGAGGCGTTGTTCGCGTCAGCGGAAGGTTTCGTGCGGATGTGGGAGAAGTCGGTGGCTCTTTCCGGCGGCAACGCGCCGTTCCAGCCTCGCGGGCTTGATTGCGAGCGGCTCTGTCAGGGCCTCTGTCCCAACTCACCGCATCGCGGCGCCCCCCCGTCGCGATCCGTGCAGTAATGGTCCGTGCGGACCGATTTTGTTCGAAGCACTAGATCTTGCAGCGGTGTTTTTGAAAACCGCGGGTGTCGTCTAACTAGAGCTTAGCAGCGCGAGCGGCATGTGGTCTTCATTCCGCTTCGCCTCGTACAGCCAAGACATTTGAGTTAGTTCCGCGCTCTTCGCGAGAGCCTGCCCGCACAACTCTTCGCTTCGTGCGTTTACAATGTCTACGTGTGTGAGTAGACCCATTCACGAAGTCGCGTCTTTAGATTGCTTTGGTTCTCGGCCGCAAGTAAAGAGCTCGAGGTGCGAGCTGCGTCTATAAAGAGAGAGGTTAAGAATCTACGAAGGGAATTCAGATACTTGTACTTTTTCAGAAATTGGAACCAATTAATTGCCAGACGTTTTTGGAACCATTAAGTTGCCGAGAACTGGTTTTAAAGAGAGCGGGTAGCAATTTACGAGGGAATTTAGGGGTAGTTTGTACTTTCCCGAAAATTGGAACCAATTCATTGCCGAGCGCTATTGGAACCATTAAGTTGCCGGAGCGGCAAATTATTGCTTCAAGTTACAAGTGGTTGCCCGTAATTGATCGATATCGTTTGGCTGGGAGGCAGGGATTCGAACCCCGATAGGCGGATTCAGAGTCCGCAGTCCTACCGTTAGACGACCTCCCAGCAAGAGGAATTTCAATGTAAGTGCACAGGCTTTTCTTTGTCAACCGCATGACTGTTGAATGGCAATTCCTGAATTGTAAATAGGGAACGGTGACCGCTATGTACGAATATGTATTTACTATTCATTGCTGTTCAAGGCACAATACGTCCCTCACGCAAACCTATTCAGGCAGTTCGCTCCCACATGAAGGCATTTTAGGAAACTGGGAGTAACTATGACTGAAACCGACGATCACTCTTCGGCTATGAAGGCAGCACAAACCACGTCCGCGGATGGTTCTTCGCAGGAACAGATCCCCGCTCGCAGGGATGCGGATGAGAAGCTACGCGCGCTGACTGCGGAATACGAAGCAAAAATGGATGAGGTGGCTGATCTCATCACGCGCGTGCGTCACGAAATTAATAATCCGCTGACGGGAGTGCTGGGGCAAGCTCAGTTGTTGCTGCGAGAAGATTTACCTGAACGAGCGAAGAAGCGCGCCGAAACGATAGAGGCGTTGGCCCTTCGCATACGGGATATCGTGGCTCAGTTACGGGAGGTGCAGAAAATCTCAAGAAGCTGAGTTTCGTTAAGGCCACAGACTACCTTCCTTACAAAACAGTCATAAAAGAGAACTGGCAAAGTTTGGGTTACCGGCCTTTGTCGCAGATCAGAGTAGAACGTGCTTTGGAGTGATAGACTTTTGCGCATGGCAACTCGAAGACCTCTACCCCGAAACAATCACCTCGAAGAAGCGATGGCGTTGCTGATTAGAAATCAAGCTGCGTTTATCGAACAGCTTGCCAGAAATGATCAAGAGCGTTTGGCGCTGAGAGATTGGCAGCATAAAACTGAGGTGTGGCAACAGAAAACTGAGGACTGGCAGCAAAAGGCTGAGGCGCGTTTCGATAAGATTGAGGCGCGATTGGCCGCCATCGAGGTCACCCTTGTCCAGATGCCAAAGACGATTCTTCAAAGCGTTCTTGAAGAGCTGCCGAAGATTATCGTTAAAGACGTTCTCGAAAAGCTGCCGAAAGCAGTTAAGAAAGAAATCGGGTTCAAGTCGCCGGTTACTCGCTAAGCTGAACACGGGAAGCATCAAGGTGCTGCAATCGTCGTGGTTATTTTGACCGTCGTGTCTCTGGCCACGGCAACAACATACCGCCTACCTTCACTCAAGATCGCATTCTCTCCGCGCTTGAATCCATGAATCAGTGCAAGCGGAGGGAACAGAACACCTGACAAGGCAGCCATCGTAGCAACTTCGCCTACGTGGCTGGTTCCTGTGACGTGTCCCTGCTTCCTTGGGGGTTCGTTGGGCGTACTTCTGGTTTCCAGACTCCAGAGCTTGTCGCTGCGCGAGCCAGTTTCTGGCGCCAGCGGTACGCGGCTGTTGTCGGCGGCTACAACATCTTCCATGCTCCATACGATCTTCCCGGCCTTTCCCCAATGCCCACCTCGCTTCGCCTGGGTGACACGAGCGGTGACCAGCGCGTCCCTTTCAATCACCGTCACACCGTCAATCACTATCGGAACCAACACGCGAAAACTAATTCGCTCCCCTGGTTTGACCTCCAGCGAGTTGACTGTGTAAGCGACCTCAACCTCGATGGGAGTGCCGGCGGGAACCCGCAGTTCCGCGATTGGTTGGCGCGCGGTTGAATCTGGAGCGGTAGATTGTGACGGTTGGACTGTTTGTTCTGCGGTTGGCTGAACAGCGACTGTTTGCGCTCCAGCAGTCGAAACAGACAAAAGGGAAAGAAAAATCAGCGTTTTGACGTTTCTCACTTCGGTATGCCTCCGTGCTAAATCAAACTTCGCAGGGAGACTGGGCAACTGCGATACCGGACGCTAGAAGCAAAAATGCGCGGCCTCGGTGGCCGCGCATTCCTGGGGTCTTCTTCGGTCTGTGGTTATGAGCGCCAGAGGCGCCTCCCTCCCTAACTTTTCTTCTCGTCATCCTCTATTTTTCTCTTGAGGTATTTGGCGAGTTTCTCAGCCGAAGATCGAAGTCCACGATTAGCAGATGATTTATCTGACGAATCGGCATAGGCAACGACTCCAGTTCTTAAATTAGTAACGCTCATCGATGCAGAGGTTGATTTTCTAAAGTCTCCGAGAAGGAGTTTCTTCGCCAAGCCAGCTGCCTTCTTATCCGCAGTGCCCTCAATAATAAAATCAGCTTGAGACTGGTCGGCCACGATAATTAGAGGTACATCCTTCTTACGAAGGGCGGCAGCCAAGTAGGTTTCAAAACCTTGACTTTGCGATTGGCCCGGATCCTCGGAAAGCATAGGCGCAATGTAGACTTTTGAGTTTCTTGGTATTAAACGCGCTTTGAACGGATCATCGGGCGCCTTCTCGGGGTAGGTTCGCGGCGAGACCTTATCCGAAGTTGGCGTGTTTGGGTTACTGTCAGTCTGCGCCTGCGCGGTAGATACAGTCAGCATTGAAGCAAGAAGTGCAATCGTAACCAGAGAGGCAAGTGGAAAAAGTTTCGAAAGAGCGCTTGAGCAGATTTGTTGGGGGTGTAACATTCATTGACTCCTTAGATATGAAAAGATGATCATAGATCCGAGCTGGAGGGATCTCTGGTTCAGGCGTACGAAGTTGGCACTTGCGATGGAGAGAGGGTGCCTAACGAACGACTAGTATACTTGACTTAAGCGAGGCGCGCCGGCCTCTCCTGACTAGCTAACTCCTACAGGTTCTTCTTCGTGGTCCTGGACTAGATAAGGAGAGACAACAACCGGCTTCTCATCCGAGTCTTCGGCGAGGACGGCCTGGATAATTGGCAAGCTCAAACGATGCTTCCTGGAAATTCCCGGGACTTCATGTCCAGCGGCGTAAACTGCGTGGCGGCCGTGTTCTTCGTACCACTCCCCGAGGTTCGCCGTCTTGTGCATATTCTCGATGATTTGCCGCCAACCCACGCCCGTATTGTAGGCGCAGAAGGAGATTTCGCCTTCCTGGGTGCCGTAGGGAATCACGCACATCTCAGTGCGGCGGAAGTCGTAGTTAAAGAGATCCTGAAACCACATACCCTCGACGCAGAGCACGCGCCAGATGTCATTCGGATCCTGATCCGTGCCGGCGGTCTTCATCCGATCGTTGCGGTCCGAACTTGAGTTTGTCGACGACGGCTTGAAGAGATTCAGAATCTGGGAAATCGGAAAGCCTTCGGGTGCGCGTTCGGCGTTGAAGTTCCGCAGAATCGCCATCCCGAGCTGCGCGTACGATAGTTTCTTTCCGCGCGCTGTGTCTGTAATCGTGGCGACATCTTTCATGAACCGCTCGTAATCGAAGAATTCAAACAACGAAGTAAACTCGCCGGTCTTTCGATTAACTACCATCAAGCTGAAAATGCCGCAATTCGGGTGGCAATTGCATGACGACCAACCCCAGGGCGCATCTGCGCCTTGCAGCATGTCCATCACGCTGGTGAACGCCGAATAAGAAGACAATGGATACCAGTCGCGCAGCGGTTGCAGCTGGCCGCGAAGTTGATCTTTAAGATCGTGCGTCATGCCGGAGAGCGTGTAACGCTGCTTGATGCGCAACTCGTCAGTGATGTCTTCGTCGCGGCCGGTGAACGAAACTGGTTGGAAGGCGATCGTCTGGACTTTGTCGATATTCTTCGTCGCAAAATCGACAATCGCGCCGATACCGTCGTTGTTGATTGTATTGACGATAGTCGTGACCAGGGTAACCTTGATCCCGACGCTGGCGAGGTTCTCAATCGCCTGCTGCTTTACGTCAAACAAATTGCCCACGCCCCGGTGCTGGTTCTTTTCTTCGCTGACACCGTCAAACTGAAGATAGACGCCGTGTTGCCCGGCAGCCTTGGCAGCTTTACAAAATTCGATGTCTTCGGCAAAGCGAATACCGTTGGTGGCGGCAAGAATCCTGTAGAAGCCTACCTTCTTCGCGTAAGCGACGGCCTCGAGATAGTAAGGCGAAAGCGTGGGCTCACCACCGGAGAAGAGAATGATGACCTGGCGCTTGGGCTTAAACGAAACAGCGCGATCGAGAATTGCTTTTGTATCTTCAAAGGTCGGCTCGTGAACATAACCAACCTGATTCGCATCCATGAAGCAGGGGTTGCACATCATGTTGCAGCGGTTGGTGAGGTCGACAGTCAACACAGCGCCGCGACCAAACTTGATGTTCGACGTGCCGTGATGATGCACGTGGGAATCTTCAGCAGCTTTAAAGTCTCGACCAAAGAAGAGCGACTCGATGCGTTCGAGAAACGCCGGGTCAGTTGCCATTACGTCGACAAACTCGCCGTGCTTCGGACAAGTCTTGCGCATGACTACCTGTCCGTTCTCTTCCACAATCTGGGCTTTGATTTCGCCCGGATGTTCATTCATCAATGATTCGAGAGTAGTATCGCCACTGATTACGGCGTTGCGAACTTCCTTGACACAACGAGGACAAAGGCTGTCGGTCTCGCGTGGGAAGCCAAGCGGTGGCGCACTGCGTTGGTAGGATTTCAACAACTTGCCGGGCGCCCACTTGGGCGTGATGGCTTCGCCTTCGGGCAGGAGGGTGTTGACCGACTGGAAAGCCTTCCAGGCGACATCCGAAATATTGGAAAGCAGCTTCGAGCCCTTTACGCCGGTGAGCTTACCCTTGTCTGATTCGCCTCGGCGAAATTGATCACTAAACAATTAAACCTTCTCCTCGCGAGTATTTGATTTCATGAAACTCGCTCAAAACAGCAATAAAAAACAAGATAATGGTCGGACTCAGGACAGAATACTACCAGCGGTTTCCGACCGCGTCATGATAAATGGTCTGTTTGGGCATGGCAAGGCTAAAAGGCAGCTGGGTTGAGGTCTTGGAAGGCCCACTTGGCGTCTACTGCGACCCCGGAGTCCAATGAAATAGCAGTTTAGAGTCGCAAGCCTGCCGAGTCGTGACGAAAAAGTGTAATATCGGCGGCGCCGTTTCCAGAATCACCAGTCATTTTCCTAACAGCTAATCAATGTCTAAGTCGAAACTGTTCACAATCGCCGAACTGGCCACACACGTGGATGCCCGGCTCATCGGCGATGGGAGTATTCACATCGAGGGGGTGGCCGACCTCTCCACGGCCGGCAATGGCGAGATCGCCTACATCGAGGATGAGAAATTCTTCGAAGCAGGAAAGTCGAGCCAGGCCTCTAGCCTCATCGTCGCTCCGGAGTTTGTCGCCTTCGTGAAAGACTTGATATTTGAAAACGAGTTTGGACCCGTGCTGATTGAAGTGGCGAAACCAAAACTTGCATTCGCCCTAATTGCCACGTTGCTGCACCCGTCAAAACGTCGCGAGCCTTACGTTGACTCGAGCGCAGTGATTGCTGAAAGCGCGGACATCGCCCTAACGGTTTTCATCGGCCCGCACGTTGCGATAGGGGAAGGCAGTGTTGTCGGATCAGGGACGCGCATCGAAGCCGGTGTAGTGATTGGCGATCACGTCCGCGTTGGTCGCGATTGCGTGCTGCATCCTGGCGTAACGCTTTACGACGACGTGACGATTGCCGATCGGGTCGTCTTGCATGCGGGTGTTGTGATCGGCGCCGACGGCTTTGGCTACGTGCGCGACGACATGGGTTATCACAAGTTTCCGCAGCGCGGCACCGTCATAATAGAAGACGACGTTGAGTTGGGCGCACACACCTGTGTCGATCGCGCCGCGCTGGGGCGGACTAGAATTGGACGCGGAACGAAGCTGGATAATCTCGTCCACGTCGGTCACAACTGCAATATTGGCGAGCGTGTGATCATCGCCGCACAAACCGGCATCAGCGGCAGTGTAACCATTGAAGACGACGTGGTGATCGGGGGGCAGGTTGGTTTCGGCGACCACATACGCGTGATGAGCGGCGCTGTGATTGGCTCAAAAGCCGGCGTCCTGCCCGGCAAGATCGTCAGGCCCGGCGTTTGGTGGGGAATTCCGATTCAGCCTCTCGATGAATACAAACGCCTGAACGCGCACCTGGCGCGTGTCCCGGAAATGCGCGAAGAGATTAAGGAACTGAAAAGGCAGTTGGAAGATCTCAAGAAAGACTAGTTCAGCCTTGTTTTATTAGCCGCGGATTTCCACAGACGAACGCGGATCAGATTAAGACTAAGAACCAAAATCAGCGTCCGCCCAAAGTTCTGGGTTCTTTCTTGATCTGATCCGCGTTCATCCGCGCAAATCCGCGGCTAATTTAGTTCGACATTACCTCCATTCGCGCAACGCTTCGAGAACGCACTCCGCAGCCCGTTGTGATGCGCCGCCTTCGCCGAGTTGGTCGGCCACCTCGCGCAATCGCTTACGAGCATCCTCATTTCGTTCCTTGTCTAATATCAAAAGCAACTCGTCTGCTAAGCGCTCGCCGTTCAGATCATCCTGCATCAGTTCCGTCGCCACGCGTTCGCCTGCCACCAGGTTTACCAGTCCATAGTGGTCGACTGTTATCAAACGCCCCAAAGTATTCCAATTAACCCACGACTCTTTGTAAACAACGACCATTGGCGTTCCAAGTAGGGCGGCTTCCAGCGTAGCGGTGCCACTAGCGATCGCAGCGACTTCAGAAGCCGCGAGCGCTTCGCGCGACTGGCCGGAGACGATGTGCAGGCACGACGGCAGCGGCTCAGGCATCGCCCTTTGCGACCGCACGATATCTCTCACTTCATCCGACGTGCGGCTTGGCGCAACCACTACAACGAATTGAACATCAGGCCGGCGAACTGAAATAAGCGCCGCCGCTTCGAGCATCGCCGGCAGAATGCGTTCTACTTCCTTGCGACGGCTGCCTGGGAGCAACGAAATGATCGGCAATCTGGGATCGAGCTTCGTTTGCCGGCAAAATTCCGCGCGATCGCTGCGTGCGTGGACTTCGCCCGCGAGCGGATGGCCGACAAACTCCACCTGATCGATTCCACGGTCGGCGTACCATTCCTGTTCGAAAGGAAGAATTGAAAGCAGAAGATCGACATTGCGTTCGATGCTGCGGGAGCGATACGAGCGCCAGGCCCAGAGTTGCGGGCTGATGTAGTAGATGACTTTCAATCCGCGACGATGAAGCGCGCGCGCTAGTTTCAAGTTGAAGTCAGGCCAGTCAACCAAAATCACGGCAGCGGGTTTGTTCTTTAGGGCAGCTTGTTTCAGCAGTTTGTAGGCCTTCCAAAACTTCGGCAGGGCGCGACCAATTTCGAGCAGACCCAAAATAGCCAGGTCATCTGAACGAATAGTTGATTCGACACCGGCGGCGCGCATCAATGGACCCGCAGCACCGAAGAACTCAAATTGTGCCTGCGGCTCAGCGGTGCGTAGAGCGTGTACCAGTGAAGCCGCATGGGCGTCGCCCGAAGCTTCTCCGGCAACGATCATTAGTCGAAGGGGTTGCGACACGGGAGGCATGATAGCAGGATAAAACCGGACAAGTGATTGCTGGGAGCGCGGGCGTCTCGCCCGCAAACGCGCCGCAGGCGCGCAGTCCTTCGCAAGTCACGTCCTTCCCATCCATTTTCGCGCTTCGCGCTCATTGCGGGCGAGACGCCCGCGCTCCCAGCAAATCACTTGTCTGTTATCCGCTCTCTGTTCTACCTGCTCCTGCCTCCCTGCTCCTACTCCTGCCTCCTGCTCCTGCTTCCTGATCCACTTTCGTGTTAGCATCGCTCTCGTTCTAGAAAAATCGGCGCGCGCTTATCCCTGGTTGCAGTAGTGCTCGCCTCTACGTTCCCGGAGGTCTTCACTTTCTTGCGCGTTGCTTTTCGCTCAAGTCGAATGTCCAGCTTCGTGCGCTTTGTGATCTTAGTTGCATTCGTAGCTATCTTTTCAACCACCGCATTCGCGCAACAGACCAATCCCGTCGATCGTAAAGTCAAAAACCCGATGACGGACACGCCAAACGTCAATCCCCTGGCTCAGGATCAGCCAGTCAAACAAAAAACCCGAGCCGGACAGCAGGTTACCGGCGAAGCGACCGATGAGCTTAAGGTTGATGCCGGCAAGCAGACTGTCTCCGGACCGGAAAACGCGCGCATATTCGTTTACGAAGGTAATGTCGACGCGCGCATCGGCACTTATCGCCTGCAAGCCGACAAGGTGACGGTTTACGAGGCAACCAACAAAGTGCTCGCTGAAGGCAACGTTGTGTTTGATCAGGGTGACCAGCAACGTATCACCGGTACAACCGCTGAGTGGAACTATCGAACCAAGACCGGCTACTTCATAAACTCGACCGGTTTCACTAATCAAACCGAGGACGGCACGAGAATGTATTTCACCGCCGACCGGGTAGATAAGGTCAGCCTGGATACCATCATCGCCACCAATGTGCAGGTTACCGCTTGTGATGAAGACGTTCCCAAATGGAGCTTTCACGCTAAGCGCGTAAAGATCAAGACAGGCGATCGCGTGCGCCTCTATTCGCCAAATCTGCGCGTCAAGCGTCTGCCGATCTTTTATCTGCCCTATGCTTCGATTTCGATCAAGGATCGCGATCGCGCTTCGGGGTTTCTTACGCCCACCTCCGGGGGCTCCGGCCAAAAAGGACTCCGAGTTTCAAATGCCTACTATCAAACGCTGGGACGGTCGGCCGATGTAACCGTGCGGAGTGACATATACTCCAAGCGCGGCGTCGGTATTGGCGCTGACTTGCGCACGCGCGCCAACTCGCGCTCGTTTCTTAACGCCGGTTTTTATTACGTTAAAGACCGAGTCTTAGGGCCCAAAGAGGACGCGGCCCATCCGGATCAGGGTGGCTCGAGTCTTTACGTTGAAGGCGTTCATTATTTCCCTAATGGCTTCATCGCGGCAGCTGACGTTAACGTGACCTCCAATCTCGCCTATCGCCAGGTGTTTTCTGACAGCATCCAGCAGGCGATTTCCCCGGAGGAACGTTCCCAGGTTTTTGTTAACAAGGACCTCAATGAATTCAGTTTCAATTTCCTGGCGCGCTCGCAGGTTACGTCGCTGCCAAATTCAACCGCTAACACGCGCATTCGCATTCGCAACCTGCCCAGCATAGAGATTGAGAAACGCGCCACGGTCCTCGATTTTTTGAAGAAGCTCCCGCTTTATTATTCTTTCGAAGCTTCAGCCGACGGTGCCAGCAGGAAAGAAACAGTAGACGATCTCACCGCGTTCAGACTCCAGGTAGGCGGCGATCCGATCGTCTCGCCTTCTATCGTGCAACGGCTGGACTATCATCCAAAGCTCCAGCTGCCACTCTATTTCTCTGGAATGTCGCTGACGGCGACGGCAGGTGGGCGAATCACTTTTTATTCGAACTCAATCGATCCGGTGAATCGTCAGGTGTTGAGCCGAAACCTGACGAGAGGCTATGGCGAGTTTGAGCTGGACTTTCGTCCGCCGGCGTTCTTCAAGGATTACCATCGCCGCAACGGCGGTCTTTTTTTCCGCCATTTGATAGAGCCCTACATCACTTATCGCCGCATAGTCGGAGTCAATAACTTCAATCGGATTATTCGCTTCGACTATGTGGACGCGGTCGCCGACACGAACGAAATTGAGTTTGGTCTATCCAACCGCTTCTTCACACAGCGTTCGACGGAGAACGTCAGCAAGGCCGCGGCGAAGGCGACGAGGACTGGCAAACGAATTCCTACCTCGACGCAACCATACGAGGCTTTTTCGATCACGGTGCGCGGAAAATATTTCCTGGACCCCACCTTTGGTGGCGCTCTGGTGCCGGGTCAGAGAAACCAGTTTTATCCTATCAATACGCTTTCCGGATTCAGCTACGGCGCCGTTCCGCGACACTTTTCTCCGGTGAACCTCGAAGCCCGCTATCGTCCGCGCGCCGATATCTTTGTCGATGTGCGCAGCGATCTCGACACGCGTGGCGGCGGAGTGCGAGCGTTTTCCACCTCGTTCGGAATTAGTCGTCCACTCTTTCAGGCCTTCCAAAGTTTTTATTACACGCGCGCGGTTGAGCTGGTTCCAAGCCTGGCTCGATACGCTGACGCCCGCGGCAAGGAACCAGGCACACTGCGTGGTTCGCAGTGGAGTCCGTCGATCTTTTTAGGCGACCGTGAACGCGGACTCTTCGGCGGCGCGTCTTTCTTCTTCGATTATCAGGCGCGACCGGGGAAGGGAAATAGTTCTCTTATTAGTTCCACGATAACCGCCGGATACAGTTGGGACTGCTGCGCGGTGACGGTACAGTACAACACTTACAACGTCGGTGTGCGACAGGAAAAGGGCATGTTGTTTAGCTTCCGGCTCAATGGTATCGGCACCTTCGGCAC
>JBOGOP010000031.1:0-32548 GCA_050747225.1 Pyrinomonadaceae bacterium
ACTCAATCGCGTGAGCGTGAAAAAACATCTCGCCTTGCACGCGAACCAGCGTCCCACTATCGATTAGCAGTTGCAGAATCTTTCTGGCATGCGTCCGTTGGGCCGCTGGTATTCCAGCTTCGACGAAAGCCTGGTCCAGCGTGGGCGCTTCGAGTGCGGACTTTTCATAGGCCTGAGCGATCTTTTCCCGTAGCTGTTCGTCCGCCGCTGAGAGTTCCTGACCATGCTCGCGAGCACGGACAATATCTTTTTCTGCGACCACGGCGCCGTCCTTTTCGAGGCGCGTGATCACTGCCCGAAATACCTCTGGAGCTGCATGCGCGAAATGGCGTTCGCGTAGCGTCTCGCGCGCCAACCCGCGAGCCAGCGGTTCGCGCTGGTGATGCCGTTTCACTTCCTCGACTACTATTCGTGAGAGTCTTTCAAAGTTTTCGGTGGAAACTAAGACTCCTTCGACCTCCCTTATTGTCGCCGCCTCTCCCGAGGTCGTAGCTTCCTGGGCTTGCCTGGCTACTCGCGATACAACTTCGTCGCTCCAGCCTGTTCGCGCCGCGATGTCTCCGAGCCTTAGTCCGTGATCGCCAGCCGCCGCTACAAACACGGCCAGCTTGCCAGGGCGCTCGGACTCAAGCAGCGCGCGCAAACGTTCATGAGTCTTAGCCATTTCGCGGCCACGATGTTTTGTCGCCTGCGGATCAAGAACTAATCCGCCAGCAATGGTTTCAGCGGGCGAGTAAGAGCGAATAATAAAGCGCTCATCTTGCAGGGCTACGACTGGGCTCTCGAAACTTAGTTGTGCGAAGCCTGTCTCACCTGGCGGAATTTCGCCACGATTGTTGAGCACGCGAACGCGCGCGAGCACTTCCGCCGAGCCGAGATGTACGCGCAAACGCGAGCGCGTGCGAATGGCCCTCGGCGCAGTTGGCAGGACGCTAAGCTGGACGTCGATGATTTGCGTCGGTAGCAAACGACCACTTGGAGCGAGCGTCATTCCACGTGCAATTTCACTGACGTCGACGCCTGCCAGATTGACGGCAGTGCGCTGGCCAGACTGTGCCAGCGAGACTAAAGCTCCATGCACTTGCACACCGCGAGCCCGTACCCGGCGCCCGATTGGCAGCACCTCGAATTCGTCGCCCGCCGAAATTTCTCCTGCTACCAGCGTGCCGGTGACGACCACGCCAAAACCTTTCATCGTAAAAGCCCGGTCAATTGGCAACCGGGTAACAAAATCCGACGAGCGTTCAGGAATGGCTTTCGCAATTTGACGCAGCGTCGCCCGCAGTTCGTCCAGACCCACCCCGGATCTTGCGCTCACCGGAACTATCGCAGCACCTTCGAGAAACGATCCGGCGACAAGTTCCTCCGCCTCGGCCCGTACCAGAGACAACAATTCGTCCTCGACGAGATCCGTTTTGGTAAGCACTATCAGGCCGTGCTGCACATTCAACAACCGGCAGATTTCAAAGTGCTCGCGTGTCTGCGGCATAACCCCCTCGTCCGCCGCGATCACCAGCGCGACAGCATCGATCCCATGAACGCCGGCAAGCATGTTTTTCACGAAGCGTTCATGGCCGGGGACATCAACAAAACCGACGCGAACATCGCCAAGATCGAGGTCTGCAAATCCAAGATCGATGGTAATGCCGCGTCGCTTTTCTTCGGGTAAACGATCAGGATCCTCTCCGGTGAGCGCCTGCACCAATGAACTTTTCCCGTGATCGATATGGCCGGCGGTGCCGATAATTATGGAATGCATTTGCGAATGGTGGGCTTTGGTCTTGGGACTTTGGTCTTGGGTCTTTGAACTTTGCGCTTTGAACTTTGTTCTTTGAAGCAGGAGCTTTCTCTGCCGTCGACTCAAAGCAAAATCAAAAGGCAAAGTACAAAGTTCAAAGAACAAAGTTCAAAGACCCAAGACCAAAGTCCCAAGACCAATCTCCTATTTAACAATTTCGAAATCGATCCATTGCGTCGCCACGCGATGTTTTTCGTCAGCTAGTGGATCAGTGGCTGTAATCTGCAGCACATACTCGCCGGGTACCAGCGCATCGCCCAACTTTACTGCGCCTACAATTGTAATTCGTTTCGGGTCGGGCTGAACGACATCGCTCAAAGCGTTCTCTTTACCAGTAAAGACTGGTTTGCCGTCGCGAAACAGTCGCATCTGCGTGCGCAACTGCGGGCGGCTGGTGGCCTTATCCAGGCGGACGTTGTAGATAATTACTGAGTACTGCATGATCTGGCCGCGCTTCAGCTGGCGCGTCGCGGCGTTGACCGACAGGGACTCGGAATTAGACTCTTTCTGAGCTGCGTTTTGACTCGATGGCGATGGCGATGGCTGCGGTTGATTAGCCACGACACCAGCCGGTGCGGAAGAGTTGTTCGTTCCCGCGGGATCCATCGCATTTACGAGAATACCTGAAAGAGTGAGCCGGTTTTTTTTGATATCGGGTACTTCGATAAACTGGCCGGCGGACCCAACATGCTGGGAAGTACGATCCCGCAGCGCTGCTCTTAGCTGGTAAGCTCCAGCCTTCTTTATCGGCACCGTCAGGAAAAAGACGAAGCCATCCCGGCGCAGGCGCGCATACTCCTCATCGTTGCTTCGAAGCGTGTAGCCCTGACCCACCTGATCAACGACACTGCCATTATCGCCAAAGGTGATTGCGACAACGTCAAATTCTGCCTTATGCAGGCCACCCGGCTGATCGATGAAAGTCAGGTCGTTTGCGTTTACGTGAAGCAACGAGCGCATGTATGAACCAACTCTTGCGTCATTGGCAAACAGTGTCGTTAGGCGCAGGTGCACGCCCGCCGCACCGAAGGGAGATATCAGCGCCCTAACGAGTTGCTGCTGCGGTGTGGTAGCCAGCGTTTTCTCGTCTTCCTCCGTGATCCCATAGAAGCCGTTGCGCATCCGCACGTTAAACTTTCCCGGTCGGGTAACCTTCAAACTCAACTTATGAAACATCCGCCGGCCACTCTTCAGTTCGAAGGTAGATTCGTCGGGCCGGTAACCGATTAAGTAATAGCTCTTCTGATCTTCAATTACGCGACGAATGCCTCCGCTCAGATCATTGGTATTGCGGATCGCCATGCCGCCGGTCTCTTTCGCCAAATAATCCAACCCGTTCTGTGAGTCAAAAGCTGCGGTGCGCCGATCACCCAACTGCTGCTCGATCTCGGCGGAACTCATTCCGGAGGTTGAATCGGCAGCGGTGAGTCCAATCACCTGTAATCCGGATGCGTTCATGGTGTAAATCACGACGGTCGCCCGGTTTGCCTGATCGATCAGGCGGCGCAGGGCCAATAGTGTGCGGTAGTTGCGTTCCGGATCGCCCGCGCTATAGATTTTGAAGCCATCGGAAATCAGCATAATCGACTTGCGCCCGGGCAACTCGCGCATCCCTTTCACAACATAGCCAACTGCGCCGAGCGTGCCGACGGAAAAGACATCTTCGCGAAACTGGTTTAAGTCGTCATTAGCTGCTTTTAATCTTTCGTTGGCTGCTTTGAAGGCTTCGTCGTTGGGAGTATTGCCTTCCATTGGCGCAAATGCGCCTATGTTTGCGCGGCCACTGACAAACCACTTGACACGATCTATGGCCGCATAGAGCTGTCGCTTGTCCGCCGTGAACTGCTGCAACGCTCCAATCCCACCGCTGGTGCGAATGATGGCTACCAGATCGCCTGGCTGCATTTGTTCGTCTACAAATTTCTTCAAGGCGCGACGCGTGTAGTAAGTGCTTTCAAAGGACAGACCAAGATCGTCTACTACCAGCGCAATGGTCCGACGTACATCTTCGGGATGCAGTCTGGTCGGAGGCAGCGGTGGCGCAGTATTGTCTTTCGGTACAGAAGGCCCTGCTGGCGGCAGGGACGCTTCTACATTTACCAGCGAGAAGTTGGTAATCTTCTGCTGCCGTCCATCTTCAAAAATCTGAACTTCATCCGGGCGCAAATCCGTTACCAGTTTTCCGTTCTTATCAGTAACTACGGCATCAAGCTGAACCAGGTTAGTAGTGATCCGGACAACGTCGTCGTCGCTTGAACGTGCCGGCTGTTGCGGTTCGGTTTGCGGCGGGGTTGGTTGCGGTTTTGAGTTGTCGGTTTGCTGGGCCAATGCGGCCAGCGAAAGGAGCGACACAAACGAGAGGATCAGAGGAATCCTTCCCATTACTTACTTTCCTTTTTTCGCGAGAACGCGATTGTAAAACTCGAGGTACTGGGGAATAACAATATCCGTACGATAACGCGAAACGGCTGACTCGCGCGCGCGTCTACCCATCTCCCGCCGCAGCGTTGGATTGGTCAAAAGCTTTACCGCATCCTCGGCCATCTTGTCGACGTCACCTACTGCACTAAGAAATCCGGTTTCGCCGTCGTCAACAACTTCCGGCATGCCGCCAACCCGTGACGCAATCACGGGGACCTGGACAGCCATCGCCTCGAGCGCCGCCAGCCCGAAAGACTCCTGCTCAGACGGCAACAGCAGCAGATCTGCCGCGCAAAGATAGTCAACGATGCGGGGCTGCTTACCAACAAAGACGCATTTCTCATAAACGCCAAGACACTTCGCGCGGTGGATCGCGCTGGTGCGCTCGCTGCCATCGCCAACCATCACCAATCGCGCGTCGGTCTTCTGCAGGACCCGCGTCAGGATTTCAACACAATCCACCGGCCGTTTGACGGGGCGAAAATTCGAGACGTGCACCATGATCGGAGCGTCGTCCGGCGAAAGAGTCTTGCGCAAATCGCAGTCGAGCTTTGGTTTGTAGTCGGAAGGACACACAAAGTTTGGAATCACCTGAATGCGATCGAATTGAAACGTTTCGATGGTCGCCTGCTTCAAATAGTTTGAGATGGCCGTTACGCCGTCGGATTGATCGAGGGCATATCGGGTGATTGGCAGATACGAACGATCAGCGCCGACAAGAGTTATGTCGGTTCCGTGTAGCGTAGTAATGACCGGCAGATAACGTTTCGGTTTAAGCGATTCGCGCGCGAGGATGGCGCTGATTGAATGCGGGATCGCGTAGTGTACGTGCAACAGATCCAGGTTCTCAGTTTCTGCAACCGTCGCCATTTTCGTTGCGAGCGCTAAAGTGTAGGGCTGATGTTCAAACAGTGGATACGACATCATCTCCACTTCATGAAAACGCACCCGCTCGTTCAGTTCGGTGAGACGGGTGGGCAACGAAGAAGAGATAAAGTGGACCGTGTGGCCACGGGCCGCCAGTTCCTTTCCGAGTTCAGAACCGACGATGCCGCTGCCACCGTAAGTTGGATAAACCGTGATGCCAATGTTCATAAGAAGTGGGACTTTGGCTTTTGGCCTTTGGTCTTTGCTGCTTTATTCGGCTACCCCGCAACGTTGATAGGATCAAGCATTCTTTGCGAAAGATCAAAGACCGAAGACCCAAGGCCAAAGACCCGCTCCAAAAAAGCGGAGGCAAGCGACCCTCGCAATCGCCTGCCTCCATCTCAACTTGGCTCACCTTATTTGTAAGGGGGGGCAAGTGAGGGCACGGAGTATATTCCCGCGCCTGCGCTTTGGCAATAGCTGTTTGCCGTGGTGTGGACCAGGCATTTTTCTGGTTGGCCGGAGTGTTCCTTTCTTATTTAGTGAGGGTCGACACCCTGATCTGGTCGCACCGCTCCCGCGCGACTGCGCTTCACCCTCAAACCAGTTATAATGGTCACCAGCACAGCGGTAAAAGACGGAGATTAAGCAATGCCTAAAATCAGTGATATCGAAGAAACTCCTAATCCAAACGCAGTTAAATTCATTCTCAGAGAAGCAGTAAGCAATGGAACTGTTCACCAGTATGGGTCTCGCGAGCAAGCTGAAAGTGATCCACTGGCCAAGGCGTTATTTGACGTCGGTCACGTGGTATCTGTTTTTTACATGGATCGCATGATCACCGTTGAGAAGGAAGACGAAGGCGACTGGGATGAGCTGCTGCCGCTTCTGGCGGTGCCTATCCGGGCCGCGGACGCAGTTAACTCGGGAGCGGCCGCGGCTGGCGCGGCAGTCGGCGGCGCAATAGCAGCAGTCACCAACGACGATCCGAGGCTACTGAAGATCAACGACATACTGGATGAGAAGGTGCGGCCGGCGCTTATGGGCGATGGCGGCTATCTCGAAGTTCTCGGCCTTAAAGATCACACTTTGAGCATTCGTTATCAGGGAGCCTGCGGCAGTTGCCCCAGCTCGCTTAGCGGTACTCTGATGGCAATCGAGGGCATGCTGAAACAGGAAGTTGATCCTGAGATGGAAGTAATCGCTGTCTAGACATAACCGAGCGCGGTTGAACATTGCTTGCTTTGCCTAATAAGTCTGAATCCAGGGGACATTTTGGGCAGACGGGTGGACTTTTTGGGCAAGCGTAGGAATTAAGTGTAATTGTGAGTCACGGATTCGGTGGGAATATTGACCTACTAGATAAAGGCGGCGCTAGGCGATCCCCTAGCCGCCTTTGCTGTTCAAGTTGTTTACATCTCTATTAAGGAACGTTCACAAGGAATACATCCCAGGCCCAGCGTCCAAGTTGGGCGCCTTGAGCGTCTTTCACTTTCGCACGGTAACGAAACTGGTTACCGTATTGGTCTGTTCGCTTAGAGGTCTTGTAGTTGAGTTCCAAGGTTTTCAGGCCGAGGGTCTCTAAGGGTTGTAGCTCGTTCGCTTCGGAAATGCCGTTGTGGTTGCTGTCTTGCCAAAGGCGCAAGGAAGAGAAGATCGCATCCTGAGGGGTTATCTGACTATCGCCGTTGCCTCCGTTCGCTGCTTTGTCGTACTCGGCCAATGCAAGAAACCCGTTTCGCTCAGTGCCCGCCGAAGGAACGGGCTGGGGCGTAAAGTTACCGAATAGCTCCTGCCCATAGTCGATAGTTCCATTTCCATTCCGGTCCAGAACGAGCCAGGCATCATCGCTGCCTATGTCAGTCCACGACAGTTGATTAGGATCGCCATCACCGTTTAAGTCGAAACTTACACCATGCTGCACGTCTGTTAAACTAAAGCCATTTCCACTGATGTCGATCAGGATCGGGGAACCAGTGCACTGACGAGAATCTGCGGTCACGTGGTGGGAATCGATGGGCCAATCCTGACAGAATCCATCGTAGCCATTGTAGTACCTGTCGATCGCCACCTGCGAGAATACTCCAGTAGTACCATCCTGAGTATCCTCAAAGGTCTCACTCAGGAACGATGGCCAGCAATAAACACCAGGCGGGCCACACTTCCCAAAAGCCTCCCGGCTTTCAACGTTCTTTGTTGTGTCCCTGTAGTGTAGCGTCCACAGCACTTGTTTGTGAATGTAATCGTCGGTGCCGCAATCAGAGTCGAGAACAGGCGAACCCGTTCTTTCGGTGACGTAACAAGCGCAAGTGGCGCAAGAGGCACAGACTACCCGTTCTCCAACAAGCCGAAGGGAGAGGAGGAGGGCTACAAAAGTAAGAACGACTGCGCTGGAGTACAGTAGTCGCCTCATCGGGCGGCCTCCGCCGCCCGAGCCGCAATCTGTTCTATTCCCTTCCTTGCAAGCTCGGCCTGAAACGGATAGCCAGTGGTAGTTCCGTCCTGCCAAGCGACGGCTGAGACAACTAAGGGCTTACCTGCTTCGAGATTACCAACCGGAAATTTCGTAGTAAGCGTGCCATACGGCTGAATCACTACGCCGCCTCCTGACCCCTGGCTTCCTTCGCCGCTACTAAGAACCAAATACGTTATGCCGTTGTTTGTGCTGTTTAAGACTTGCACTTCCAAGGTTAGAGAGCCGGTCGAATTTGGGACCACCCGCGCACTGGTAATCTCAACGCCTTCTACGGCACTGGAAAATGCAGGTATTGGAACGAGATCTTGCCCCGAAAGTTCCTGCGCGGTGTCGCCTTGGAGACGCTTTCCGTTCACTGCAACCATGTAATAGGTTAGTCCGCACACCACGGCAGCCAATAAAACTAGGGTGAACACCTTTCCAAAGTTTTTCTTCATGGTTTACTCCTTTGGGTCAACGTTTTTCACTCTACTCTCTAAACTAGAAGTTTCCAAGAAATCTAGTGCTCCTTATCCTAGAAGGCAGCGACTCCTCTCTCCGAGAAAAGAGAAAGGGCGGCGCCGTCCTCACCCAGGTAGCGACGCCCTTTCGTTGGTGTCGAGTAAGTCCTTCTCAAGCACCGCTCGCTTTTGCTCAGGAGTCAGCTCGCGGGTCGGAAACTCCTTCTCAAGGTCTCTGCGCAGGTGGTTGAATTTCGCTACTGCCTGTTTCTCTACGCGAGTGCTCAACAGCTCTTGCCCTTGCATCTTTACAAGGTAAGTACCGTCTCGTTCTTTGGTTAGGTGTAGATTGCCGGGTCGATTACCTTCATTTGAGCCAGTCAAAACTTGAGCGGGCCGATGCTGCCATTGGGAGGACTTCTTGGGCAAGATTTCGACTATTTGGGCAAACGGGACTTACTAGGTAAAGCCGTTGAACATGCCTTCCTGAAAATACTTTTGGAACTTAAGCTAACCCGGCACGTTTAATTCCTTCGGTTACATCTGTCTAACAATCCCGCCTCAGGAGATCGAATATGGCCCCCCGCGCTTTTTCTTCTCGTCTGTCGTCCCTTTTGTCAATTCCCTTTCTGCTGTCGCTGGCGCCTGCTATTTCGGCTCAGGACGCCGTCCAGAAAACGGTTGCTCAACCCCAGGTCGCTGCGCCTCTGGCCACACCTGCGACGAAGAACAAAGAGACTTCCGCAGCCGCGAAAGCCCGGATAGAACAAAAGAAGGCGCTGGGCATTTCATTGTTGGTCTCGTTGGCCAATGATGCTCGCAATTATCAAGACCAAAAACTGCGGGCGCGCACGCTGTCTCGGATTGCCGACGCCCTCTGGGAGCCTGATCCGGAACAGGGACGCGCGCTATTCCGCAAGGCCTGGGATGCTGCCGAGGCGGCCGATCAGGACACTGCGCGTAGTATGAATGAGGAGCGCCAGCGTCAGCAGCGTGAGAATCCCAATGGACCCGTATCTTTCGCGGGAGGGCCCGATTTGCGCGCAGAGGTTTTGCGTCTGGCAGCCAAACGCGATCGCGCCCTCGGCGAGGAACTGCTGGATAAACTTAAAGAAGAACGGAAGCAGGAAGCGACTGATGCCACCTCGCCGGCGCCCACTAATATGTTTGATACACCGGCGGCCATCAAACAACGTTTGCGTCTGGCAGGACAATTACTTGAATCCGACCTTGAACGCTCGCTGCAGTTTGCCGATCCTGCTCTCGGCACCATCACCACGGAAGCAGTCAACTACATTTCGTTGCTGAGAGACAAGAATCCGGCCGCCGCGGATCAGCGTTTCGCCCGCATGCTGGCAATTGCGGAAACGGATGTTAAGGCAGACGCCAATACGATCTCCATTCTGTCATCCTACTTATTCACGCCGCATCTCTTTGTCACGTTCGGTGCCGATGGTGGCCAGTCGTCATCGTCAACCAGCCAGCGCACCGCGCCGCCCGAGGTTACACCAGAATTGCGCAATGCTTTCTTTCGCACAGCCGCGGGGATATTGTTGCGACCTTCGCCTGCGAAAGAACAGGATCGGAGTTCATCTGGAGTGCAGGGAAAGTTTCTGGTTATCAGGCGCTTGATGCCGCTCTTCGAACAATACGCGTCGAAAGAAATAGCGGACCAATTGCGCGCTGAAATGTCAGTGCTTGGCCAGGGGATTGAGGAGGATGTTCGCAACTTAGACGAAGACAATCCCATACAGCCGGTGAATACTCCCGAACGCAAAGCGGAAGACGTTGAGAAGTCGCTGCTTGATCGGATTGACCGCGCCAAAACATCCGAAGAGCGTGACGTGCTTTATCTGCAACTCGCGTCCAGGACCGCGCAGAAGGGTGACTTGCGCGCTCGCGACTTCACTGAAAAAATCGAAGATAGCGAACTCCGTAAACAGGCCAGGTCATACATCGACATGAACCTGGCGATGAATGCAGCGGAGAAGAAGGACGTTGAGAAAGCGCTGCTGCTGGCCAGCAAAGGCGAACTATCGCACATTCAGCGAGTCTGGTTACTGACCGAAGCGGCGACCGCGATGCCGCCGGCGGATCGCGAGCAGGCATTGCAGACGATTGCTGAGGCGTTGGCTGAGGCGCGACGGATCGATGTTTCTGATCCGGATCGGCCACGGGCGTTGGTTGCGGTGGCAAATGCATTCCTCGCGACCGATAGGACGCGCGCCTGGGAAATGATGCTGGAAGTCGCGAAAGCATCCAACTCCGCCGCGGGATATAACGGTGAAGACGGCCGCCTCACGATGCAACTGCGCACAAAGAATATGACTTCAATGCGCGCCAGCACCATCGATGAGTTTAACTTGCCGGGTGTGTTCCGGGCTTTGTCGCAGGAGAATGCGACTCAGGCAATAGAAATAGCGCGCAGCTTTGAAGGTGAGGCGCCGCGCGCCACTGCACTCATAGCGGTCGCGAGAACCTTGTTAAGCGAAAAGAAGTAAGAGCCGAAACTTTCAGTTCATTGGAAAAGGGTGGCTAGCTTAGAAACGAAAGCAAAACGATCCACTAAATACACTAAAGTTACACTAACTCTTTTTCGTGCAATTTCGTGTTGTTTCGTGGATCGTTTTTCTTTGCCTGACAAAATGAAAATCAAATTAGCAGGGGATGCTTACGAGTAAATGTTCATCGGCCTTGTTAACAGCGCCACCGGATCATCCACATTCAACGCCTCACGCACATAGAACGGCTCGCCGGCCGCAACGCCGATAAGCGATCCAAAGTAGCGCATGCGATCTTCAATCTGGATCAGAAACGCCGGATCGCTAATTCGCGTGCTAGGTTCCTCTGACTCGGCCCGATAAAATTGCGAAGCATGCGCTCTGATAGCCGCCATCTTTTCCTCGACAAAGTCTGAGACGTCAACGATGAACGACGGCACCACATGGCGCGAGAAGAGCGAGTGCATGATGGCCGGCATATGCACCGGCGGCTGACCCTCATTGTATCGCGCCATAGTCGCCAGCCTCGCTGCGTCCCGCACGATGCGGCAAGTGTTCGAATGGTCGGGATGAGGATCGTCCCAGTGCGTGGTCAGCACGACCTTCGGTTTGTGTGAACGGATAACGCGAACTACGGCCGTGCGCGCTTCTTCCGTCAACCAGATATGCCCATCAGGCAGTCCCAGATTGAGCCGCAAATCCAGTTTCATGAGGCGAGCAGCTTCGACGGCTTCTTCAGCACGCAATTCGGGCGTGCCGCGTGTGCCCATCTCACCTCGAGACATGTCGAGTACGGCCGTGCGATAACCCAGCGACTTCAAGCGAAGCAACGTTCCCGAGACAGAAAGTTCAGCGTCGTCCGGGTGGGAGAAAACTGCGAGCGCGTCGAGTTCGAATTGTGATTCGTCCATTTAGTCCTTGAGGTTTAACTGAGCGCGCGGGTTTGGTCAAGTGTTCGGCTTCAGGTGCCTGTGGGGTTTCGACAATTCAAGCGGCTGGCACGAATGGTGTTTTGAAACACACAGCTAATCGCGGTGATGTGGTAGAGTACCGCGAACCGGAAGTCAATCTCTCTCAAAAGCGATTCGGGGAAAACAGCATGAGGTGTCCCAACTGTGGCAGACGGGCCGGGTTCGCCAGAGCCAGGTGCGCTGCGTGTCAAACTAAACTACTTGCGTGGTATATCCTGGCGGCGCTAATGATTGCCGGGGCTTGCTTTGGCGGATTCATGATCCTCGAGAGGATGGGCTAGGCTCACCTAACGCCCCATTCCCAAATTCCGTAAAGAATCTTTTTGTCCAGAACTTTACCGGCCTGCTTCAGCGACAAAACGATCTGCCCCCGATGATGCGATTCGTGTGAAATCAGGTAACCCAAAAAAGCAGTCACATGCGGTTTGAAACCTTTCACTCGGCCGCCGTCCCGCAAACTCTGACTCAGCAGCGACTTGATAGCTGCTCCGGATTCCGCGAGGCATTTTCGCAGCAGTTTCTTATCAACTGCCTGCTCCTTCTCAAGTTTAGTCAGGCCAGCGAGCAGATTCGGGGCCGCCGATTTCAGCCACATCAGTCGTACATTGTGGAGGTGAGCAAACTGTTCACCTACGGTTCGTCCTTTAGACGCCGATAGACTATTGAGGGCCGCTGGTTCGACAGCGTCGAGCAGATAAAGATTGATTCGGTTGTGAATCTCCCAGGTTTCAAGAAACTGCTTTTCGTCCATAGGATGGCTCCTGTGTAACGCGGATTTTCGCTCCGCTGGAGCGAAAAAGACGCAAACTAACAGTTTGCGTTACAAGAGTGAAGGCGGTGAGTTTCGCCCCAAGATACTCACCGCCTTCTCGCGTACGGTGCCGCACGTTATTCGGAGACCTGAATCAGCGCACCCGCACGACGATATTGTTGGTTGTCAGCGCATTGCCCGTCGCTCTTTGTAGTTCAGCAATCGCCTTGTTGAGATCTGTTTGCGCCCGTAGTTCATTGCCGCGCGCGGTAGTCAAAGCGGTTTGACGCTCGAGCACCAGGAACACGGTTGACTGTCCAGCGTCGAGTTTTCTTTGTTCACTCAAATACTGCTGCTCGCTCGCCTGCCGCGCGATACCCGCCGCGTGCAATCGTGCCTCGGCGCTGCGAACTACTTGCAGAGCGTTTCTTACTTCAACCTGAATCGACTGCTCGAGTTGTTCGCGCTGAGTCGCGATGCGCCGGCCTTCAACGAGTGATCGTCCCAGCTGCGCCTCAGCCGTCCGGTTCCGCAGCGGCAAACTAATTTGCACTCCGACGCGAAAATTATTGAAGCGATTGCTAAGCAGGTTCCGCAGAGACTGGTCGTAGCCGCCAATTAGAAAAGGCGAGAGCGCCTGCGGCGGCAGAGGCGTCAACAGTGGTAGCCCGGATTGCGTCAGAAGCTGGTCGACTCTGGCGCGAAGCTCTGCGTTCGAGGCGCTGGTAAAAGGATTGCCTGCCCCGTTTTGCGAACCCGCCAAACCTACCATGCCGTAACTGCCGACCAGATCCACCGCGGGCTTGGTTTGTTCGTGAAAATACTTTTGATCGATCTCATTTATCTCGCGAACAACATTCGACTGCTGCAACTCAGGCCGGTTGTCCATCGCGACTTTTAGAGCCTCAGGCAAAGAAGTGTTAGGCGGAGCCAAATCAACAGAATCGGTTGGAATGACTGAAAGGTTCCAGAGGTCCGCCTCGTGGTTGACGGCGATAAGGTTCTTCAAATTATTCTCGCTGCGCGACACATCTTCGAGGGAGCTGAAGAGCGTTTGTTCAAAGTTCGCCACCTGCGCTTCGGCCGCAACTACATCAATCGGCGCCAGCACGCCTTGGTTAACCAGGCGCTTGTTGTGTTCGAGCTGCGTCCGCGAATCGCGCACGGCGTCGCGCTGCACCTGTAAATTCCGTAGCGCGAAGACGAGGTCCCAGTAGGCCCGCTGCACGCTGGTAATGGTTTCTATCGCTCGCTGACGGAATTGCGCATCGGTTAGCGAAAGGTTCTTTTTGGCAATCTCGATCTGCCGGCGGTTGTTATCGAAGCGCAATCCGCGGAAGAGCGGCTGGGTATAGTTAAATGTCAACGACGTTGGATATTGCGGACTAAGCGCGGTGAATTGATTGTTGCTTGTCAGTCTGATGGACGAAAAATCGAGACGGTAGCTGCCACCTAGTATCGGCGTCAGACCCTCGAGCCGCGCCGTGCCGGTGTAATCGCTTTGCGTGGTGGCGCCATTCGAACCGCCGCTGAGAAAACTCGAGATCGGGTTTTCGAAACGCTCGTAATAGGTAGAGGATGTGAAGCGCGGATCATAAAATCCGCGCGCGGCAGTCAAATCAAACTCTGCAATCTTAACGTTGTGCCGTGCCACCTCGATGTCTTTGTTGTTCTCCAGGGCCATCGCCAGTGCCTCGCTCAGCGAAAGCGGTTTTTGGCGATCCATGTCTACGCCAACACGGCCAAGCTCCGGCAAAGGCTTCTGCGTCGGGTGGAAATCCGGCGCGATCACTGGGACCTGCAACTCCTGAGGTGATGCCGAAGGAGCAGGGGTTGAGACTTGAGCAAGAACCGACGTGGAGCAGCACAGGAATGCGATTGCCAACGCGGCTCTGGCGCCGCACAGTGCGGAAAGGCTCCGCCTTTCCGTGCGCGAATCCCAAATTGTTTTGACTTCACTCATTGCTCTTAACCCGTCAATAGCCAATCTTGCCAATTTATCTAGTGCCTCGATATCAAACTTAATAGCGACGCGGTTGCGCTCGCCGCTTTGCGACGTGCTCGACCAAACGCACCCGTAACTGCGGAACCGATAAGTCCCCAAACCCTGCTCTTGCCTAAGTCGTCGAACAGTGAATAGAAAACCGGAACAGCCAGCAGCGTCAGCAACAAACAAAGCGACTGGCCGCCCACCACCAAAATACCTATGGACCGATTTGTACCCGAACCCGGGCCACTCGAAATTGTTAACGGCAACATTCCCGCGACCAGCGCGATCGTAGTCATCAGAATCGGGCGTAAACGATCGCGGTTGGCGCGAATGATCGCTTCGAGTCGCTCCATGCCGCGCGCGCGCAACTGATTTGTGTGATCGATCTGCAGAATTGCGTTCTTCTTGACCACACCAAACAGCAATAACAATCCGAGTCCGGAAAAAATGTTTACGGTCTGTCCCGTGAGCAACAAAGCCAGAATGCCGAAAGGTACGGCGAGCGGCAGCGTCAGCAGGATAGTGACCGGGTGAATAAACGATTCAAACTGCGCCGCCAAAACCATGTACATGAATACAAACGACAACACGAAGGCGAGCATGAAGTAGTAAGCGGCGCGGCCGAGTTCTTTTGAACGTCCCGCCAGCCCGGTTTTATAAGCCGAATCGATGCCCACCTCTTTTGCAAACTGATCCATCTTCTGAATTACCGCCGCTTGCGAACCGCCCGGCTTAATGTTGGCCAACAATGTCACTTGTCGCTCCCGATTCAGCCTGTCGATCGCGGACGGTCCAGTGCCCTCTTCGATGCGCACCAGATTGTCGAGACTCACCCAACCAATCTTCGAGGAGGAAACAATCATCTGCTGGAGACCTTCGACGCTGGCGCGAGACTGCCCGATCGCCCGCACGCGCACGTTGTATTGATCGGTTCCGGCATTGAACGTGGAAACTTTTTGGCCGGCGACGAGGGTGTTGAGAGCCTGTGCGATATCAGCTACACGAACTCCGAGGTCTGCGGCGCGTGCGCGATCTATCACCACGCGCAATTCGGGCTTGCCGGTGACGAGCGAAGAATCGGCGTCGACCACATCCGGAATTGTTTTCATCTTCACGAGCATTGCTTCGGAATATTTTGTCAGCTTGTCCAGGTCAGGGCCGCCAATAACATACTGAATATCGGCGTTACGAAAGCCGCCACCGGAGATTGCCGCCACCTGCTGCACGCTGGTTCTCAGTTGACCTGGAAACTCCTTCAAATACTTCGCCAGAATCTCCGAACGCACCCGCACCATCAGATCACTTTGCGTGACCGTGCGCTCCTCGAGTGGTTGCATCTTCACGTAGATCGAAGCGACGTTGACCTGCTCCTGTTGGCCGCCGCCGATAGTCGTTAGCGTGTCTGTCACGCCCGGCAGTTTTCGTATGTCCGCTGAAATTCGTTCAGCCAGAGTGGATGTTGACGCGAGTGTCGAGCCTTCGGGCGCGCGCACGTTAATTTCGAACTGCGACTGGTCGTCAACCGGCAGAAAGTTCTTTCCCACGAACATAAACAACGGGACAATGCTGAGAATCACCACGAGACATGCGCCAACTATTACCCAGCGATGCGCCATCGACCAGCCGAGCATCCGCGTGTAGGTGCGATCGATAGGAGCGTAAAAACGCGACCCCTTTGAACCGTGGTCAGCCGGCTCCGTGTGTCGTTCAAACTTTCCTTCCTCGGCGTCGTTGCTGCGCTTGATGAGACGCGCTGCCAGCATCGGAGTAAGCGTGAACGAGACCAACAGCGAGACCGCGATGGCGAATGAAGAAGTCAAACCAAACGACGACATGAAGCGGCCCACAATGCCGCCCATAAATCCGACCGGCAGGAAGACCGCCAGCAGTGACAACGTCGTGGCGGTGACCGCGAGTCCAATTTCCTTGGTGCCTTCGATGGCCGCCTGAAACGAAGGCATTCCCTTCTCTTCAATAAACCGGAAAATATTTTCGAGCACGACTATCGCGTCGTCGATCACGATGCCAACCATCAGCGTCAGCGACAGCATGGTGATCTGATTGAGCGTGAAGCCCATCGCCGCCATCAATCCAAACGTGGCAATCAGCGACGTCGGAATGGCAAGCGCAGCAATTACGGTGGAACGGAAGCTCCAGAGAAAAATGAACACAACGATGGCAGCCAGTATGCTGCCTTCGATCAGGTGCTTTTGGATTGACTCGATGGAAGCTTTGATGAAGATGGACTGATCGCCGACGACCTGGGTCTTGAAGCCCGGCGGCAACGTCTTTTGAATCTCCCGCAAACGTTCCTTGACTGCATCCGCCACCGCTACTGTGTTTTGTCCCGACTGTTTGGACACAACCAGAGTAACCGCCGGCTGGCCGTTCAAACGCGCTTCTGTTCTCGCCTCTTCTGCTCCATCCTCCGCATAACCAACGTCGCTGAGCTTGACGGCATAGGTTCCTCGGTTGCCCACGACCAGGTTATTGAAGTCTGACGGCTGCACAATCCGGCCCATCGTTCGCACGGTCAGCTCGCGCGTGCCCTCGTCTATGCGTCCGCCTGGGACCTCCAAATTCTGAGCGCGCACGGCGTCGGCCACTTGCGCGACGGTGACGTTGAAGGCGCGCAGCTTGTCGGGATCAACCCAGACCTGAATCTCGCGGGTGCGACCGCCGACGATAGTCACCTGTCCCACGCCGTTTATCGATTCGATTTGCTGCTTGATTTTCTTGTCCGCAACGTCGGTAACTTCGCGCGGAGAACGAGGCGCTGACACGGCAATACGCACAACCGGCGCAGCATCGGTATCCAGTTTCTGAACGATGGGCTGCTCGGCCGTAACCGGAAGGTCGTTAACTATCAAGTCAACCTTGTTACGGACTTCCTGAGCTGCAACGTCCGGGCTTTTTTCCAGCAGGAAGGTAATGAAGACCTGGGAAACGCCTTCGACCGAAGTGGAGCGCAACTCATCAATGCCGCTGACTGTGTTTACCGCGCCTTCAATCTTGTCAGTGATCTCGGTTTCGATTTCCTGTGGCGATGCCCCTGGGTTTACAACTGTAACCGTGATAGTCGGCAGATCGATCTTGGGAAAGAGATCCACGCCCAGCGACCTGTAGGAAAAGAGTCCGACGACCGTCAGACTCAGAATCAGCATCGTCGCGAAGACCGGACGCCGGACACAAATTTCAGCTAGCTTTTGCATTTCTTAAGTAGTTTCAAGTTCCAAGTTTCAAGTTCCAAGTTAGCTTCGCGTTCTTGACTTGAAACTTGAAACTTGGAACTTGAAACTTTTTATTGCTTTACCGCCATCCCGTCGCTTAACTGCTCAATATTGCTGGTCGCCACGATTTCGTTTTCCGCCACACCGCTTTTGATCTCAACCAGATCGCCTTCGGTTTGTCCTAACTGCACCTGGCGCTCCAGCGCCTTGCCGTCCTTGATTACAAACACGCGGCTGACGCCTGACTCAGTGCGCACCGCCCGAGCCGGAACCAGAGTCGCAGGCGCGGCGCGCGACTGCAGGATACGCACCGTCGCAAATTGTCCAGGCTTCAGTACGCCGCTGGCGTTTTCGATTTCCGCTTCGACGGTTAACGTTCGCGAAGTTGGCGTAACGTTGGGCGAGATGCGCGCGATGCGTCCGCCGAAATTGCGATCCGGCCAGGCGCTCGTGGTTACAGACACTGATTGACCCACGCTCACGGAAGGGATGGCCTGTTCAGGAATATCTATGCGCACCCGCAACGGATTGATTTTGACAATCGTCGCAACTTTGGAGGTCGTCGAAACATATTCGCCGAGGTCCGCCGGGCGATCGGCGACGTAACCATCGATTGGGGAATACACGTTTGCGTAAGACTGATTGCGGATCGCAAGATTAAGCTGGCTTTCAGTATTGGCTACATTCGCCCGCGCTGTCATAACCGCAGCATAGTTTTGGCGTGCCAGCGACAACGCCGACTCATACTGTTCCTTTAATTGATCGCGCTGCGCTTTCTGTTGGTCATACGCAGACCTGGATACGTCGCCCGACTCAATTAGCTTCTCCGAACGACGCAGGTTCTTCTCGGCGAGTTCAAGAGCCACGCGCGCATTCGCAACTTCCGGAAGCTTATTTATGTCGAAAGCCTGGCCCGGACGAATTCCCACCTTCTCTTCAGCCTGGCGCAAGGCAGCCTTTGCCTGCTCGACCTGAGCCTGGCCTTGCTGCACCCGGAGTTTTGCATCCACATCGTCGAGCCGCACGAGTGTTTGACCACGCTTAACGTAGCTTCCCATGTCCACGGCAACGAAGGAGACTTTGCCGGCCATCGACGGAGACACATCGGTTTGCTCATCACCCGTAAGGCTCCCAGTCGCCTCGAAGAATCTCGGCAACTCGCGCACGATTGCCGTCGCCGTAGTCACTTCAACAGCCGCAGGCTGCGCGGGACCGTTTGCGTCGGCTCGGGTATTTGCCTTGGAACCACCACAGGAGGTTGCCAGAAACAAAAGGGCCGACAATGCCAGCGCCAAAGAAAACAGTTGTACTACCCGAGCGGGTAATCTCGGAGAAGACATTTTGATTCTAGTTCCTTCTCGAAAGGCCGTTTCCGGAACCTTTACGTGCCGTCCTCTTGCTGGGGCCTGCCTCAGCGTCGATGCTGATGCCGTGCAGGAGAATGTCTGTAAAGTGCTTCGCTGCGTCCTCGTTGGAAATCTTTAGCAAGCGCCGATTGGGATCCCACAGATTGTTATTAAGCGAGTGGTGAATGATCATGCCGATGAACGACCGTACGACAATAGCGGGATCAATCTTAAGCATCGCACCGTCGCGTTGCCGCTCGATGATGTAGCCCCCCAGAAGTTCGTAAACGCGCCGGATGAACTTCTCAAAAAACATTTCTGCTAGTTCATGACCCTCCAGGGCGGAATGAAGCAGGAGTCTTTGAAACTCCGGATCGCACTCGTGATGATTAAGCGCACCCAGCGCCAGCTGTTCAAAAACGGCGCGATCATCTTTCTGCTTCAGCGCTTCCGCTACCATCTGCTCGGGATTCATCGCGTCACCGGAACAAGCCTTGTGGTCAAGAATCTCGGAATAGAGTTCCTGCTTGGTGGCAAAATGCCGGAAAACCATGGCCTCCGACACTCCTGCCGCCTGCGCGATCTCCTTGGTAGTGGTGCCGCCAAAACCTCGCTGCGAAAAAAGGCTGACCGCCACGCGAAGGATCTGCAGCTTTCTGCCTTCCGCGCTCATGCGCCCGCTCCCGGGTGCATGGCCCCGGGTTGATTCAGCTCGATTGGTCGCTATTTCCTTACTCAAAAGTGCCCTTTCGCCTTTTTCGGCTGTCAAAGTAAGTACTTACTTACCATCCGCAGGACGTCCTTGTCAAGAGGCGGCTTTGCTCTCGCCCTGACCAGATCAGGGTGAAATTCATTGCTGCTTTTCAGCCTGTTCTTTGTATTGTTCCCGACCCTGCGTGTCGCAAATTTGTACCCTTTCACAACAAGACGCTGATTCCCTGCCGAACGGTTTTGTCGTCGATTCCACCGCCCACGACAAACTATCAACGCATTTACAAAACAAATTGACCTAACGAGCAGAAAATATTTTCTGAAGTTCACCCGGCACATTGTTTGCTCGTCTTTGTATGAACGGTAAGTGAAACAATTCAGAAATTTTCGGCACTACTTAGAAGGAGAAACAAAGCATGTCGCAGAATACAACTTCAACAGATTTCCCTGGAACCTCGCAATCTGGCAGTCAATCCGGGACGG
Organism: Pyrinomonadaceae bacterium; assembly: GCA_050747225.1. Lineage (GTDB taxonomy): Bacteria > Acidobacteriota > Blastocatellia > Pyrinomonadales > Pyrinomonadaceae > PSRF01. Next base: position 19,986 of record JBOGOP010000031.1, read on the forward strand.
CTGCCGGCACTGCCAGCGCCTTAGCACACGAATACGGTGAGAAGATTTCGGAAGCCGCCAGCCAGGCAAAGGATTTCGTCAGCGACAAGATAACGGTTGTCGGTGACAAGATTAAGGATCTTCAAAACGCAGACCTTGGAGAAATTGCGGCGAACGCGAAAGACTACGCGCGCAAGAATCCAGGCCAGGCGATCCTAATCTCCGCCGCCGCCGGTTTGCTGCTGGGTCTAATTCTGCGCGGACGGCGGTAATGCTCTTCGCCCGTGCTCAAACTTCGGCGTAATAATCGAAAGGAGATACAGCTATGTCGGCCTCAGCCGTGAGTGCCAAATCAACTACGGCCATTTCAGTGAGCCCTGACAAGTCTGATGAAAGTCTTCCTTCCCTCTTTAGTCGCCTGGGAGACGACGTGATGCAGCTCTTCGATACCAAGATGAGTTTGCTGAAGGTCGAAATTAAGGAAGAAGCCAATGAATACGCCCGCGATGGCATCATGATCGGTGTGGGCGGCATTATCGCTGCCGTCGGCTTTGCGTTGCTGAATGTCGCTCTGGCATTCGGTATCTCGACCCTATTCGCAAACGCCGATCTCAGCCAGGCAGCAAAGTACGGGATTGGATTTCTATCAGCAGGCGTGCTCTACCTAATCGTTGGCGGCAGCATCATCGCGATTATGAAGAATCGCCTGGCGAAACAAAGCCTGGTCCCGGACAGGACGGTCGCAGAGCTCAGAAAGGACAAGCTATGGCTGAAGAACGAACTCTAGGACTCGTACGAGCGCGCGAAACATCCAGCGAAACTCGGGGCGAAGAACCATCAAAGGAGGAACTCCAGCGACGCATGGACGAAGCGCGAGATTCAATTACAAATACGGTAACGGAGATTAAAGAAACCGTGGCGCAGCAAGTGGAGAGTGTGAAAGATGCTCTCGATTGGCGGGAGCATTTCAAGAGACAACCCTTAGCCTGGTCGTTGGGCGCTGCGGGCGTCGGTTTCTTTGTAGGCTACGGAATTGCGGCAGCGTTCAGTAGCGACGAGCGTGACGAAATACGTTACGCAGCTGCACCCGCATATTCGCTCACCGCTCAGCCAATGACTCGCGAAGCACTCAACGCAGAAACGTCGAAGTCCAACGGCAAGGACCACGGTCCCGGACTGATCGAACGATTGCGTGAGACATCTGCTTACGAGCGACTCAGCCAGGAAGCCGGAGCAATCGGAGACCGACTGGTGGAGGAACTTTCAAGCACCGCTCAACAAGTAGTGTTGCCGGCGCTGCTTAGGAAGATTAAGGTTTGGATTGGTCTCGACCTTTCCAACAAAACCACGTCGCTGGGAAACCAGCACCAGGTTCGCACTTCGTACGAGCCCGCAGTTGGGAGTCCCAGCTAATACCCAGAACCCTTGCCCCGCAAACATCAGAAAGGCGAGCCCGCAATGGCCCGCCTTTTCTGTTGCCTATCTCAATAGCGAATGGGGTTACTTTGCCATCGGTTTGCGCGGCACCTTTTCGTCCTGCATCGCCGCGTTGTAAATAAAGGCAGCCATGATCGTAGCCGCCTGTTTCATATCGTCTGCCTGAATACGATCAAACACATCCTGATTCGAATGGTGCGTGCGTGAATCGTACTCAATCTCATCCTGAATAAACTGAAACCCCGGCAAGCCAATCGCGTCAAATGAGAGGTGGTCGGTACCGCCGGTGTTAGAAATAGAGAGAGTGGCTGCGCCCATGTCACGGAAAGGTATTAGCCACTGGCGAAACAACGGCCGCACCCATTCGTTGTTTTGCAGATAAACACCACGGATCTTTCCAGTACCGTTGTCGAGATTGAAGTATGAACTAAATTTTTCGTAGTCGGGTTTGGCGACCAGCACGCCGGGAGACGGGCTGGGTGCCGGCGAAGCCGTCGCGGTGGGGCTCGCTGAAGCACTTGAAGCGGGAGTCTCCATTTTGCCAAAGTGCTCCGCCACGTAAGCCCTTGATCCCAATAATCCCTGCTCTTCTCCGGTCCACAGTGCGATTCGAATCGTGCGACGCGGTTTTAGATTCAGTGCCTGAAGAATTCGCACTGCTTCCATCGCAACCGCTACTCCAGCGCCATTGTCCGTTGCGCCTGTTCCAGCGTGCCAGGAATCCATATGCCCGCCGAGCATGACCACCTCATCTTTGAGATCGCTCCCGGGAATTTCTGCAACCGTGTTGTAGCCCATGGGGTCTTTGTCTTGCCACTCGACCGCCAGGTCCACCGTCATTTTTACTTTCTCGCCGGCCTCGATCATCCGGGCGATTCGATTGTAGTGCTCAACTGCGAGAACCAACTGAGGAATAATTTGCGGCGCCGCTTTGTCGTAGGGTTGAATCTGGCGGGGAGCGCCCGGGGCAAACGGATTTTCAACGCAAGGCTGGGGCACCGTCGCGGATTGAACAAATATTGTCCCGCCGTCGCCGGCACGACTTGCATCAACCAGCAGCGCAGCGCCTTCAGCCTGGAAGAACTGATTCTTCCGGCAAGCGAAAGCCAGTGCCGCCCGAAATTCCGAGATGTTCCGACGGCCAGTTCCCGCGGTAGGTACCGGCGCATCGGCCAGAGTCAGCAGGTCTTTCTCATCGCGCCGTGTGCCCATTGGTTCGAAACGCGCTTTCACTTCGCGAACCTTGCCGGTCAGGACAATCGCACCCTTGAGCTTGCCCTTGAATCGCTGCAGGTCCGCCTCATCCTTCGCGTCAACATAAATCACGTCTGCGGTCAGCGGTCCCGCCGTAGCCGGCGACCACGCTTTCGGATAGGCGATGAGCGGAATGTCCAATGGCTCTGACACCTGGGCCGAAAACCGCTTGAGCGTCCAGCCACGACCGAAAGGTCCCCATGCTTCGAGGTGCGCATTCTGCAGTCCCCATTTAGTAAGTTGATCGCGTGTCCACTCGTTCGAGCGCTTCATTCCCGGCGACGCAGTCAAACGCGGACCAATAACGTCGCTGAGATAACTCAAGGTCTGCATCACCTGCGAACGATTCATGCCCTCGTCTTTTATTCGCTCGATGGGATCATTCGGATCTTTCGCGGGCGTCGCGGGCGCTTGAGTGGTTGCCGGACTCGGCGAGGGCGTGGGTTGCTGAGCAAAGGTTGCGCTCGGCGAAACAAGGAAAATGAAAAGCAGTACAACGGTAGCATTGCGTCTGAACATAATTAGGCTCCTGGGGTCATGTAGGACAGTTAAACAATGACGGGAATTTTTGCCGCGCGGATTCTAACTCAAATCTGAAGCTTATGTGTAGGACAGACATTCGTGTCTGTCCAGTTTCCTAAAGCTTTGCGGGTTGAGCTAGGGATGGACAGACAGGAATGTCTGTCCTACGGGCTACTTCCTGACTTTGGCCTTCGCTTTCTCAACAGCGCCTTCGTTAGAACTGTAACCACAATCTTCGTTGGCGCAATGACGAAATGTGCCTTGCTTCTTCGTAGTTTTCTCGAGCAAAAACGGAGCGTTACATGTTGGGCAAACTTCCAAAACCGGCTTGTCCCAATAGACGCGATCGCAGTCCGGATAAGTACCGCAGCCGTAGAAGACTTTGCCGCGTTTCGACTTCTTAACTACTAACTCACCCTTACATCCTGGTCGCGGACAGGCGACGCCGGTCGACTCCTGCTTGATGTATTTGCACTTCGGATAGTTTGAGCAGGAGATGAATTCGCCGAAGCGTCCGAAGCGCTTCACCAACTGCGCGCCGTCGACCGGACACTTCTCGTCCAGAGGCACCGGCGCCGGTGCAGCCACGCCACTCTTGGCAACCTTGCGAATGTTCCGACATTCAGGATACCCCGTGCAGCCCAGAAACGGTCCAAAACGACCGCGCTTCAACTGCATCGGCTTGTCGCATAGCTCGCAAATCTCGGGCTCCGCCGCCGCTTCGCTACCGGCAGTTGAGTCAGTTCCCCCAGCGCCACCGTTTGATCCGGCCTTGGGCTCAGCATCACGCGTGGCCTCACATTTCAAGCACTTAAGATACTTGCCGAAGCGTCCCCACTTCAGCACCATCCCCTTCGTTTCGCATTTAAGACAAACCTCTTCAGTCGGCTTCTCGGCGTCTTTTATATCTTTCGTGTACTTGGTGAACTTAACCAGGTCACTCGAAAATTTGTCATAAAACTCGTGCAGCGCGTCGGTCCACTTGAGTTTTCCCTCCTCAACACTATCCAGCTCTTCTTCCATCCGCGCCGTGTAAGTTTCATTAAACAAGTCGTCAAACCCGCCCTCAATCAGCAGGTCGTTAACGGTCTTTCCTAAATCTGTGGGGTGGAAACGTCCTTCGCGCTTCTCAACGTACTCTCGCGCCAAAATGGTCGTCATGATCGCCGCATAAGTTGAAGGGCGGCCAATACCTTTTTCTTCCAGCGCCTTCACGAGAGTAGCTTCAGTGAAGCGAGGCGGCGGATCAGTAAAGTGTTGTTCCGGCGTGATCTGGTTAAGGGCAAGTGTCTCGCCCTTTTCCACGAGCGGCAGGCTGCGCTCAGCCTCCTCGTCTTCCTCGGTCTTCTCATCGCGGCCCTCCTGATAAACCTTCAGGAAGCCGTCAAACTTTTGCACCGACCCAGTGGCGCGGAAGATAAAACGACCCGCTCCAATATCAATCGTGGTCTGATCAAAAATGGCGGGTGTCATCTGCGAGGCAACCGAACGCTGCCAGATCAGTCGGTAAAGTCGCAGCTCGTCATTGCTCAGATAACTGGCGAGTGAGTCCGGCGTCCGCGCGACGTCTGTGGGACGAATCGCTTCGTGTGCGTCCTGCGCATCCTTTTTCGATCGATAATGAACAGCCTTTTCCGGCAAGTATGCAGCGCCATATTGTTGGCTGATGAAATCCCTCACCTCACCGAGGGCGGCATCGGAAACGCGCGTCGAGTCGGTTCGCATGTAGGTAATCAACCCAACTGAACCTTCGGCGCCAATCTCGATGCCTTCGTAAAGCTTTTGCGCAATCATCATGGTACGCTTCACGGCCCAACCGAGTTTGCGCGCAGCTTCTTGCTGCAACTTTGAAGTGATGAAAGGTGGAACCGGATTGCGCTTCCGTTCCTTCTTCGTTACTTCATTGACGACAAAAGTTTGCCGGCTTGCTTCGGCGACGATATCAGCGGCGCTCGACTCGTCGCCAAGCAGGATCTCGCTGGCCTTTATATCCTGATCAAAACCGCCCGTCTTGACTGTTTGTTCGCCGATCTTGAACAGCCTCGCATCAAAGGCGGGTGGCAGTTTGGCAAGCAGATTGGCCGATATTGTCCAGTACTCAGTCTTGATGAACCGTTCGATTTCCCGTTCTCGCTCAACTACCATTCGCAGCGCTACTGACTGCACCCGGCCGGCGCTTAGTTTTCCTCCGACGGTCCGGCAGAGCAGCGGAGAAACTTTGTAACCGACAAGTCGATCCAGCACGCGCCGCGCCTGCTGAGAATCAACGAGATTCTTGTCGATTTGCTTTGGGTGTTCGAAAGCTTCATTGACCGCGCGCTTCGTAATCTCATTGAACATCACGCGATAAGTAGCTTTCGCCGGACGCTTAGGAACGATTTCCTCCGCCAAGTGCTGACAAATCGCTTCACCTTCTCGGTCCGGGTCAGCCGCGAAGTAGATGTTGTCTGCGCTTTTGGCGGCGGCCCTTAGCTCCGAAACAATCCTCCTGTTATTTCGTTTTTTTGAATCGGGAATTACTTCGTAGGTAGGCTTGAAATCGTCGTCGACGTCAACTCCCAAACCTTTGGAAGGCAGATCCTTGATATGGCCTATCGAGGCCTTAACCAGATAGTCCTTTCCCAAATACTTGTTTATCGTTTTCGCCTTGGCCGGCGACTCAACTATTACTAAATTTTTTGCCATTACTCTTTGCCTGACCTAACCCACGCTTGTCTCAAGAGCTTTATCTCGCTCGTTTCGGGCGAGAATTCCAAAATACAAAAAGTACTTTCGTAAGTCGGCTGTGTGAACGAACTCAGGGATCTCGTTGTAAAGTTCATCGCATATTACTTCCCTCAACCGCGTCAGCTCTTTCAGCCGATGATTTTTCCACCTTGGGTCCGCAATGGTCAGGTCAATCAACTCCAGCAATCGGGCGAAGGCGTGTTCGAAACGAACCTCATCACCACGCTTCTTCCATTGCAACGCCCGCTCATACTCGCTTCCGGCATTCCCCAGTTGTGCGGCAAGAGACAACGTAAACCAGCGACCGGCTGCTAACTCTGGATGATAAGTTGTCATTACTGTTTCTATCCCACGAGCTTCCGAACAATATCCAGTATCCGTTTCTGAATTGCCGCATCTTCCACTCCACGCGACCGGTTATTTTGTCTCGGTCGTATGTTAATCATTGAATCGAACTCAACCATTTCCGGCAAGGCGCGATCGGTATACAGATTAATCCCCCACAAACTCTCCTGGCGTGAGTTTCGTTCGAGCAGAAAAGCTTCTTCGTCAGCATGCAGCTCAGCGCCCGCAGCCATGATCCCCTTCTCGACGTCGACAACCGCTTTGACCATGTCCCCATATAGTTCTTCACCCGCTTCACGAAGCTGTTTGGGTGAAATCGCTTCACTTATCAAGATTGTTCCCATCTACTAGTCACATCTTTCGAACAAAACATTTCCCCGGCAAAGCCCGCACCAGATCGCGCATTTCCAACGTCAGCAACGCTGCGGTCAGATCCGGAATTGCCAGCCGACTCTGATTCACGAGCTTATCAATGTGCGCCGGATTGTCAGCCGAAAGCAACTTGAAAACCGATTGCTCAAATCCTGTTAGTCCCTGCGGGATAAACGAAAGCTGATCTGCCAGCGACTTTTCCTTCTTCTTATCCGCAAGTGGCGGTGGCAGAAGTCTCGCCGCGATCTGCGGCGGCAACTCAGCCGCAACGTCCTGCCATTGCTGTATCAACTTAGCGCCTGCGCCTTTGATCAGATAGTTGGTGCCAAACGAGTTCCGCGAAGTAATGTTGCCAGGCACTGCAAAGACTTCTCGGTTCTGTTCAATTGCCAATCTCGCGGTTATCAGTGAACCCGAATTTTCCGCCGCCTCCACCACGATAACCCCCAGACTCAAACCGCTAATGATGCGATTTCGGTAGGGAAAGTTTTCCGAGACGGGTGGGGTAGTTAGCGGAAACTGCGAAACAATCGCACCACCTGACGTCAGCACTTCGTCCGCTAGCTTCTTATGATCGCGCGGATAGACTTGATCGATCCCGGTACCGATGACGGCTACCGTGCGCCCTCCGCCTTCAATTGCGCCACGATGCGCCGCGGCGTCTATTCCACGCGCAAAACCAGAAACGATCGTTACACCACGCTGCGCCAGGTCCCTCGCCAACATCGTCGCTGCGTTCTGACCGTAGGTCGAACTTCTTCGCGAACCAACAATCGCGACGCAGGGCTGCTCCAGACATTCAGACCAGGCGCCTTTCACATAAAGAGTGATTGGCGGATCGTAAATCTCTCGTAACAGTGACGGGTAAACACCATCATCCAGAATCAGGATGTCGCCGCCCAACTTTCTGACCGCTTCAACTTCACCTTCCGCCCTATCGTGCGTGTCGCGAGCGAGGATGCTGTCGATCGCCTCCGGCAACAGCCGAACCCTTTCCAACTCCGCCCTGGTCGCACGATAAACTGCTTCCGCAGACCCGAAACGCTCGAGAAGCTTAGCAGCGGCGCGGGGACCGATGCCGGGGGTCATGTTGAGTGCAATCCATTCTTTCATACGATTGCTGATTGCTGATTGCTGATTGCGGAATCTGCAAACACGTCAAAGTAACTAGGCTTTCCGCAAGCCCCTCGCGGATTTGATCGAAGCGACCGTGATCGCCAGAATCTCATCCGCTTCTTTCAGCAAGTCCGCCACGCGAGTCAGCCGGACAATGCCAGCATCGATCAATAGCTCGATCCAATAGACTGTTTCATCCGCTTCTTCTTCAACGATACCCATCTTGGCTGCAAAATCTGGTTTCGACTTAGCTCTGCAAGCAGCCCGGTAGTTAGCCCCAACCGACGAACCACAGCGGATCATCTGGTTTCTGATCACGTTCGCCGTCGAGGTATTAGGCAAGCTCTCGGCCAGGCGAATAATACGTAGAGCAAACGCACGCGTTCTGGTCTTCATTTCTTCCGGATTCATCGATTACTCGCCGCAATCCTCAATCCGCATTCCGCATTCGCATGGCGGAGGCGTGTAGGAATCGAACCTACCTGAGCCTGTTCTCACAGTCTCACTGACGGTTTTGAAGACCGCGCCGTTCACCAGAACAGATTCGCCTCCCCGTTTTAGATTTCAAATTTCAAATCTTAGATTCAGCGGTTCAAATCAGTTATCAGCCCCGCTGAAAGCCCAGTCCCCGTCGTCGGAGCGAAACCCTACGCGCCAAACTGCGAGACTGTCAAGCAAGGTCCGATCGACCCCCTCGCGAAAACGATGCCAGAAATCATGGAGTGTTAACGTTTGCAAACTTGACTGAGATCCTGCGTTACCGTTATTTTATCAGTTTCCGAACGAACGTTCGAACGATGCAGCTGCCCGTGGAAAATCCTGTATTTTCCGAGGAAACACGCGTTAGGCGACCCGTCGAGAGCTAAGAGGAGCGCATGATCAACTTTCAAACGGCACCCGACCAATACAAACACTGGAAACTGAAGGTGGAGGGCCAGGTGGCAACCCTCTCAATGGACGTTTCCGAAGACGTGACGCTGGCTGAAGGCTATAAGCTGAAACTCAACTCTTACGATCTCGGCGTCGATATCGAACTGGCCGACGCGATTCAGCGGCTTCGCTTTGAGCATCCCGGGGTTAAGGTCGTCGTCATAACGAGTCTTAAGCCGCGGATCTTTTGTGCCGGCGCGAACATCTACATGCTCGGCACGTCGTCGCACGCGTTTAAAGTCAACTTCTGTAAGTTTACAAATGAGACGCGCTGCGCCATCGAAGACGACTCGCGCCATTCCGGTCGACGTTACCTTGCGGCGCTTAACGGAACGGCTTCCGGTGGCGGCTACGAGCTCGCGATCGCGTGTGACGAAATCTATTTGGTTGACGATGGCAACTCGGCCATTTCCCTTCCTGAAGTTCCGCTGCTGGGTGTATTGCCGGGGACGGGTGGACTGACCCGGCTGGTCGATAAAAGAAAGGTCCGCCGTGATCGTGCAGATGTGTTTTCAACTCTGGCCGAAGGATTAAAGGGAAAACGCGCGAAGGAGTGGGGGCTAATCGATGACTATTTCCCGACCAGCAAATTCCAGGAGGCGATTGACGCACGAGTCGGCGAGATCGTAGGCAATGTAACGCAAACTGTTAGTTTGCGGAAGGCCACGCAAAGCTCCACCTTGAGTAACAGCGAGTCGTCGCAAACTAGCAGTTTGCGTTATGGTATAACACTCAACCCGCTGCTAGTTGAAGTGAAGCCCTCGGGTCTCGAATGCAAGTACGTCAACCTGGTTTTGAATCGCGAACAGCGTTACGCCGATCTAACTGTGCGTGGCCCGGAGTCTGACTCGCCAACCACAACCGGCGAAATTCAGAAGCTGGGTGACACTTACTGGCCGCTTCAGGCTTACCGCGAATTAGATCACGCGCTGCTTCATCTGCGCGTCAACGAACCGGAAATCGGATTGGTATGCGTCCGCAGTCAGGGCAACGCGGCCAATGTCCTCTCTGTAGACAAAGCCCTTCTGGCTAACCAGGACCATTGGCTCGTTCGCGAGATTCTTCTTTACATGGCGCGCGTCCTCCGTCGACTCGATCTAACCGCCAAGAGCTTCTTCACGATCGTTGAACCCGGAAGTTGCTTCGCCGGCAACTTGTTGGAATTACTGTTGGCGTCGGATCGCAGCTACATGCTGAACAACGAGGATGAGCAGGTTGCAGTAACCGTTAACCAAATGAATGCGAGAGCACTCCCGATGAGCAACGGTCTCACGCGTTTGCAATCTCGCTTCCTGGCAACACCGGAGAAAGTCGATGAGATTCTTGGCCACTCGGGCGCGTTTGATACAGAGGCGGCCGACGAAGCTGGGCTGATTACATTCGCGCCAGACGATCTGGATTGGGAAGACGAGATTCGCGTGGCGATAGAGGAAAGGACGTCGCTGTCGCCCGACGCTCTAACCGGCATGGAAGCCTCGCTTCGTTTCGCTGGACCCGAAACTATGGACACAAAGATCTACGGCCGTCTAACAGCCTGGCAAAACTGGATCTTCCAACGACCAAACGCGGTTGGGCCTGAGGGCGCGCTGACGAATTACGGCAAGCCAACGCAAGCCCATTTTGACTTCAAGAGAACGTAAGAAAGTAAATCGTGAATAGTAAATCGTAACAAGATGAAGACGTAGTGCATACCTATTTACGATTTACTATTCACGATTTACGAGGTCATTTATGAACCTTTACGAACGCATTCCTAACAACGTTAACCTGTCGGAAGACAAGAAGCTTCAGCGCGCGCTGGAAAAGTGGCTGCCAAACTATCTCGACTGGTGGCAGGAGATGGGTCCTGACGGCTTCCAGCAAAAGGACGTTTACCTGCGCACCGCAATCAGTGTCGAGCCGGACGGTTGGGCAAATTTTGATTTTGTGAAAATGCCGGACTATCGCTGGGGCATCTTTCTCAAGCCTGCAGAGTCCGATGCCAAAATCGGCTTTGGTGATAACTACGGTCAACCCGCTTACCAGGAGGTCCCAGGCGAATTCCGCAACTCGCTGCGGCGCATCATTGTCACGCAGGGCGACACCGAGCCGGCTTCAGTTGAACAGCAACGGCAACTCGGCAAGACCTGCCCGTCGCTTTACGATCTGCGAAATTTGTTTCAGGTAAACGTCGAAGAGGGCCGGCACCTGTGGGCGATGGTCTACCTGTTACAGAGATATTTCGGCCGCGACGGTCGCGATGAAGCCGACGCGCTGCTCGAACGCCGCAGCGGCAATCCTGACAAGCCGCGCATTCTAGAAGCGTTCAATCAGCCCTGCGACGATTGGCTAAACTTTTTCTGTTTCACGATGTTCACAGATCGCGACGGCAAGTATCAGCTTTCGGCGCTCGCCGAATCCGGTTTTGAGCCGCTGGCGCGCACTTGCCAGTTCATGCTGACTGAAGAAGCGCATCACATGTTCGTCGGCGACACCGGTCTCAACCGCGTAGTGAAACGCACGGCGCAGTTGATGAAACAAGGCGACGTACGCGAGTTAGGCGGCATTCCCCTCGATATTATTCAGAAGCACGTCAACTTCTGGTTCAGTTATTCGCTGGATCTTTTTGGTGGTGAGATCAGTTCCAACTCCGCAGACTTTTTCGCCGCTGGTTTGAAGGGGCGCTACAAAGAGCAGGAGCAATACGAGGATCACATCGTCGCCGAGCAGAACTTTACGATGAAGGTGGTCGAACAAGGACAACTCAAGGATCGCAACGTGGCTATGCGTAACGCGCTCAATGAAGTGCTACGCACCGAGTATATAAAGGATTGCGAAAAAGGGCTGGCGCGCTGGAACAAGACGCTGGCCGAAGAAGGAATCAGCGAGCGGCTTTTCCTGCCAAGCTCCAGATTTCATCGTCACGTCGGTGAATACGCCGGCCATCACTTCGACCTCCAGGGAAACGTGATCAGCGCGGAGGAGTTTGAACAGCGGAAGGCTGAGTGGTTACCGAGCAGGGAGGATCGCGAGTACGTGCGCAGCTTGATGCATCCAGTCATCGAGCCGGGGAAGATCGCGAACTGGATCGCACCACCGGCGACGGGGATCAAGGGCAAACCGTTTGAATTTGAATATGTGCGGTTGTAAGACGGGGCTTGGGTCTTAGGTCTTTGAACTTTGTACTTTGAACTTTGCTCTTGGTCTTGCTGCCAATATCGGTCGGAGAAACGAAGAACAAAGGTCAAAGTACAAAGACCCAAGACCAAAGTCCAAAGTCCAAAGTCCCAAGCCCAAATCTGCTATGCAAGATTTCACCAAATACGACCAAAAGCTGGAGTTCATCCTACGAAACGCCGCGCGTATCTTTGCTGAAAAGAACTATCACTCGACCACCATGCGCGACATCTCACGCGCCACGAACGTCAGTCTGGCCGGCCTTTATCACTACTGCAAATCGAAAGAAGAACTTCTCTTTCTGATCCAGGACAATTGTTTCGGACGAGTACTCGAGCGCCTTGAAGAGCGGCTTCAGGAGGTCAGTGATCCGTTAAGCAAACTGCGGATCTTCATTGAAAACCACCTGTCCTTTTTTGCCGCAAACATGGCCGAGATGAAAGTCCTGTCGCATGAGGCTGAGTCGCTCGCCGGCGATCTGCACACGCATGTGTCTACGAAGAAAGACAAATACACCAAACTGGCGCGCAGTATTCTTAAGGATATTCAGCAGCAACAGGAGAATCAGACTCAAGTCGATCTTACTGTTGCCACTTACGCGCTGTTCGGTATGATGAACTGGATCTATAACTGGTATGACCCGTCCGGCAAGCTCAAGGTTTCGGAGTTAGTTGATAACCTGACTCGTTTGTTCCTGCACGGATTTGTTGCTGGATCGACAACAG
>JBOGOP010000032.1:0-32155 GCA_050747225.1 Pyrinomonadaceae bacterium
GGTTTCAGCATTCCAAGACGTTCCTTGTTCACATGGATACTGAGGTATCAGCGGGCAAGAACCTCCTCCTCCTCCTGAAGGCTCGTGGCATGTATTAGTAGTAAAGTTCCAATACCAGCCTGCTGCCGTACAACCTGATTGTGTTCCTGTTCCAGGTGGCGAACATGATTCGGAAAAAGAGTTCCAGTACCAGCCGTACATCTCGCAGTCGTCAAACGTGCAGAGCCATGTACACCACGCCTGATTCCAAACGCAATTGTCTGCGGGCTTCGGTTTATTCGGAGTAGCGCACGGTACGGGTGTCGCCGAAGGCGATGACAGAGGATTCCCGCAATTGTTACATTCGTAAGTTCGGATGACAAGGATGTCGGGGTCTTCACATGAGTCCATCCATGACACGCTACCTCTATATCCGACGCTCAAATGCGTACACTGGACTTCGCAGTCTGCCTTACAGCCGGAAACGGAATTCGTAACAAGTGACATTTTTTGAATGGGGATTGTCGTCACAGTCATCGTACTGTAAATGAAGAATCCAACCCACAGATGCGCTGCCTTGCGATTCCCCAGAGCACGAAAAAACAGATTCGCAGGTTGGCAGCAGTTGAGCATGTGCATTCAAGCTCAGATAAAACAGACAGGCAGATAACAGCAGTATCCTACGAATCATCTCAGCCTCCTATCAATCTTCGGAAGGGCCTTGCCTTTTGAGCTGCTTGCTCAAACCTTCTGCACCTTTGCTTGCGTAGATTTTGCGAAGATACCCTCGATACCTCATAGCTCCCTCTTGCTGATTAGCCCCCTCAATTCCAATCTCTTCCGGCATCCTTTCATATTTTTCCAAAAGCGGAAGCAGCCCTTCTATTGATCCTCCATTTTTCTCGTATTGCTTAACTAGCCATGCTCTATATTTTGCTGCACCGATTCGTGACTCGCCGATTATTTGTGATGCAGGCGAATCGTGACCAAGAATGGTTTGATCAGCAAATTCTACATAATCCAGGCGCACTTCAATTTCCTTTACGACAGCATCGTCATAGTCAGTCGGTAAGTCCTCTAGAGGCGATACTCGCCCGATGGCGGGATAAGTCCTTTATTGTTCTCTCGACGAAAGTCCGATTGCATGAGGCTGTCAAAGGTAAGGAAACCCGAATCCAGGGTCAGCTTTCCTTCTTGGTCCAATGTAACTAACACCTTGACCGAGGCCGCAATGACAGTTTGACTCGAGCCGTTCTTCAAAACGCACGACAGCTTTTCAACCTTATTACCCACCACTTCAGCATCGTCACACCTTAATTTTACAGACACGGCTGCCTCGTTTAGAACTAATTGCTTAACTTTAACGGGGATGCGTCGGGCTTCTGGGCCCGTTGCTCGGTTTTGTGCTGAAATTGCTACATACATTGTTGCGGCTAATGACAATCCTAAAATAAGGTATGCAAAAATCTGACGAGTCTGCATGGCGTTATCTCCCGGTAACATTGAGGTCGAAAACGAAAACTCCTCCAAGAGTCACATGGCTCACCAAAGCTAGCTTGCCTTCTGATCCCACAAGTGCTTTCGGCACATGCCCACTATAGTGATACGCTATAGCATTGCCGCAGTACCAACTTGTTAATATGCTTCGAATGGGGGTTGGCTACTTTCGAGAATGAGATTCGGCAGTGAGATGAATGGCTTGGCTAAGGACGCATCTCACGAGGAAAGACTTCTTGCCCGGTAGCGAGATTACGTTACTCTGCGCTTTAATCTGTGTCAAGAATTTTACCTTATGAAAATCGATCTACGCCTGCCAGGATTTCATCGTCAATGCTTTCTTCAAAGCAGGATCTGATTTCTATGCAAAATTTTTGGCATGCGGGAGCAGCTTACCGTTTCTGGCTGGAGGCCGATGTTAAATGAGCAATCATCTGGGCTGCCACGGCTACCGCTTCCTGGTAAATCTGATCGTTGCAAAGGATCTCCATCTCGCGACTTAACAACTGCGCGGCACTGCGATTTCGAACGGGCAAGACGCGACCGCGGTGAGTTCGTCGTCCCAGTTTGGCTTCGGCGAGTACATAAAGATTGTCGTCGCTGCGTGCGACTTTGAAAGAACCCTCTCCTTCGAGACTTGATCGCAGTTCAACTCGCACCAGTCTGCCAGGCTTGCACCCACCCTGCTCGACGCGGTTAAGCCGCAGTTGAATTTCGCGCGCACGTAAGCCCTCCATAACAGTCCCACCCCAACCGGGCTGCCCGGCTGGGGACCCCGGTGTCGGGCTACTGCCCCGGTTCTCAAACTTGAATGACAACGCTTGGCCTCGCTCTTCCAGCGGTCTCTCCTCTGCGAGCCTCCATCCCAGACGGCTCGCGAGCCAGCCGGCGAACAGCAGAGCCTGCGGCGCCACAGACGTTTCGTCCAGCTCCGGCGCCACATAATCAATTTGCACTGCGTCTACACTTTCGAGCCACGCTCGATACGCTGCGACATCATAAAAATCCGCCAGCAGTCCGCGCCAGAAGGTCAGCCGTGCCCAGTTCAGGTCGCTAACGCCGACATGGTCGTAGTCCTTTTCATCGAATAGCTTGTTTGTCTCGCTGAGATCAGCCTGAGGATTTGCAAACTCGGCGGAGTCAATAACCAACCGATCGGTCGCTCGTAAGAGTTTGTCCAAGACTTTGTCTGAGCAGTGCGGGGCATTGCGCCACCAAAGAAAGGTGGACAAATCCGGCATCAGCAACGGCAGTGCGGCACTCGGTAGTTCAACGACAAACTTGCCGAAAGCCTTCAAGGTGATTTCTTCGCAGCTAAGTCGCCTGGCGCCCGTGCGCTTATCAGTCTGGCATATTGACTCCACCGACATCTCGATGTCCTGGTCCGTCGCTTCTGAAGCGCCAAACATCGCCAGCACCCGGCTTGGATGAATCGCGGTCAGCTCGGCCAACATCTGATGCAGGTCGTCGAGAGCGGCAGCGTTCGAAACAAACACCAGCAGGTTCGCGACGCGCGCGCGCAACACCGCCATCTCCAGACCGGTGTTAGGATCATTAGCAGTTTCTTGCCACAGCTCCGCCAGTTGCCGTTCGACAACTTCGACATCCAGAGTTTTCCCAAGTTGGATCTGCATAAACAATTGGACTTTGGTCTTGGGTCTTTGGTCTTAGGCCTTTCGACTTTGTACTTTTGAACTTTGTACTTGGAAGCACGAAGTTCAAAGACCAAAGTCCAAAGACCTAAGACCCCGTCTCAAAGTTTCCGCCAATCTCTACCATCGCGTTCAATCAATTCAAACACAGCTTTCGGCCCCCACGAACCTGCTTCGTAGTTGGGAAAATCCGGCGCCGGCTTTTTCCAGGCTTCCAGAATCGGCGTCACGATGTCCCAACCGCGTTCGACCATATCGCGGCGAGCGTAGAGCGTCGAATCTCCGAGCATGCAATCCAGCAACAAGCGCTCGTAAGCCTCAGGTGGCTTGACGCCGAATGACGAACCGTAGCGGAAGTCCATGTTGACTGAGCGGATACGCAACGCCTGGCCGGGCAGCTTCGCGGCAAAACGCAGGCTGATTCCTTCGTTTGGCTGAATCCGAATCACGAGCACGTTTGGCTGCAGCGGTGAATCGGAATCGTCGAACAGCCGGTGCGGCACTTCCTTGAATTGTATGGCGATCTCAGTGACGTGCTTCTGCAGACGCTTCCCCGAGCGGATATAAAAAGGCACGCCAGACCAGCGCCAATTGTCGAAATACAGTTTGAGCGCCGCAAAAGTCTCGGTCGAAGAGTTCGGATCCACACCCGGCTCTTCGCGATAACCTACCACCGTATCTCCCAGCACCGTGCCCGGTCCGTATTGTCCACGGACTACCAATTTATCGATCCCGGCGGCGTCGATCGGACGGACAGACTGCATCGCCTTGATCTTCTCGTCACGAACGCCGTTAGCCGACAGCGACGCCGGCGGCTCCATCGCAATCAGCGACGTCACTTGAAACACGTGGTTCTGAATCATGTCGCGCAAGGCGCCGGCCGTTTCGTAGTAACCGCCACGGCCCTCAACGCCAATCGTCTCGGCGTTGGTAATCTGAACATGATCGATGTATTGCCGGTTCCACAACGGCTCAAAGATGCTGTTGGCGAAGCGAAAGGCGAGCAGATTCTGCACCGTCTCTTTGCCGAGATAATGATCGATGCGATAAATCTGACTCTCGTCGAAAACTGCAGCCAGCGTCTTGTTCAGGGTGCGCGCACTTTCCAGGTCACGGCCAAACGGCTTCTCCACTATGATGCGCGTCCAGGATTTCCTGGTCGTGCCTCGCTTCACGCCGGCGTTTGCTTTTCCTGCCGACTTGACTGAACGAGGCCGCGCAATTCCAGCTTCGCCTAGTTGTTTGGCGATCAATCCGAAGTTGTCAGGCGCCGTGGCGAGATAAAAAATGCGATTGCCTTCAGTGTCGTATTCTTTGTCGATCTCCTCGAGTTTGGTCTTTAACTTCTGGTAAAGCTCCGCGTCATTGAAATCACCGCCGAGATAAAAGATGCGCTGCGCGAAACTCTGCCAGGCGTTCTCATCGAGTGCCTCGTCGGAACCAAACTCTGCGATCGCCGCCTTCATTGCCTCGCGAAATTCGTCGTCGCTCTGTGGATGACGGGCCGTGCCCAGGATCGCAAACTCGCTGGGGATCAGGCGTGTCTGCGCCAGACGATAAAGCGCGGGCAGGAGTTTGCGCCGGGTTAGATCGCCGGTGGCGCCGAAAATGACCATGGCACATGGCGGCGCCGTCGGCTCGAGGCGCATCCCGGCGCGCAACGGGTTTTCATCGCTCGCAATTGCCGGTGGCGAGACTTCTTCTTTGACGTTGGTAACGATGGGGAAAGGATATCACGAGGCGGCGCTGGTTAAGGAAAGCCAGCATTGACTTCAAACCCGTGTTGACTTCAAACCCGTTGCCTTTCGCTTTGATTTGGACTATAAGGCCGCTTACATGACCGACGTGAGGAACAGAGGTCATGCCCAGAGGCGGCGAGTTTCTTTATTGAGGCTCGCCGCTTTCAATCTAGTAGGCATGGCGGACCGGGTGATCTTTAGCGTAGGAGTAAGCCGTGTAGGCGGCAATGATGTGACAAATCCAGCCCAGCGTGCCGCCGGTGCCAATCCAGAATCCGGGCGTGATGATTAGCCAAAGAATGCCGGCCAGGATGCGGCCGTTATAAAGCTGGCCCAGGCCCGGGATGATTAAACTCAGAATTCCTGCTGTAAATGGATCGCGCATTGTTATAACCCCCTTTGAGTCAACTGCGAAATTCCATACGACGATAGGCCCGATTTTGTTCGCTGAACTCGCCGAATGAAAATATGTTTTGGGTTTATGCGAGCGTTTCCGGAGGTGAGGAATTTTGAGACACAAATCCCCCTGCTGCCGTGAGGCGGCCATTGTGATGTGAGTTGTCGGGCCTACCGGGAAAGTAAAAACACGGTAACTACTAAAGCGCATCGGCTAAGCCGTGAGGCTCACACGAAAGTAGCTATCGAGTTTCTTACTCAGATACCCAGGAAGCTGAGCGCTGACAGTAAGGCAGACAGCGCGTCGCTCGAGAGTTCCTCAGCTTTGCCGACTGTCGGTACGTCGCCCGGAGTCGTGTTTGTTGTTCCGGGTGTCCCAGTCGGCGCCGGTGCGGGAGAACCACTAGTTGATGAATCTCCAGCAAACGCTGATACGGCAAGCAAACCGACCAAACCCCCAACCATTAGAAAACGCTTCATTGAAGTTGCTCCTTTGTAGATTTGAGAGATGCAAGAGTTCTTACATCAGAAAGAATAGAGCAACTTCGGGAAAGTCTTGCAACCCGTCTGTCACACCGCTAATATCCCGGCGTTCTTGCAGGCTTTCTTACACTCACTCGAAAGGCGTAACTCACATGAAGATAACGACGCCAAAAGTCAACACCTCTAACCTTCCGGCTAACGAGGAAGCGCTACGCAGGTGTGAAGCTGCTTTAGTGCTCAAAGATAAGGGTAATTTGGAAGCAGCTCGCGATGCTATGGGTCACCTGTGGAAAGGTCTCGGCGAACGGCCAGATACGCAAGGGCTTCACCATGCGGTTACCGCCGAGGTCCTGTTGTGCATGGGAATCTTGACCGGATGGATTGGTAGCAAGAATGACGTAAAGGAAGCTCAAGAGTTGGCGAAGAATTTGATCACCGAAAGCATTACATTCTACGAATCAATCGGCGATGTAATGAAGGTTGCTTCCGCTCGGGTGGAACTTGCTCGCTGCTATTGGCGCCAGGGAGAACTAAATGAGTCACGGATTGTGCTTACTGAAGCACTAGAAAGACTCACAGCTGGCGGGAATACGAGAGCCAGAGCACTAATTCTATTGTCAACTGTCGAGTGGACTGCCTCGCGATACGATGTAGCCCTAAGGATTCTTATGGAGAACGCGTCCCTTTTTGATAAGATTACTAATCACACCACTAAGGGAAATTACCATAACGAATTTGCAATTGTCCTTCGTCATCTCGCCAGCTCTGGAAACAGAGCCGAGTATCTTCGTCGTGCGATCGATGAGTTTGAAAAAGCTGATCACCATTTCAAGCTGGCTAAGAACAGTACCCTCCGTTCCAGCGTTAAGAACAACGTGGGTCTCATCCTTTTCAATCTCTCTCGATTCAAAGAGGCACATCGATATCTTGCCGAAGCTCGTCGAATCAGCGTTCTTGTCCGCGATAAGAAGCGAACAGCAGAATTTGACGATACGCGGGCACAGATTTTCATTGCTGAGAAGAAGTTTAAGGAAGCGGAAACGGTGGCTCGTAATGCGGTTCGCGTTCTGGAGAAAAGTGGGCACCAATGTTTACTTGCTGACGCTCTGGTCACCCAGGGGATCGCTCTCGCTAGACTCAAACGCAGCGAGCCGGCGCAGTTCATTTTTCAGAAAGCGATCGAAGTCGCTCACCAGGTGGGTGCCCTCAACAAAGCCGGTCTCGCGGCCCTGACGATGCTTGAAGAATTGGACGACCTGTCGGTCGAGACTCTCTACGTTGCTTACGAACGCGCGAGTGAGTGGCTCGCCAAATCGCAGAGTCAGGATATTTTATCGAGGGTGAATGCCGCTGCCAGAAAAGTCATTGTTAGATCGCGTAGTGAATTGGGTGGCGAGGAACCCGCTCCGGAAGATCCTATCGAGTCACTATTCAACAAGCCGGTCGATTTGCAAAATGAGGTCCTGAAGTTTGAAGGCCGGGTCATTCAACGGGCACTGTCGAAGGCAAATGGAAGCTTAACCCGCGCCGCGGCGTCGTTGTCTATGAGTTATCAGGCGCTGGCGTACATTCTTGAATCCAGGCAGAAGGACTTATTGAAAGAGCGCACTCCCATTCGTCGCCGCTCGCGCCGGGATCCGGCGCCGGCTCAGGAGGTTGAACAAGCTTGATGGCCGGAGGTGCACGAAAAAGCGGCGTGCTCCTCGGTCCGCGAACACTTTTTGTTCCGACGGGAACGGAAAGTGTCGCGTGGCGCCACGTCCTAGGGTGAACGTGGCGCATAAAAGACCGGCACACGGCGCGCCCTTGGTGCCGGTCTTGATTTCTGAAGTCGAAACCGCTTGAAGGCTGCTGGATTTTTGAAGGCGAACGTAAGGTTTCCCGGCTGGAGCGAATCTTACTTCGCTGGCTCGACCCGCTTCACATCGACTATTTCGCCGCGAAACGTTTTGAGCATTTGTTGGACGGTGGGATCCTTTTCAGCCTGCTCGCGCAGGCTCTGTTTCTCTCGCCGCGCCATTTCTTCCTTTGAAGGTGGCGCATCAGCGGCAGCAGAGGCAGCGCTTGCTTCGGGATCGCTAATCACAAAGCGCACGCCGAGATCACGCCCCGTGATCTCCTTACAAACTTCCCGCAGGATTTTGACGTTGTCGCTCTTCGCGAGCGTGTCGCGGAAGTGACGAGTGTCAGGCGCAAACTCCAGGCACAACTCATTGTTCTCAAGGATCGCGTTGCGTGCCTCGTCAAGAGCAGTTACCAATAGCATCTTGCGCCTTTTCCCGAGCGCCGTTTTGATCTGTTCAATCTCGGACGTGTTTGCCGCATCAACTTCGGAAAAGCCCGGGCTGCTTATCCCCGTCTCGACATCGCTGCGGTTCGCCTCGCTCGCCAACGCAGTCTGTGTCGCTGCGGCGGAATACGTACCCGCCGGTGCGCTCGCAGCAGCCGCCGTTCTACTCAAGCCTGCGGGCGTCTCTGACAAACCCGCTGAAGACCACGGTGGCGCCGCCCTCGATACGGCAGAAGCTCCGGTCGACCTCGTTGAAGCCGACGCTCCGGACGAACTGCCCCGTCCGGCCAAACTTCCCGAGCCGCCGGCTGGTGCTTTGACCGTCCGCAAAGACGCTTCAAGCGCGTCGAGTCGTGCCAACAGTTCGTTTAGCGGTTCCAGGCGCCGCATTTCCATCAGCTTCACCAGCCCGATTTCCAATTGGTAACGCGGGTGCGCCGCCGTCTTCAAAAGTGTTTCCGTTTCGGCCAGCGAATGAAAGAAACGCACCAGATCGGCTTCGGAAAACAGCGCCGCCTGTCGCTTCAGCTCATCGCGATCACAGATGGCCGACTCGAGTAATTCGTCACTGCCGGAGACTTTGGAAACCAGCAGGTCGCGGAAGTGGGCGAGCAGATCGCGGCAAAAATTTCGCAGGTCATGGCCACGCATAACCACGTCGTCTACGACCGCAAGCGCCTCGGCCGGCACGTGGTTGGCAATGCCATTGACCACCCGAATCAGAATATCGGCGCCGGCTACGCCCAGCGCCATCTCGACGTCTTCTTTCTTTATCTTCGCCCCGGCAAAACTGATCACCTGATCAAAATTAGACTGCGCGTCGCGCATTGAGCCCTCGCCCGAACGGGCAACCTCACGCAGCGCGTCATCCGGCACGGCAATTTTTTCCGCTTCGGCAATCAGCCTTAGGCGATCGAAAATTTTTGCGGTGGCGATCGTGCGAAACTCAAACTGCTGGCAACGAGAGAGAATCGTCTCAGGCACTTTGTGCCGCTCGGTGGTGGCCATGATGAAAACCACGCGCGACGGCGGTTCTTCAATCGTCTTCAAGAGCGCATTGAACGAGCTGGTAGACAACATGTGCACTTCATCGATGACGAAGATCTTGTAGCGGTCACGTGCGGGCGCAAAGCCGATGGTTCCGATGATTGTCTCACGAACATTATCGATTCCGGTGTGCGAGGCGGCGTCGATCTCCTGCACATCGATCGAGCGGCTTTCCGAGATTTCACTGCACGACGGGCAGGCATCAGGGTCGTCGGTGCGACAGGGAGTCGCCGTTGGCAGTTGCGCCTTATGACAGTTCAACGCCTTTGCCAGCAAACGCGCGGTCGTGGTTTTGCCAACCCCACGCGCGCCGGAAAAAAGGTATGCATGATGGAGTCGCTGATGTTCGATGGCGTTGCGCAACGTGCGCGTGATTGGCTCTTGCCCGGTGACTTCGTCGAAAGTCTGCGGGCGCCATTTGCGTGCGATTACTTGATAGCTCATATAAGGATGAAGGCGGAAGGATGAAGGATGAAGAATGCCTGAAGGCTTGTTTCATCCCTCATCCTTCATCCCTCATCCTTCGCATTTGGCCAGACTCCGGACTTACCCGCAACACACGCGCGCTTGGCTACCGTTGCTCCGTTCCCGGCCTGGCGGGGTTCACCGGCGCTGCATTGTGCGGAGCCCGAAGTCTGATAACTTGTCAAAAACGTTTGCGATCTTGAATTGCTCGCGGCGGATTGTCAAATGACAGGTCGAGTTGCCCTGTTTTTCATTGGGGCAGCTTTCTTTCATCGGCGATGAAAGTGAGAAAGTCTTCATAAGAAGGACAGACAGGAATGTCTGTCCTACTTAGATCGACTACTTAGATCGCCGTCTTGCGATGCGCCAGCATGCGCAACAGCCCGTTGATCGCGAGATGCAGCAACATGTAAGCGACAAGCGCAACGACAATCGGCAGCATCAGCGTGTGGCCTTGATCGGTGCTGGGACTGTTAACGATTCCTTTAAACGGCAGATAGAACGGGTTCGTTACCGCAACAATAAATCGCACGAAGCCGGCGCTGCTGCGCGCGGCCATTAGAGCAAGAAGAAACCGCATTCCCAGCAACGCGTAAATCACGAAGAAAATGTAATCAACGATCTGAGAGACACGTGCGGCGCCGCGGCCACGTTCCACTTCACGGTCCGTATCAACCACCTCATTGACAGCCTTGGAACGAAAGTGCCCAGCGACCTCGTCAATCTTTCCTGCCTCGCCCGCTGGCGGGCCCTGGCTGGCGCGGTCGGCAATCTCTGCCTGCACTTCACCTTCGACCTGCGACTTTACCGATTCATGTTGCACCGAACGCCTGGCTTCATCGTTGGCTAGTTTGTCGTCCATAAAAACCTCGCAGGACAGACTCTAGTCTGTCTCCTTCAATGAGCGGGGGTGTCTCGTAGTTAGATCGAGCGGGGGGTTCGTAGTTTAGAGCGAAGCAGGTGGTTTGTCATGGACAGACAGGGGATGTCTGTCCCACCTAGGTTCCATTGAAGCCGGTTCGCATCCTACGGACATAAGCTCCGGGAAACTTTCCCGATGCCTTCACTGCGGCCAGCATGCGCTTTGATTCGGCGAGCGTGCTGCCGGCGTAAACCGCCATCACTCTAAACTTCGGGTCCACATTTGAGTAGAACAACATCCCACTGTTGGGCTCGCCCGGATCGGCACAACGAGACGTAAAGACTTTATGATCGGTAAACAAGGCCTGCGCGGCAATTCGTTCGGGCTCTGGCACGAAGACGCTGCAATCCTCTTCTTTTGTGGCAACGCTTTTCAGAATTATTGCGTAGAACAACTCTGTGTCAAAAATTACTGCTCTTGCGGGAACGCGAAACGGCAGATCGTAGGGCTCGAAAGGCACGCTTGTCTTACAGGGGATCTTTGGGTTGCCGCAAATAGAACTATTCCTGGCCCGGTGAGGTTGGGTGCGCGATTGGCCGGCGGCAAAATCCAGTGCGCTCCCCGTCATGAGAACGAGGATGACGGCGGAAGTATGAACGATGAAATGATAGCTGCCTCGACGCGCACTAGCTGATTTCATAAACGAAGATTCCTTCCTGAACTCAGTACTCATCACTCAGTACTCATTACTATTGTGACTGGCGGAGAGGGTGGGATTCGAACCCACGGAACGGTTTCCCGCTCACAGCATTTCCAGTGCTGCCAATTCAACCACTCTTGCACCTCTCCCTGAAGAATTTCGGATTGCGGATTTCGGAATTCGGATTTAAAGAGTCGGAGCGCGGTGCTTTCCAAATCCGCAATCCGAAATTCGAAATCCGCAATTTTAATGGCGGAGAGGGTGGGATTTGAACCCACGGTGGAGTTTCCCCCACTCCGGTTTTCGAGACCGGTGCACTAAGCCACTATGCGACCTCTCCAAATACAAGGATGAAGGCGGAAGGATGAAGGATGAATGCAAACGAGATTGCATTCTCCTGTTCATCCCTCATCCTTCATCCTTCATCCTTCGCTCCCCCTCGCCGCGCGCGAAAAAACTCCTGCATCAGCTCGCGGCATTCTTCTTCAAGCACGCCGGCGGTAACTTCAATGCGGTGATTCAGGAAATCGGTATCGCAAACTCCAAAGTGCGATTCAACCGCTCCGGCCCGTTCGTCACGCGCGCCATATACCAGTCTTCCGACTCGTGCTTGTATCAAAGCGCCCGCGCACATGACGCAGGGTTCGATCGTCGAATAGACAACCGCATCAGGTAGTCGGTAATTACCCACCTTCGCAGCAGCTTCTCGCAGCGCCACGATTTCCGCATGAGCAGTTGGGTCACCGTCGGTGCGCGTTCTGTTTCCGGCAACCGCCAAAACGGTTTCACCATTGACGATACAAGTGCCGATCGGAACTTCGCCGCGATCTCTTGCTTCCACTGCTGCGGCGATTGCCTGGCGCATCCAAAGCGAATCCAATTCTCTTTCCCGGGCTGCCGTCATGATGGAAGCTGATACAAACCAAAAAGCGTCAAACAGCGGAAAAATTTAACTATAGGTGTCGCGCTCAAACACTGTCAAGCGAGTGCTTTTGTTCCGCTGTTCTCATGCGTACAGACCTCATCACGAGGCACATAACTACGAATGAACCTTAAGTGCGTGCTATATTATTTTCGGAGTCGAGACGCCGCACTATCAATTCGACGAACCCGCAGTTGCGGTCTACTGAATGACCACCGAAGCTCAGCAAAAAGGATCTGGATCACTTTCGGCCGACAGAATGACTGGCCGCTTAAGACCGGCGTCAACGCCTGAACCGGCCATCTCTGAAAGAGCGGGACATACACCCGCGGCGCAGATGCGTCGCATGTCGCCGGCTGAATTTAACACCGCGATGATCCATTTCTATCGCGGCGAGGTGCAACGCTCTAATACCTGGCGCAACCGGCTGGATACAACTACAAACTGGGCCGTGCTCACGGCCGGCGCCACCCTCTCTTTCGTTTTTAGTTCGCAAAGCAATCCACACTTCGTTATTCCCATCAACTCGATTCTGGTCGCGATCTTTCTATTGATGGAAGCGCGCCGTTATCGATACTACGAGATCTGGTCAAGCCGCGTGCGCGTGATCGAAACGGGATACTTCGCACAAATGCTGGCGCCGGAAAGTGTGCCGACGGACGAGTCGTGGGCGGAACATCTGGCCGCGGATCTAATCACGCCGCATTTCACCATCACCGAATGGGAGGCCGTCGGCCGGCGACTGCGACGAAATTATCTTTGGATTTTTGCGCTCCTGGCGCTGAGCTGGAATCTCAAAGTTTACCTTCATCCGCTGCCAGCGCGCGATTTCAACGCCTTCATAGAGCGAGCTACAGTCGGCATTGTGCCGGGCTGGTTGGTGTTCGTAGTCGGCGTATTTTTTAACGCAGCCATCGCGATCTTTGCCATCGGCACTGTGCGACTACGCGAGGCAACGGGCGAAGTTTTACCGCAGCACCAGTTCTCAATGCGACCCCTGCAGACCATGACCCGGTGGACCCGAGTTGCAACCGGCGCCCCGCGTACGGCCCTGCGTGCGAAGCGCGCGCGCCAGCGTGTGAGGAGCGGTTCAGCCACAGGTGAGTTCCGCAAGATAGACATAAGCGAAACTGCCGATAAAGATTCCAGGCGCATCCATGTTTCAGAAACGCCAGACAGAAACGCACCCGTCAAGGCGTGAGAAAACAGAAGTCAGAATTCAGAAAACAGTAGTAAGCATTGCAGCTGAACTGTCCTTCGCGACGACTCAGGCGCAAACTGGCGCCTTCTGAATTCTGACTCCTGAATTCTGACTTCCGTTTTTATATGATTGAACTCCGCGGACAACCACTCTCCCTTCCAGAAATCGTAGCTGTTGCCGGCGGGCAGGAGCAGGTAATGCTCTCCGCTGAAGCGCGTGCACGCTGTCAGGCTTCGCGAGCTGTCGTCGAACAAATCGTAGCTGAGAATCGCGCTGTGTACGGCGTCAACACCGGCTTTGGCAAGCTCTCCGACGTTCGTATCGATCTCGACAAACTTAGTGAGTTGCAGCTGAACCTTGTTCGCAGCCACTCGTGTGGTTTGGGAAATCCGCTTTCCGAGGTTGAGGCGCGCGCAATGTTGTTGCTTCGCGCAAACGTGCTCGCCTGCGGACTGAGTGGCGCGCGCTCAATCGTCGCCGACACGCTCGTGGCGATGCTGGAGCAGGGCGTCACGCCGGTCATACCCGAGAAGGGTTCGGTTGGCGCCAGTGGTGATTTGGCGCCGCTCGCCCATCTCGCGCTCGCCGCTATCGGCGAAGGCGAAGCGTTCTACAAAGGTGAACGTTTGAGCGGCGGCGAAGCGCTTAAACGCGCCGGCATTCAGCCGCTGCAACTGGAAGTGAAAGAGGGCCTGGCGCTATTGAACGGCACACAGGCGATGGGCGCGGTCGGTGCGCTCGCGCTGCATCGCGCCGAACGCGTGACACGCCTGGCTGACGTAGCCGGCGCCATGTCGCTCGAAGCGTTAAAGGGAACTCCGGTCGCGTTTGATGAACGCATTCACGCGGCGCGTCCGCATGCGGGCCAGGTCGCAGTCGCTGCTCATCTGCGCGCACTGCTCGGCGGGAGCGAGATTCGCGAGTCGCACCTCGAAAACGATCCGCGCGTCCAGGATGCTTACAGTTTGCGTTGCATGCCGCAGGTTCACGGCGCGGTGCGCGACGCGCTGCAACACGCGCGTAGCACTGTCGAAACTGAAACTGGCAGCGCCACAGATAATCCTCTGGTCTTCTCTGACACCGGTGACGTTCTCTCCGGCGGCAACTTTCACGGCGCGCCGCTGGCAATGGTTTTTGACTACGCTGCCATCGCGCTGACCGATTTGATGAGCATCACCGAACGACGCATCGACCGTATGGTCAACCCGGATGCGAACGAAAACTTGCCCGCGTTTCTGACGCGCCAGCCCGGCACTTCGTCAGGTTTCATGATGTTGCAGGTAACCGCGGTGGCACTGCTGAGCGAAGCAAAGGTATTGGCACACCCGGCGAGCGTTGATAACGTTCCTACTGACGGCGGCAAGGAAGATCATGTCTCAATGGGCATGACCGGGGCGACTAAACTCCGATCGATTGTCGACCTCGCCGAAGCGGCAACCGCGATTGAATTGATTACCGGTGCAGAAGCGCTGGAGTATCGCAAGCCGCTGGCGCCCGGGCGCGGCGTCCAGGCTGCTTACGAAATTGTGCGGTCGCATGTCGCGCAATTGGTCGCCGATCGGTCAATGTCCGGCGACATACAGAAGATTGTAGAGGCGTTGCGTGGCGGTGAGTTTGATTCGCTGCTGAGTTAGGCGCGGGCGGCTTTAGATAAAGCGAACGAGGAGGAGAACACATGTCAGACGCGTTTGATGAACGAAGACGTGGTTTGGAAGAGGAATACTTTCACCGCAAAAACAAAGAAGCGGTTGAAAAACTGCGCGAGAAAATGAAGGTGGCGGAAGAGGCCAAGGCAGCCGGCACATCTTCGATGATATGCCCGCGCTGCGGTGGTGCGTTGAAAGAGGGGGAGTTTGAGAAGGTGACGATTGATACTTGCGAAAAATGCGGCGGCGTTTGGCTCGACGCGGGCGAGCTGCAACAACTGACGCAACGCGAGAAGGGTGGTTGGCTCAGTGGTCTGCTGCACCGCGGTGAGGACTAACATATTCCTTGTAATGAATACTCCCTTCTGTCTTCGAGGGCATCTAGTGGCACATACGCGGAAGGACTATACTCTGTGTCATGGTGCGAAGTCTCAAAGAGGTTCTTCAGGAAGCCGTAAATCGGCAAGGAGAGGGTAGCGCCATGTCAGAGTCCACACTTGAACAAGTTAAGCGGATGGCTCAGGGCCTCCGCCTGAGCGAACGCGTGATCCTCGTCGAAGAGTTGGCCCACGGATTAGGCCAGGAATCAGCAGGTGACCAACGCACCCCATCGCAATCACTGCGCGGGTCTTGGCGTGGAAAGTTTCCTGACGACTTTGACATCGATTCAGCGCTTCATGAAATCAGGCATGAGTGGGAAGAAGAACTTCCGGACGGTGCCTCCGGAACCCGGGCAGAGGAAGGCTCTGACCGTCGATGAATCACTATGTCGCGGACACGCACGCGCTCTTCTGGTATCTCACAAACTCGCCACAACTAGGCGCTCAAGCGAGCGCGCCATGTGCAGATCGCGAATAGCGGAGTAGTCGCAACAGTTTGGTAGGGTCTGAATTGTTCGCCTTACCTTCGCGGATCCAACTTACGGATACAAAGCTTCAACCCCTTACCCATAATTCGCCGAGCTATGAAAGTGATTGTATAATCCTTTGGGTGAAACCGTTACGGTTCGTTGGTTCGAGTCTTGATGACCTCCGCAACTTCCCAGCCGAAGCGCGCCGGCAAGCTGGATTTGAACTTTATGCAGTACAACGCGGGCTGGAACCAACGGACTGGAAACCGATGAATGTTATTGGCGCTGGAGTAAGCGAGATTCGAATTCATGTCTTGGGCGAATGGCGAGTCTTGTACGTCGCCAAGTTTGCCGATGCCGTTCATGTCTTGCATGCCTTCCAAAAGAAGTCTCGGAAAACGAGACGCGAAGACATCGAGACTACTCGGCGGCGATACAGGCAGATTGAGGAGTAACTAATGAATACCAACATTACCGAATCGAGTGGCAATGTCTTCGCCGATCTTGGATTTGACCCCGCGGAAGCGGCGATCCTGCAAATGCGGGCTAAGCTAATGAGCGATCTGCGCGAACACATTCAATCGAGCGGCATGACGCAAGCCAAAGCGGCTGCGAAGCTGAAGATTGCTCGATCGAGAATGGCTGAATTGATGTGCGGCAAGTGGGAAAACTTTAGCCTGGAAATGCTGATTACGCTGGCGGCTCGTGCTGGATGCAAAGTAACCCTGGAACTGGCGGCTTGATGTTGGTCAAGAAAAATGAGCTGCACGAGCGCATCATCGCTGGCTCGCGCGCCGGATGAACGTTACTCTGCACACTCGCGATGTGCAGATCGCGAATAGCGGAGTAGTCGCGACTGTTTGGTAGGGTTTGAATCGCGTGTCTTGCCTCACGCCCGTCTAACTCACGAATTCAACGAGGAGTCCGTGCTACGCACCTGAGATTTGCTTAGGACACCGATTCATCCGCGGTAAGGGCACAACATCTAAGTCGTATTCTGACGCGTTGAGCGCGGTTTCATATAGCTTTGCTTTGCCGTATGTCTTGCGAACAATCTCGGCAATCGTCTGTCGATCCTTCTTAGCCATTCTGTGCCCTAGAATGACTTCTGCTACTGACTCTGGCGGAAACTTGAACAGGTAAATCTCATGTCCGTCGACTCCTGGTTTGGTATCCGTAGCTCTCGTTGGATCCGCAAACATTCTAAGCTCTTCTTCGTATGCCCAGTCATTACTCTTTGTGCGGATGTTGGTGCACGCCCGAAAGAACTCTAAGGGGTTTTCATCCGGAGCCGGCATTATTGGCCTCGCGGAGTATATAACTTCTCGCAAAGCAGACATAGTCCCAGGAATTCCTACGCTGAAGAATGGATCAGTGGAGTCGAATCCCAAAACAAATCCACGATGAGAATCACAGTAATGCGCCCACATCAGCGGGCTATTTCGTTTCTTACTAAGGCTCAAGAAAGCCAAGTTACTAAAGTTATCATCTTGCCACCTGCCAAAAGTGTTCGCGATCAACTGATCCGTTGAGGATGGGTCATCATCTACTCCAAACACGCGTGACATGTCTTGGCTAACCTTTGCAAAGTATCGCTCTATCTCGCCAAGGCTTGACCTCCCCTCGAACGGATCATTAAGAGCAGTTGGCTGTGTGAAACGAATGAGACCGTCCCTTAGAACGTAGGGGACCAAGCATTGATGAAGGTATTTGTAAACAATCATTTCTCAGCACTACACGGTATCACCCTGAGTGGCGTACGGCTGGTTCGTTGGGTGGAAGCTCCGCATTCTCAGTTTTGTGCCTCGTGATGCTCTCGAGTGTTTTCACGGTGGCCATTGAACATACCAAACGACTTCAAGTTTACGGATGATATCGTTCCTGAGTGGTGGAAAGTTTATGACCCGTTCGGTCGCTGGCCATTACGTTTTCAATCAATTGCTTTGCCACGCTCGTCGTCGTACATCTGGGCGACGGCATCAACCTCATCGCCCAGATTTGCTTACGCTTGCTGCCACTCATCACGAGTGGGTGCTTCGCCAGGAAACAGGTCTTTACTGAAGGCTACTTCGGTTTGCGCATTGCGCGCAGTCGGCGCAGTATCCCCTCGCGCCCTTCTGCTTGATACGCCTTCAGCATTTTCCCCCAGTTGGTTTTCGGCTCTTGCTGCTTCGATGATTGTTCGGGCTTCTTCTCGCTATCGCTACGAAACTGAGCCTCTTCATCTGGAGTTAGGTTTTGGGGGTTCCAGTTTGGGGTTGCCTGCTTTTCATCTTCAATTAGCCGCGCCTCTCTCTTTCGCGCCTCCAGCAACGTTCGAAACATTCGATTCTTTCGAGAGTCAATGCCTCGTCGCTTTGTTAGATCGTGTAGTCCGCGACGGATTAGCTGCGTTGACCTCCGCAACAAATCGCGCTTTTGCGATGAAACCAGCGCGCCATCTCTTTGTTCTTGATCATCTTTCATGTGGCCAACCTGGTTTGAAGAATTTCCTCTAATCGGTCGCGCGCTACCTCGATCTGCTCTTCAACTTGCGCTTCCATTTCTTGCAGCAAGTCTCGTCCATCGTCTTCGGCTTGTTCAACCTTTGATCTGAGCTGGTACAAGTCCGATTCATCGAGAGAAAGGATTTCCTCTTCGATGGTCTTGAGCCGCTGCTCGACCAAAGCTATCTTGCGGATGACGCGTACAAGGTCCAGAGCGATGCCTTCACCCTTGACGGATTCTGGACTGCTTTCCCATTGATTAAGAATATCTCGCAGCGCTTCTTCGTCGCCTTCTTCATATGCCTTGTTCACCCTAGCCATCAAACTGTGACACCGCGCCTTCTCGCTTTCATCCAAAACCGTATCAGGATGAACAAGCCGGGCCAATTCTCGATACAACTTCTTGAGGGTTTCGGAAGGAGTGAATTTGCGTGAGGGTTGTTGTTCGCTTACTGACCCCGTTGCTTGTGCAGATTCTTCCGCTTGAGCGCGTGCATGTGCGGCTTGTGCGCGGGCTTGCTCGTCGTTCGGCTTGAGCTCGGCCATTGCTTCGGCTATCTGCGCTTCGATTTCATCGAGTTCGGTATAGCGGACGCCCACAATTCTGAGATATCGCGCCTCAAAGTCCCGCAGCTCTGCTTGCAACGTAGCCAATTCAAGCTGTCGCTGCGCCAGGATCGCTTCGAGTGGGGCAAGTTCGGCTCGCTTCTTCGCCAGCTCACTCTCTTCGGGAGACGGCCTCTTGAATGGAAGGGCCTTTGTAGCTGCCGGATCGAAGGTGGCTAGCGCGGCCAGATCATTCCAGAACTCAGCTACCGAGCCGTATCGTTGACCAACTTCGTGAGCGGTGGCCCGCCTCAGAAGTTTCATGAACTCTTGTGCCCAGGGCTGCGCGGCCGCCGCAGACGGAAGGGCGGTGATCGTCTTTCCGGCAAACTCCAAAGGGACCCTGCCGCACAATACCGTGAAGCAACTTTTTGCAAGCGCATAAATATCAGCAGACTCTGTGAGTTTTCCAAATTCGTCGGTAGTCAGGCTCGGCGAATGTTCGGGAGCTGAATAGGTTGGTGTGCCAACGCGCGTAATGGGAGAGTGTTCCGCGGCGTTCGTCTTCGCGACGCCGAAATCCGCGACCTTGATTGTTCGCCAGTCGGCACTCAGCAGCAGATTCTCTGGTTTGAGATCGCGATGAATAACACTGCAAGCATGTGCGTGGGAAAGCCCGTCGCAAATTTGCTTGAAGTAGTGAAGCGTCTGAGCAAGATCAAGCTTCTGTTCGGGCTTGGTGCGGTTGTGCTGCATCAGATCGCCGCCGGCCATGAATTCGAGTGTGATGAAACTAAACTTTCGGCCTGAACGATCTTCGCTCTCGCCTCGATCAAGCATGGAAACTATGTTCGGGTGTCGAATCCGGTCGAGGATCGCAGCTTCACTTTGAAACTTCTCGGCGAGCAGTTCTTCAAGCTCGGGAGGCGGAGTTCCCTGGAGATGGCTGTTTAGACCCTTGATGACAACAGCCTCTCCACTCTCACGATCGCGAGCAACAAACACCTCAGCGTAACTGCCGGAGCTAATCCGGCCTTTAATCTCATAGCGATTCTTGAGGACTGCTTGCCTTAGATTGAGTTCAAACATTGCTCCGAGAACGTATTGCGGCGGTAGCTCTATGTCAAGGAGAATGACCGGCAGCCTGATTGCAGAAACCTGCGTCGCAGAACTGAACACAATCTGTTCCAGGCTCGGGTCTGTTTTGTAGCAAGTACATAGCCCTCGACTTCCCTACCAGCGAACGCTACAATCCGAGAAGAGACGCAGGTCACCGAAAGAGGGAGATTAGCGATGGAAGTTCGATCTATTCAGGCTACCTTTGAGAAAGGCGTCTTAAAGCCGAGCGAAGATCTCGACCTGCAAGAACACGAGCGCGTGCGACTCATCGTCACTTCCGAGGCAGAATGGGAGCGCAAATTTGCTGCTCTGCTCGAGCAAGTTCAGAGTAAGACCGATCGCTTCGGCGCGGATGAAATCGAGGCGGACATCTCCACGGCGACCCAGGAAAAACCGATCATCGATGCGCGATGAAGCTCGTCGTCATTGACACGAATGTTTGGGTTTCTGCCTTCCTCAACCGCACAGGTTTCCCGGCGCGAATCAAAGATGCGTGGGTCAACGGCCAGTTCGAAATCGCTATATCGACGCCGCTACTGCACGAAATCAGCGAAGTCTTACATCGTCCCCGAATCAAAGACAAATATGGTCTCACGGAAGATGAAATCACACAGTTCGTCGAGCTAATACTGCGCCGAGCTGTTTTGGTAGTGATTAGTGGCCAATTGAAGCTTTGCAGAGATGAACGTGACAATATGTTTTCGGAGACGGCTATCGTTGCCGGCGCAGAGTATTTGATCTCACGCGACGATGATCTCAAAGGTGATAGCGATTTGATTGAACAGATGCGCATCCGCGGAGTGGAGGTCATGACCGTTTCGCATTTCCTGGAAAAGTTGACCGCAGGCGCTTAACTGGTTAAGTTGCGAAACGGCCAAGCTCTCGGCACTCTGTACTACCAACTCTCCGTCGCAGTTTCGCGTCAATCAATACTCCTTCTTGCGCATCCGCCTTTCTGTTATTACTCTACCCACCGATCATGAGTTCACCCAGAACAGTTCGTGCGCCGCGCGGCGCGACATTAACCTGCAAAAGCTGGCACCAGGAAGCGGCATTGCGCTGCCTGATGAATAACCTTGATCCGGACGTTGCCGAAAAGCCGGACGAGCTTATCGTTTACGGAGGCGCGGGTAAGGCGGCGCGTAACTGGGCGTCGTTTGATGCGATCGTGCGCGAGTTGCAGACGCTGGAAAACGACGAGACGTTACTGGTGCAGTCCGGTAAACCCGTCGGCGTGTTTCGTACTCACGAATACGCGCCGCGAGTCCTGATCGCCAATTCCAACCTCGTCGGCGCCTGGGCCAACTGGGAATATTTCCACGAGCTCGAACGCAAGGGTCTGATGATGTACGGTCAGATGACGGCCGGCAGTTGGATCTACATTGGCACACAGGGAATAGTCCAGGGCACGTTCGAAACTTTTGCGGCGATGGCCGACAAACAATTTGGCGGAGACCTGAGCGGTAAACTCGTCGTGTCCGGCGGCATGGGCGGCATGGGGGGCGCGCAGCCATTGGCAGCAACCCTGAACGGCGCATTGTTCCTTGGCATCGACGTCGATCCGGCGCGCATCGAGCGGCGGGTTCTCAATGGTTACTGCGAGCGGTTGGCGCTCGGACTCGATGAAGCGATCGCCATTCTCGACGACGCGCGCGAACAGAAGCGCGCTGTTTCGGTGGGTCTGGTCGGCAACTGCGCGGAAGTGCTTCCCGAGATCGTGCGCCGCGGAATCAAGGTTGACGCAGTAACTGATCAGACGAGCGCGCACGATCCTTTGAATGGTTATGTTCCAGCCGGACTCTCGCTCGACGAAGCCGCCGAACTGCGCCGCACCGATCCGGAGTCATACGTCAAACAGTCGATGCAGTCGATGGCCCGGCATGTTGAGGCGATGCTGGCGCTTAAACGTGCCGGCGCAGTTACCTTCGACTACGGCAACAACATTCGCAAGATGGCCTTCGACGCCGGCTGTACAGACGCGTTTGAAATTCCCGGCTTTGTGCCCGAATACATCCGCCCGCTGTTCTGCGAGGGCAAGGGGCCGTTTCGCTGGGTCGCCTTGTCAGGCGACGCAGCCGATATTCAAAAGACGGATGACCTGGCTCTCGAACTTTTCCCCGACGACAGGACTTTGAATCGTTGGCTGCGGCTGGCGCGGGATCGTGTGCAATTTCAGGGACTACCGGCGCGCATTTGCTGGCTGGGTTACGGCGAACGCGCCGAGATGGGCGAGGCGATAAATGAACTCGTCAAACGTGGCGATCTCAAGGCGCCCATCGCCATTGGCCGCGATCATCTCGACACAGGCTCTGTCGCCTCACCTTATCGCGAGACCGAAGGTATGAAGGATGGCTCGGACGCTGTTGCCGACTGGCCGATTCTCAACGCGCTGCTAAACACAGCGAGCGGCGCGAGCTGGGTTTCGTTTCATCATGGCGGCGGTGTGGGTATAGGTTATTCGCTACACGCGGGCCAGGTTTCAGTAGCTGACGGAACAGCCGAAGCCGCGAAACGCTTGAACCGCGTCCTCACTAACGATCCGGGTTTGGGCGTGGTGCGTCACGTGGATGCGGGTTACGAAGAAGCTGAGCATACTGTACTAAGCAAGGGCGTCCATGTTCCGATGCTAACTCCGGGAGAAAACTGATGATAAGACACTCGCGAACCTGGCTCTCCCTTATTCTCGTAGCCCTTCTCTTTTTCACGGGGACCGCCACTGCGACTGCCAGCCTCTCGTCCGCACAGCGTACCCAAGCGACGACGTCGGCAAACGCGCGCGTCCAGACGATTCAGTTTGAAAGTAAACTCATCGGCAAGACTTTGCCTTACAACGTGCTGTTGCCGGTTAACTACGATCAGCCCGACTTCAAGTCGAGGCATTATCCAGTCATTTATCTTCTGCACGGCCTGACCGGGCACTACACTAACTGGCTGGAGAAGACTCATCTCGCCGATTACGCGGCCCCCTACGATGTCATCATCGTCACGCCGGAAGGCAACGATGGTTGGTACACCGATAGTGCCAGCGTGCCCACCGAGAAGTATGAATCGTATATTCTGCAGGAGTTGATTCCCGATGTGGAAAAGCGTTTCCGCGCCAGCAACCAGCGCGAGGGTCGTGCCATTGGCGGGCTTTCAATGGGCGGCTATGGCGCGCTCAAATTTGGCGTCAAGCATCCAGAGATGTTTGTATTCGCAGCCTCGCTGAGCGGTGCGTTGGATGCAGCCTCGTGGACCGAAGCCGACCTGAAGGGACTTGCATTCGTCTGGAAAACACTCCAACCGGTTTACGGAGCGGCTGACAGTGACACTCGCGCCGCTAACGATCTAAACAAGCTCTATCGTGATCTATCTGCTCCACGGATCGCCGCCCTCGGGTTCATTTATCTTGATTGCGGGACTGAGGATGGATTGTTGCAAACGAACCGAGCTTTCGCGGAAATTCTGGTGAAACAGAAGATTCCGCATGAGTATCGCCAGCTCCCCGGCAATCATTCATGGACATACTGGGATGCGCAGGTGCAGGAAGTTTTGCGAATTGCGGCGACCAGATTGCGTCCTATGTAACCCAAACTGTTAGTTTGCGTGGTTTTCAACTTACACGCCGCAAACTAGCAGTTTGCGTTACAAAAACAAGCGAGGATCAAACTATGACTACGCCCGCCGCTTCAAAAAGCCGACACGTGTCGCACAAGGCAAGTCTCTTCACTGAATCAGTCATTCGCGAGATGACGCGCGAGGCGCTCAAGCACGGGGCAGTGAACCTCTCGCAGGGCTTTCCTGACTTCGCGGCGCCAGACGACATCAAGCAGGTCGCGATGCAGGCGATCGCAGACAACATCAACCAATATGCGATCACCTGGGGCGCGCGCAATTTCCGTGAAGCGATCGCGCAGAAGACAAAATGGTATCTCGGTCTGGATGTCGATCCGGAAACAGAACTGACCGTTACCTGCGGTTCAACCGAGGGCATGATCGCGGCGATGATGGCCACGGTCGATCCCGGCGAAGAGGTTGTCGTCTTCGAGCCTTTTTACGAAAACTATGCGCCTGACGCGATCTTGTCGGATGCAAAGCCGCGTTACGTGCCGCTGCGGGCGCCCGACTGGAGTTTCGATCCAGACGAACTACGGTCCGCCTTCAACGCCAACACGAAAGCGATCATTGTTTGTAATCCCAACAACCCAACCGGAAAAGTTTTCACACGCGCGGAAATGGAATTCATAGCCGGGCTTTGCCGTGAGTTTGACGCGCTCTGCTTCACTGACGAGATTTACGAGCACATTCTTTATCCACGGGAGGGCGCGGAGATTCAGCACATCTCGATGGCGCAGATTGAGGGCATGCGCGAGCGGACAGTGATCGTCAACTCGATGTCCAAGACGTATTCCGTTACGGGTTGGCGCGTGGGTTACTGCATTGCACCGCCGGAAATCACGAGCGCGATTCGGAAGGTCCACGACTTTCTTACTGTAGGCGCAGCAGCGCCATTGCAGGCAGCCGGGGCCTACGCCCTGTCGCTGCCCGCTGAATACTATGATCGACTACAGAGGGAATATCGCGCGCGTCGCGATCTACTCTTACCGGTGCTGGAGAATTCCGGGTTCAAAACGTTTCGCCCTGACGGCGCGTACTACATCATGACCGACATCTCCGGCTTTGGTTTCTCCGATGATGTGGAATTTACGCGTCACTTGATCCGCGAGGTTGGCGTCGCGTGTGTGCCGGGTTCAAGTTTCTATAGCGTTCCGGAACGCGGGCAGCAACAGGTAAGGTTTTGTTTCTGCAAGAAGGATGAGACGCTGCAGCTTGCGGCCGAGCGGCTGAAGAAACTTCAATCGAAAACCTAGTCCCGATCGGAGCTGAGAATTCAACCCGTGCCGCAGTAATACGACTAGCTACGACCGGAAAAAAGACGCTCTTGGCAGGCATAATGAACAAAACGATCATGGGGCTAAGCTGTTGTCTTTTATTGACTGTGATTGGTCTGCCTACATTCGCCCAGCAGCTTGCCGATCCGCATTTCGACGCCACGGTTGACAAGCCCAGCTTCACGAAAAACTTTCCGCGCGTACTTTTCGATGAGGCCCACTACAACTTTGATACGACCAACAATCGTTACAAACCCTTCGCAGATCTGCTTTTCAACGATGGCTATCACTTTGCCGTCAACCGCCAGCCGTTCAGCAAAGCTTCGCTCGCAACCCACAAGATTCTGGTAATCGTAAATCCGCTTGGCGATGAAGACACCGATGACGAAGGCGCTGGCGGTCCCGCATTTACTCCCGCAGAGACTGACGCTGTGAATGATTGGGTACGCGGCGGTGGCGCCTTGCTGCTCATCGTAGACCATGCGCCGTTCGCTTCGGCTGCCGAGACTCTTGCGAAGCAGCTTGGCGTTGAAATGAGCAGGAGCGAGACAACGGATCCGGCGAATGCAGACAAAGAGTCTAATTTACCCAGCGTCCTCGTTTACTCGCGTGAAAATCATCTGCTCGGCGAAAGTTCGATCACAAACGGACGCACTGATGCCGAGCGTGTAAATCGTGTGATTGTTTTTAGTGGTCAGTCGCTCAAGGGCCCGCAAGGAAGCGACGCCTTTCTCAAACTAGCCGACAGTGCAGCCGACGAGATTGATGGAAAACGCGCTTCTGCAGCTGGCCGTGCGCAGGGCATCGCTTTCCATCTGGGAAAAGGACGAGTGGTTGTGTTGGGTGACGCGGCAATGCTTTCGGCACAAGTGACCGGCACTGACAACCAACCTGTCGGTATGAATGTGCCAAACATCGACAACCGTCAACTTGCGCTCAACATCATGCACTGGCTTTCGGGGATACTGAAGTAGCAGACACTATTTCTTTCTGCCTGCTGCCTACTGCCTTCTGCCTACTGATTCATGTGGGACGCTAAACGACAATTCATCTGGCTGGTAGCTGGACTGGCGCTGGGAACGTTTGTCGCTTACTCCGACGCTCACGACGAAGACGGAACTTTCGTCCCGCGCTTCTTCTTCTTCATGGAAAGCCTGGTGCTGGCTATTATCGCGCTGTTGTTCTACGTGTACTCGCGCAAGAAACAATAAATTAAGCTGCATGGCTCAGTTGGAGCCGAATGTTTATAGGTTTTAAGGATCGACTAAAACACTCCGCGGGGACGAGACGGCGGCCATCTCGTCCCCGCGAAAAACTTGAGCGAATGAAGAGTCTATAAACATCTCGCTCCTCCCGGAGCGAAAGACAGTCACTCAGTACTCATCACTCAGTACTCATCACTTTTTCTTAGTTTGGTTGCTGCGCTGTCTTTGATCTAACGACGATTCCTTCATCCCCCAGCACCAGCAAACTGCGCGCTTCGCCAAACGGCGTGCTCGAGGGAACATAGGAAACAACGTAACGGTTCTTCCGAAGTTCATCGCAAATGCTCTTTGCCGCAACCGAGGGTTCGTCGATTGAGAAAATTACGCCGCCGGTCGCTTCTACCAGCTTATCGATCACCTGCTTCGGTTTTGGCACATCACGGCGAATGGCGCCTCGCGTACGGTCCTGCGCCTGGACCGCGTAGACCGTAATGTCGAGCCGCTGTAACTCGGAAAGGGTCTTTTCAAATGTTATCTGGCTGCCACGATCCAATCCGTCGCTGATCACCACAATCACATTCTTTTGACCAGAAAAATTGCGCAAGGCCTGCTCAACAACCGCGCTGGTTGCGTCAAACAGATGTGGCTGCCCTTTTTTCCGGAAAAGCTTTAGCGCAGACTCGATTGATTTTGCATCGTCAGTCCAGTCCGCAACGATCTCCGCCTGCTCGTCGTAACCGACGATCAGCAGTTTGTCGCCTTCGAATATTTCGTAAGCAAACTCGCGCGCAGCCCTTTCCAGCTTTTCAACATCAGCGCGGATAGTTAACGAGTTATCGACTAACAAAACGATGCGGGCGGGTGAAGGATCAGGAGTGAAGTTTCTAATTGTCTGTTCGACTCCATTGTCGTAAACGGAAAGCTGTTTGGCAGTGATCTGCGCAGTACGCTGGTCAGTACGGGCGGCTACTATGTTCACCATCACGCCGCCTTCGGTGCTCACAGCAGGACGACGACCCGCCTGAGCCAACGCCAGCCCGCACACGGCAAGTAGCAGCGCAAAGCCGATCGCGTAATTCAAATGCGGACGGAAACGCTTAAGAGATCGCGCTCGATCAAGTCGCTGTTTGTGCATCAATCCACACGGAGGACATGGGCTTCAATCACCCTTGGGGACTTTGGATGCGGAAGCTTGCTCGGAAGTTTTCTTAGCCGGGGAGCTCTCTTTGGTTTTCTTGTCAGCCTTGCCGGACTTTTTGTCGTCAGAGACGCTCGTCGAGGCGGCACTGTCTTTCTCAGCTTTCTCTGCTGCTCTTCGGCCCTCGCCGGCGTAATCGGTTACATACCAGCCTGAGCCTTTGAATTGGATCGCGGGCGCGGAGTGCAATCTTTCCAAACGTCCGCCACACTTTTGGCACTTGACGGGTGGCTTGTCGTTCATTTTCTGCAAGACTTCCAGCTTCGCCTTGCACTTACGACATTCAAATTCATAGATCGGCATATATGACCGGCGACTCCCATGCCCGCTGACCAGAACTTGGCGGAAAGTATACGGGCCGCCAGTCGGCGGCGCAAAGAGAGTAGTGAGGCAGTCTGAGATTTGCGATAAACCCCTCAGGCGATTTGCTGGGACCGCGGGCGTCCCGCCCGCAATGAGCGCGGAGCGCGAAAACGGATTGGGTGAAAGGACCTGGCAAAGGCGTGCACCTACGCCACGTTTGCGGGCGAGACGCCCGCGGTCCCAGCAAATCACTTGACCGTTTCTCAACACGTCACTTGAGCGGTTGCTTTGCAACTTCAGTGGTGGTTCGTTATGATCGCGCTCGAACTACACCCCATGTCAGACACCGCAAAATCGCTCTCGCTCGAACGCAAGATCAAGATGCAGGAGGCACGCGACGGCATCATCAACCGTCTCGCGTTGACCCTGCCAACCACCATCAATCTTGATCGCTTCCTAAACGTAATCGTTTCCGAGCTGGGGCGGATGATGAATGTCGATCGTTGCGACGTCATTCAACTAACTTCGCCGAGCGAGTTGCGCATCAGCCACGAATGGCGCGCCAGTGAAAATGTTCCGTCAAGTCTGGGCACGGCGATTCCGCTCGACCTTAGCCAACTTTCGGAACACGTGGATATCACCAAGCCAATCCGGCTCAACGACACTGCGGCGCCAGGGCTGGATCATAAGGTTCGGTTTCTCGCGAAGAGTTTGCAGACGCGCTCGCTGTTAGTTGTTCCGGTGACACTCGGCGCGGACGTACTGGGGCTGGTGGGGCTGCACATGACGTCTACGCTGCGTGAATGGCTTGATGATGAACTCTCGTTTCTGGAATCGATCGCGCGGCAAATTGCAGTCGGTTATCAGTACACGCGTCTTTACATCGACAAGGAACGCGAAGCCGAAACCAAGCGGGCGCTGTTGTCGATCGCCAACGCACTCAACGCGCGTTCCGACTTTCGCGAAGTCTCTTCTCTCGTGCTCGAGCGCGCGATTGCTCTGGTTGGCGCTGATTATTCAGCGCTCGGAGTTCTCGATCCCAAGGGAGGTCGCATCAGCCTGGTGGCTTTTCGCGCAGCGCCGCACGCAACTACCGACGGTGTGCAGGGCTTAATCGATGAACACGGTCAGGCGCTCGACGTCACAGAATTTCCTGCGGCGATGGCAGTTTTGGCAGAAGGCAAGACGTTACGCTTACTGGATTCTGACTTGCCGTTTCCCTTTCGTTTGATGTTCAACTCAATACTCGGCGGACGCGCGGCGCTGGTCGCTCCGGTGCGTGTGGGGGGACAGACCTTCGGATTGTTGGGTCTGGTGTGGAGCGAAGCGCGGCAGGGTTTTCAGGATCACGAGGTAGCGCTGGTTGAAGGAATTGCCGACCAATGCGGTACCGCGCTTGAACGCGATCAACTCTCGGCAGAGGTAATGCATCTGCGCAGCGCGTTGCACGAGCGTTACGGCGAAGAGCGCATTATCGGACAGGCCGCAACTATCCGGCGCGCAATTGAGTTGGCGCTGAACGTTGCCGACACGCAAACCACCGTTTTGATCCAGGGAGAGTCAGGCACCGGAAAGGAATTGCTCGCAAACTTGATCCACTACAACTCCGGCCGCGAGGATCAGCCCTACGTAAAACTAAACTGTGGCGCAATTCCCGAGTCGCTGCTCGAGTCGGAACTGTTTGGTCATGAGAAGGGCGCCTTTACCGATGCACGCTCGCGCCGGCTGGGAAGATTCGAAGAGGCTAACGGCGGGACGTTGTTTCTCGACGAAGTTGGCGAGATGAGCTTGTCGGCCCAGGTGCGTCTGTTGCGCGTTTTGCAGGATGGCGAGTTTACGCGCGTGGGCGGCAACGAAGTCCTGAAGGCTGACGTGCGAGTACTCGCCGCGTCAAACGTGGACCTGGAGCAAGCCACCGAGGCTGGCACCTTCCGCCGTGATC
The DNA here is from genome assembly GCA_050747225.1 of Pyrinomonadaceae bacterium. Taxonomy (GTDB): domain Bacteria; phylum Acidobacteriota; class Blastocatellia; order Pyrinomonadales; family Pyrinomonadaceae; genus PSRF01. The sequence goes on from JBOGOP010000032.1 coordinate 29,400, forward strand.
TTTATTATCGGCTTTCAGTATTTCCCATCATCCTGCCGCCGTTGCGTGAACGTCCGCAGGATATTCACCCGCTGGTTATTCACTTCATCGAACACTATAAGCAGAAGACTGGCAGGTTTATCTCCGGCATTTCAAAAGATGCGTTGCAAGCTTTGATTACTTACGAATGGCTCGGAAATGTTCGTGAGCTTGAAAATGCGATCGAGCGCGCGGTGATTATTGCCTCGGGCCGGCAGATTGAGCTTGAGGATTTGCCGGAGACCATCAGCCGGATCGCGTTACAGGAACAGGACCGCATCAAAGTGGAACGTGCCCGCGCCGCCAGCGAGGGACGCACTACAACGTTTGAAGTTACCGTACCGTCATCGATGGATGAAATTGAACGCCAGGCAATTGAAGCAACCCTCGATTACACGAAGGGCGACAAAACTCACGCCGCCCGCGCACTCGGGATCGGCCGCAAGACCCTCTACCGCAAACTCGACCAATACAACGGCGATAAGGAAAGTAGTATTGACTAGTGCTGTCATCAGGCTAAAGTCGGCGAAAATATTCCAGGCAATCTCCAATCGAGTCTACCGTTGCGCGGCCCTTCAAGTCGGAACATAATGTTTCTCAATTTGGACCGAACGAACACTCATGGGAACCTTTCTACGCCAAATGCAAAATTGAGAACGCCACGGATCGGACTAAGTCTGTGGTCTTATCGCGAATGCTCGTCGACACCGGGAGTGAACATACCTGGGCGCCCGCCAGGAGTTTAGAAAAAATCGGTATCAACAGGGAGAAGAAAGACGTTCTCTTTGTCATGGCCAACGGCCAGCAAATCACCCGAAGCGTTGGCTTCGCGATAATCCGTCTCGACAAACATTTCACCATTGACGAAGTGGTTTTTGCTGAAAGAGGGGACCTGCTCCCGCTTGGAGCTAGAAGTTTGGAAGGCTTGAACCTAACCGTTGATTCCCGGCGCAAGAAGCTTGTGGCCGCCGGACCTTTGCCCGCTGCGTAAACAGCCTCTAATTTCCACGGACTAAGCTTACCTAATTGCTGGCCCACGTTTCTTGCGCCCCTTCGAGGGGTTTTGTTATAGTCAATATCCGAAACCAACAGTTAGCAATAAACCGCAAAGCTCGAGCGCTTTGCTTCAGGAAAGGAATTTTTTATGGGAAACGATAACGACAACATCTCAACCCGGCTTACTTACCTTTTGATCGGCGGCGGCATCGGGGCGGTTATTGCCCTGCTTTTTGCGCCAAAATCCGGTCAGGAACTCCGCGAAGACATTGCTGACGCGACCCGCAAGGGGATTGACAAGTCGCGCGAAGCTGCTCAGCAACTTGGCGAACGTGCCGGCGAGTATTACGAATCAGGTCGCGAGCGTGCCGGCGAACTCTACAACCAGGCGGCAAGCAAGGCTTCCGAAGTTTACTCGCAGGCCTCTGAAAAAGTCAGCGATGTGGCGCAAACAGCGCGCGCGACTGCGGCTCGCCAAACCAGCACCGTGGCGGCGGCGATCGACGCCGGCAAAAAGGCTTATCAGGAAGAGAAGCGCAAGACCGAATTGTCTGGTCGGATCGAGGCAGCTCCTCAGTACACCGAAAAGTCAAATTAGCCATTGCTATTACCCAATTGCCGATTGCAGACCGCGCGGTTGAACAATCGGCAATTGGAAAACTGCAATCGGAAATAATCCATGTCTCTCCTGGCTCTACAGATGAACCCGAACGACCCACTGTTCTGGGTGATGGTAGTCATCGCGCTGTCTTTCATCATCATCGCGGTGGCTATGATTGCCATCGCGGTCTTCGTTAACCGCGCGGTGAAATCCGTAAATCGTCTGGAAGAGAAACTCGAACCCTTAATCGCCAGGGTCACGGTCATCAGCGACCAGGGCCAACAGATTGCAGTTCAGGGAAAACTGATCGCCGAACAGTTTGGCGCAGTCGCCGGCCATCTCTCGACTGCCACCGCGAACCTGTCAGAGTCGCTCGCAATAATCAAAGATGAGGTTGGCGAGCTGAAGGAGATGGTGAGCGAGACAGCGCATGAGGCTCGCGACAAAGTGGAACTCGTCAGTCAAACGATCGACCGAACGCACGATCAGGTTGTTACTACTACCGATTTCATCCAGCGGAAGGTAGTCGAGCCGGCGCGCGAGATGGCCGCGATTATGGCGGGCTTCCGTCGCGGACTCGAAGTTCTCGTTGCGCCAATACCGAAGCCCATTAACCAAACTTACGGAGAGGATGAGATGTTTATCGGTTGACCTCTGGCGCCAGCAACGGCTTGAAGAAACTCGAACCATCGTATCCGCTGCGGATCTGGTTCGAGTTTTTAGTTGCGCCGACTACTAAGCTAGCCAATTTTGGCGAGTGTCGGTTGTGCTGTTAGTATTATTGATTCCGAACGCGACTGGAAACTATGTCTACTGAAACCACTCCACTTGATCTGAAAAAGACCATCAACCTGCCGAAGACCGGGTTTTCTCAGAAGGCAAACCTGGCGCAGACCGAGCCCGCGCGCCTTAAGAAATGGACGGAGCTGGGCCTTTACGACTTGATTCGCGCTGCCCGCGCCGGCGCTGAAAAGTTCATCATGCACGATGGGCCGCCCTACGCGAATGCCGACATCCATCTCGGCACGGCGATGAACAAGATCATCAAAGACTTTGTCGTCAAATCGCGCAACATGCTGGGTTACGACGCACCTTATGTGCCCGGTTATGACTGTCATGGATTGCCGATTGAGCTCTATGT
>JBOGOP010000033.1:0-31443 GCA_050747225.1 Pyrinomonadaceae bacterium
GCCTAAAGAAGCGGACTCGGCTGACGAGATCGAACCAGAACATGTTTTCGACGTATTACAGCGCTTGCGTGAGTCGTTTGAATATATTGTTCTCGATCCGCAGCACACCTTTGACTCGATAACGCTCGCGGCGCTCGATCTCTCCGATGAAATCGTTCTCGTCTTGACGCTGGACATACCTGCAATCCGGAGTACGCAACGCGCCCTCGAGATTTTCGATCGACTCGGCTATCCACGTAAAAAGATTCGCATCGTCGTGAATCGCTGGAGTAAACAGATCGATCTTGATTTGCGACAAGTCGAGAAGTTTCTCGGTGAACCCGTCATCGGTTTCATTCCCAGTGACTATCAAACGGCAGTGACTTCAATAAACCTCGGGCAACCGCTGGTGAAGTCTGATCCGAACTGCAAGATTGCCCAGGAGGTCAGACGCATTGCCAGGACTCTGGTGACTTCCGACATCGAAATACAGGAAGAGCCCAAAATGAGACGAACGATCTGGAGTTCTCTCTTCAAGAAGGATGCCACGCGAAATCAGTTGGAGTTTCAAGTCAGCAGTACAGACTTAAGTTTGTGATCGAATAATCACGGGAGAGCGCAGACACCTGGTCTGTGGGGATCAAAAACAAAATGGCACTACGAGAGAGATTAATCAAAGAAACGATCGGGGGCCCGCCTCCCGTTAATGGCAACGGTTTTGGAGCCCCGCCGGAAGTTAATGGCCAGCATTCGTTCCAGGAAATGAAGTCGCGGCTGCACCGCGCGTTGATTAACCGGATGGATTTGACCAAGCTGGCTGCCCTCAGTCAGGAGCAAGTGCACGCCGAGGTCTCGCGACTGGCGGAAAGCGTCCTGGCTCAGGAAGCGATGCCGCTCTCCACAGCAGAGCGGGACCGGCTCGTCAATGAGGTACAACACGAACTATTCGGTCTGGGGCCACTTGAGCCGCTACTTGCCGACACTACCATCTCGGACATCCTCGTGAATGCGTACGGCAGGATCTATGTCGAGCGACGCGGCAAACTCGAGGTGACCAATATTGCTTTCAAAGACGACGAACACCTGATGCGTGTGATTGAACGCATAGTTTCGTCCGTTGGCCGCCGCATCGACGAGTCTTCCCCGATGGTGGACGCCCGGCTTCGCGATGGCTCACGCGTTAACGCAATTATTCCCCCGCTTTCAATTGATGGGCCGGTGCTCTCGATACGTCGTTTTGGCGCTGAGCCCCTCCGCATGGATTCGTTGATTGAGAACAAAGCGCTTACTCGCGACATCGCAGACATGCTGCAGATGTGCGTCAACGCTCGGCTGAACGTTTTGATTTCCGGAGGAACCGGCGCCGGCAAGACAACTCTGCTGAACGCTCTGTCTGCATACATTCCGGCAGACGAGCGCATCGTGACGATAGAAGACTCAGCTGAGCTTCAGTTGCAACAGCCACACGTCGTCAGACTCGAAACCAGACCGCCAAATATCGAGGGCAAGGGTGAAGTGACCCAACGAGACCTGGTGCGCAACTCGTTGCGCATGCGACCCGACCGCATCGTCATCGGCGAGGTACGCGGCGGGGAAGCCATCGACATGCTGCAGGCAATGAACACAGGTCACGATGGAAGTTTGACAACCATCCACGCCAATACGCCCCGCGACGCGCTGGCACGTCTGGAAACGATGATTCAGATGACCGGCATGCGGCTTTCAGATCGAGCGATGCGACAACAAATTGCCTCAGCACTCGATCTGGTGGTCCAGGTGGCGCGTCTTTCAGACGGAACTCGCCGGCTCACGTCCATTTCAGAAATAACCGGCATGGAAGGCGAGACGATCACCATGCAGGAGATCTTCCAGTTCGAACGTACCGGAGTCGATTCGCAAGGGCAGGTGATTGGACGTTTCCGTCCCACCGGTATCCGTCCGCGATTTGCGGAACGGCTTAAGGCTTGCGGTCTCCAATTGCCGCGCGTGTTCTTTGAGGAGATGTAAAAAAATGCTGATCTCCTTCCTGGTATTCCTGTTTGCCCTATTTCTGGTGCTTGGCGCGTACTTGCTTGCCACGCACGGAACTGATGCCAAGCGCGCTCGCCTGCGCCAGCGGCTTTCTGAGGCTCTGCTTCATTCGGCCCACGCGGAAGACATAGAAGTTGTACTCGCGCGCAGTGAACTGATGAGCGAGATTCCCTGGTTGAATCGCAGTCTCGTTCGAGTTCAGGCTGCCTTGCAGCTAAAGCGAATGCTGGATCAGGCTGACCTTCACATCACGCCGTCGCGCTTGATGATGTTTTCAGGAATGGCAGGCATGCTGGCTGCACTGGCTGCTTCCGTTATCAGCTTTTCCATTCTGCTGATTCTTGGCGCCGCTCTTGCAGCCGCCGCAATCCCGTTCATACACGTTTGGTGGATGCGCAAAAAGCGCTTCGAGCGTTTTCTCGAGCATCTTCCAGACGCCCTGGATTTGATGAGCCGGGCACTGTGTGCCGGCCACGGTTTTGCAGAAGCAATGCATATGGTTTCGGCGGAGATGCCGGAACCAATTGCGACCGAGTTTCGCAAGACATACGAAGAACAGAATCTTGGTTTGTCACTCAAGCTTGCGTTAGAGAATTTGGTGGACCGAATTCCGCTTTTGGATCTGCGCATGTGTATCACGGCTGTTTTGATTCAACGCGAAACCGGCGGCAACCTGGCTGAGATTCTTGAAAAAGTGGCTTACACGATTCGCGAACGCTTTCGCATCATGGGCGATTTGAAAACACTGACAACCAGTTCGCGGATGTCGGCATGGTTGTTATGCGGCCTGCCTATTGGAGTCACGCTTGTCATTACTGCAATGAATCCGGAGTACATGGCAATTCTTTGGAAGGATTATCGCGGTCATTACCTGATTATGGCGGCTTTGTTCCTGCAAGTCACCGGCATGCTGATCGTGCGCAAGATTTTGAGAATAAAAATTTGAGAGGAGTTGTAGTCAGTGGTCAGTAGTCCGTCGTAGAAACCGACCGAGACAGACCCGCAAGCTACTTTCCACTATCCCCTGAACACCAACCAGATGAATGGACTACTGACCACTAACTACTAATCCAAAGACTATGCTGTTACTGATTACCATCTCAACTTTCATTTGCATTTCGCTTGGCATGATGGGTGTTTACTGGCTCATGTACCGGCCGCAGAGTGCTGCCACGGAACGACTCAAGCAGCTTGGAGCACGTAATACTGCCGTCGCATCTCCAGGCCTAATCGAGGACGAAGGACGTGGGGCGGAATTGGCCCAACGTCTCGCTTCGCCGCTTAGCAAGCTCCTGCCACCATCTGTTGATGAAGCCAAAAAGCTGCAGAGGCAACTAATGCAAGCTGGTTTTAGATCGCCTGGGGCGCCACTTGTCTATCGCGCAATTCAGATTGCTACGATGGCGGGTTTCCCGGCAGTAGTTGCAATTACCTGTGCGGTCCTCGCTCGCCCAATCAAAGGTGCGCTTCTTTGGATACTCGTAAGCTTTGTTGTTGGTTTTGCACTCCCGCGTTACGCGTTGCGCAAATTGATCCTTTCGCGTCAACAACAGGTGCGTTGGGGCTTGGCGGATGCGCTCGACCTGATGGTTATCTCCATCGAAGCGGGACTCGGACTAAACGCGGCGATGATGAAGGTCAGCAGCGAATTGAAAGACGTGCACCCTGACATTAGCGACGAGTTTGAGTTGGCAAATTTGGAAATAAGAGTTGGACGAGAGCGCGACGAGGCACTGCGCAATCTGGCCGACCGAACCGGTGTTGACGATTTGCGCAGCCTGGTGGCGATGCTTATTCAGACGGATCGGTTTGGAACATCGATCGCGAAAGCTATTCGCGCTTTCTCGGATTCGCTACGTACCAAGCGCCGGCAACGCGCCGAGCAGGCAGCGCAAAAAGCAGCAGTCAAATTACTTTTCCCGTTGGCATGTTTCCTGTTTCCCACGTTGTTCATTGCCATCCTGGGTCCCGCGGCCCTGCAACTGGCAGACACTCTCGGAAAAATGTAAAGGAGTTGACTATGAGCAAGCGAAGCATACTCGCCATCTTTATAGCGTTCGTGATAGCAGTTGCTGCCTCAGCCATGTGGAGCGCATCCACCACCGAGCGCGACGGCGATCCGGACGCTAACGTTCTTGAAGACTCCGGCTCTACGGCAGGCAATTCGTCGGATCACAAGAAGGGCGGAAACAAAGTTGTGCGGATTTTTGCTGCTCCCTTCAAAGCTTTCGGACGCTTGTTTAGCCATAAAGACGACAACAAGCTCCAGCGCATGACTGAGAAGGATACTGAAAAATTCGCGAGCGTGGGCGTTTCGCGCGTTGACGACAGCCGCACTCCGGAACCCAGGAAACTCGCCCTGGCAAACTCAGCGAAGGAGCATTTGGCGAATGGTCGTTCGTATTTACTGAACGGACAATACAACGAAGCCATCAGCGAGCTCTCGACCGCTGCCTCCCTCGATCCCAGGCTGACCGAGGCTCACAATCTGCTTGGCGTTGCCTATGACAAGAAAGGTCTCGCCGACCGCGCTAAGGATTCTTATGAACGAGCGGTAAAGGTTGAACCGGAAGATGCACAGGCGCTGAACAATCTTGGATTCTCTCTGTATCAGAACGGGAACTATCGCGCTGCAGTCGATCGATTGAAGCGCGCCGTCAAGCTGGCCCCCACCGATGATCGCATTCTGAACAACCTTGGTCTCGCATTGTGCCGGCTGGGAAAGTTTGAGGAAGCGTACAAAAACTTCGCGCGCGCTGCTGGCCCGTACACTGGAAATCTAAACATCGCCCGGATGCTTGAGAGGTTCGGTCGCGACGATGACGCGATCAAGTATTACGAAGCCGCTCGTCAAATTGAACCCAATTCAACCCTGGCGTTGAAACGTCTTGGCGAACTCTACAAACGCACCGGGAGAACCGACCCAGCTCAGGCGGCCGACAACCCACTAATCGGCGTTTCCGGTGCCGTTGCGACAAGGTAGTCGGTAGGACAGGCATTCCTCCCTGTCCTTGTGATGGTGAGCCTAAATTTGAAAGAAACCCACCCGCTACCGCAGGTGGTACTGACAAGAGGAGGACAGACAGGAATGTCTTTCCTACAAATAGGATGACGCAAACAACAATACTTTCTCGCGCAGAATTGGAATCGATGGGGCCGCCGGTCGCTGAAGAGATTGCAGACCTTGGTATTGGCGAGGCCTTTCTATGCGATCTCGCGCTCAAGCATGTCGCAATGCTCCCGGAGCCGACCACTAACAGCGTCGCGGATCGGCTGCACCTGCCGCGCGCGTTGACGGAAGAACTCCTGGAGAAGCTCTATCGCGAGAAACTAATTGAAGTTCGTTTGCAAACCGCCGTCGGTTCGACGCGATATAGCATGTTGGACCGTGGCTGGGATCGGCTGCTTCGATTGATGTCGATCTGTGGCTACAGCGGGGCCGCTCCCGTTTCACTTAACGACTACGCACACATGATGCGTTTGCAGTCGATACCTTCACATCCGGCTTCGATGGAAACAGTGCGTTCGGCCTTTCATGATCTCATCCTTCCGGATTCGCTGATGCAAACTCTGGGTTGTGTGATCAATTCCAGGCGCTCGCTGTTCCTGACGGGTCTGCCTGGCACCGGAAAGACGGCCGTTGCCGAACGCATCAACAATGCCTTGCCGGGGGCAATTTGGATTCCTTATGCAGTAGAGATTGACGGCCAGATCATTCGAGTCTTTGATTCCCATTGCCATCGGATTGCTTCGCCTGAGGACACCCCCTTTGAGTACGATCGGCGCTGGGTATTGATAAAGCGGCCGCTCGTCGTTGTTGGCGGTGAACTGACTCTTGAGAACGCCGACCTAACCTGGAGCGACGCGGCGAAGTTTTATGAAGCCCCGTTCCAGATGAAATCAAATGGCGGCACGCTGGTGATAGACGACTTTGGCCGTCAGCGAGTAGCCCCTCAAGACTTGCTTAACCGCTGGATAGTGCCGCTCGAGAGACGAGTCGACTACCTTTCTTTACATACCGGAAAGAAGATCGAAGTGCCGTTTGAGCAACTGGTCGTTTTCTCAACCAACCTCGACGAAAATGACCTGGCCGACCAGGCGTTCTTGCGGAGGATGGGTTATCGCGCCCGAGTGGAACCTCCCACCCCTGGTGCCTACTCCGAAATCTTCAAGCGGCAAGCCCATACTCGGGGCATTCGCTACCAGCAGTCGGTGCTAGATCATGTGCTTAACAAATACAGAATTGAACATCGGCAAATGAAGGGTTGCGAGCCGCGCGATCTGCTCGACCGTTCGACCGATATTTGCATGTTCGAGGGTAACTCGCTCGAGCTGACGCCGCAGATTTTGGATATCGCGTGGCGCAACTACTTCGGCACATCGCACAGCTTCGACAGTTCCTACAGGTTTGAGCCAGGCGCTGCCGACAGCGCGGTAATCGATAGCAAGTTGGCTGATCCGCTTGAACTGTAGGCAATCTGGGAACCCGCGCGAAGTTAATCCAAACGATGTGCCTGGCTGCGCTGTTTTCGTTGCCGGCATCGGGAGTCTATGGTCAAAAGAACCTTGACCATGCTGGCCCGGCGCCTGGAGTCGCAAGTGAAGACTCTTCGCAAGCCCGCCTGAAGCTTGTTGATGGCAGCAGCATCGAAGTTGATGAAGCGTGGGAGAGCGCGCAGGGAATTTGGTACCGGCGTGGTGGGATGAGTCACCTGATTGCGAAGGATCGCGTAAAGAAGATTGAGCGCGGTTCAACGGCCAAACCTAAGACAGATTCTGTCGCAGCCAAAGTTGTAGAGACCGAAGACACCGACAGCGACGAGAGTTCGCAGAGTTCAACCGCTCCCGATGAACCGCCGTTGTGGATCTATCTCGTCGGCGGCGCGCGCTTCGAGGTCGACAGCGTAACTGAATCCGCAGCTGGAGCCTGGTACCGGCGCGGCCCGCTCTCAGTGTTCGTTGAACGCGCTCGAATCGACCATATCGAACGTGAGGAATTGGCCGACTCTTCTTCCAAAAAAGGCCGCGGCTGGACTACGGGGAACGCGAGGATCGACAGCTTGATCAAGCAGAATGGCGCAAAGTATGGCGTTGATCCTTATCTTATCTTTTGTGTAATGGAGCAGGAGTCGCACTTCAATGCGCGTGCTCTATCACCAAAGGGCGCACGCGGCTTAATGCAATTGATGCCTGGAACAGCCGCGCGGTTTGGCATAAGACGACCATCCGATCCAGGTCAAAACATCGCTGGGGGCACGCGTTACCTGAAGCAGCTGATGGGACAGTTTAATGGCCGGATTGATCTTGTGCTGGCGAGCTACAACGCCGGCGAAGGCGCTGTCATGAAGTTTGGTCGCAAGGTACCGCCGTACCGCGAAACCCGAGATTATGTGAAACGAATAAGCTATAGGTATCGCCGGGCGAAACCAACGGCGCCCCCGAAGAGCGACGTAACCATCGTCGGAGCCGGCCGATGATCTCGGCAAGAACCAAATATCGATGAAGCGCATCGGGATAAGATTCGCGATAGTCTCACTCATCTGTTGCACCGCAGCGTTGTATGCGAATGCACAGCAAGCCGAAGTCCCGCTGACGAACGCAGCTATCATCAAATTTGTTCGAGCAGGCTTCAAAGAGAAGACTGTTGTTGCAATCATTCACAACCGCCCAAACCGGTTCAATCTAAATCCCGACAAACTAATTGAGTTGAAGCGAAGCGGCGTCAGCGAGAACATAATTCTGGCCATGCTGTCGCGGAATGAACCGTTTGTCGTCACCGATGACGAATGGATGGACAACTCCGAATTCAGAGGGAGCGCCAACAACGGAGTCGACGGTGGTGCGAAAGGTCAACCGGGCGGTTCTGATATTTTCGGGAGCAGCTCAGGATCAAGAAGTCAGAGTAGTGGCCGCGGGATGAACGGAGAACATGACGGAGAAACTGCTACCACCGGAAGCGCGACTATTCGAATTCTTCGCCCGCCTGCCGAAGCCGGCGGCGCGTCGATGAAATTAGAGAAGACGCCGACTTTAACCAACGATTCTGTGATCAAGTTAGTTGAAGCTGGATTTTCTGAGGGAACCATAATCAAACGAATTGAAGACTCGCCCGCGGAATTCGATCTTTCCGCCGCGAAGTTAGAAGAGCTGCGACGACGGAGAGTTACAGAAGCGATTATTCTCGCAATGACCGCAGCCATGGGCGAAGATCCCGCCGGGAGTACAACCAGGAAGGGGAACTAGCGCAATGCAACCCTTCCGAGCGACGCTGGGGTCCAGACTCATCCGGGCCTTTTTCCTGACATTTGCGCTGGTTGTGCTCACGCCGTCTGTTCTTGCTCAGTCTAAGGCCCCCACTGCAGCCCCTACACCGACACCGGACCTACAGGAAGTTGATCCCGACGATGTGATTTCCGTGAACACGACCGAGGTGTCGTTACCCGTTACTGTGCGCGACGGCGACGGTCTGCTTGTCTATAATCTAACGCGAAAAGATTTTCGGGTGTTCGAGGATGGTGTCGACCAACCCCTAAGCGACATCAGTCTGCGAAAAGTTCCGGTTGACGTGGCGCTGATCGTAGACGCCTCATCCTCCGTTGCAGACAACCTTGGGGACTTCCGCAAGGCCGCAGAAGGGTTCGCCTCACATCTTGCCAGTGACGATCGCGTTAGTCTCATTCAGTTTGATGACCGCGTTGTTATGCTTCAGGACTGGACTGGGAGCCTCGTTCAGTTGCGCCGGGCGTTAAGACGAATTGTCCCTGGAATGTTCACCAGGTTTCATGACGCTATGCTGCTCGCATCACGCGATCAAGCGCCACGGCCGAGCGCTCGGCACGCGATCATCGTTTTGACCGACGGTATCGACAGCGGGCGTGGCTCGACCTTCGATGTCGCACTACGGGCCGCACTGCAATCCCAAACGACGATCTACGTTATTAGTAATACTCAGATCGAGAGGGCTAGGAAGCAAGAGGAATTGTCGACGTTGTTATCGGGATCGGAATCCGCCGTACGATTCAATCAGATTCGTATTGACAATTTGCGACTGGGACTCGCTGCCTTGACCGAGAGCGAACAGAATCTCGAACAGTTAACCGCGGCAACGGGCGGCAGGCTTTACCAGCCAACCGGCTTCAACGATCTGGAAAGAACTTACGCCGAAGTCGCCGATGAATTGCGACATCAATACACCCTCTACTACTCGCCAATAAATACAAAACGAGATGGCCGTTTCCGCCGGGTTCGCGTTGAGACCACTAGTCCCAACCACCAAGTGGCTGCCCGAATCGGATACTACGCACCCGCGCGCTAGCCCCAAGTTGGTCTCTTACGCAGGGATCACGGGGAGGGTGCCAGACGTTTTTCTCACAAACCCAGCAAATCCCGAGTTCGCGGCCAAAATGCCACGCCAGCACCCGCTTCAGCCAAGTCTGTGCCGTGTTGACACGCAGCAGGAGATCATGTACCCTCCGCTCGCTGTGCGGTCTTTGGGCCTAAGTCCAACTATTTATCTGGTTAGGGTTTTTTGAAAGAGGGCGGCATGGTCATTGCCAATGGGAAGACCAGTTTGTGAGGCTACGTGTACGTTCCCCGCCTTGCGAGCAGCAATTCTTAAAACAAAAAGGCATTTAACAGGAGAGAGCATGCGACTAATCAAGCGCGCCGAAAGAGGTCTGACGATGGCGGCCGGCGGCCTACATGATGTTATTCAGTCAGTTAATAAGTACAAACCGAATCCGTCCTTTACGCCTAAGTGGTCAGACAAGCCCCTGCTGAAATCATGGCAGAAGAGCAAGCCGACCTTGGGTTGGCCGCGAACTACGGACTCGCTTTGTCCTAACTGCGTAATCGAGGCGAGGGAATCGATTATTAGCGGTAAGCAGGACGTGAGCGTTTTGATTAATGAAAAAGTCGGCGAGATCAAGGCTCAAATCATCGAGCGCGATGGTGAAGTTTGGATGGTCAAAGATTGTCCGATTCACGGGCACTTCGAAGACATGATGGCGATCGACGTTAAGTTCCTGACCCATATTGAAAAGATGTTTCCGGGTCGTGACATCGATGCACACAACGACGAGAAGCTTCATAACCACGGAACGAGCACGATCAAATATGGCCGCGGTGCCGTTCTGACGGTTGACCTGACTAACCGCTGCAACATGATGTGCGATCCCTGTTTCATGGACGCCAACCAGGTTGGCTTTGTTCATGAGTTAAGCATGGATGAGATCCGTGAGATTCTTGACAACGCGATATCGATCAAGCCGCGTCGCCAGATGTCGGTGCAGTTCTCTGGTGGTGAACCATCAATTTCGCCGCACTTCATCGAATCGGTTAAGTATGCGCGCAAGGTTGGTTATAACAGCGTTCAGGCAGCGACCAACGGAATCGAGTTCGCCAAGAGCAAAGACTTCTGTCGCGAAGCTGCTGAGGCTGGTCTGCGTTATGTTTACCTGCAGTTTGACGGAGTTGGCAACGACGCCAACAGCCATCGCCAGGTTGGCAACTTGTTCGACGTCAAGATGCGAGCAATCAACAATCTGCACGAGGCGGGTGTCGAGATTGTGCTGGTAACCACTTTGGTTAACGGCATCAACAACGATCAGGTCGGGTCGATTATCAGATTCGCCCTCGACAATCCGAAAAAGATTGCCTTCCTGTCATTCCAACCAGTTTCTTTTACAGGCCGCGATGAAGAGATTACGCCTCAACGGCGTCTGCAGCAGCGCTACACTCTGTCGCACCTCGCGCATGATGTTAAGGATCAGGTGGGCATCACCGAACCGACGCGCGATTGGTTTCCCCTGTCCCTGATGGGCGCCTTTGCCGACTTCGCAGATCTTGTGCACGGGCCAGATGCTGACTGGGGTCAGGTTTCATGCGGTTGTCACCCTAATTGTGGCGTAGGCACCGCGGTCATGGTTGACAAGGAAACTCGCGAAATGCGTCCAGTGCCGGAATTCCTGAACATCCCGGGCCTGGTGAAGGACATGCAGAAGATTACGGACGCAGCTCGTGGCAAATGGATGTCGAATTTGATGATGGGTCTGGCACTGCTCAAGCATTACAACCCGTACAAATCGCCATCGCAGTTTACGCTTTATGAGCTCTTCAAGAAGTTTGACAAGTCGTTTGGCTTGACTGGCAAAGACTACGGCAAGGTCAGCGGCGATCGTTCGACGGATGATATCGAGAAGCGTCGTGCGGATCGCTGGAATTTCCTTTTCATCGCCGGCATGTGGTTCCAGGACCTTTTCAACTACGACTTCCGTCGTACCGAAATGTGCATCATTCCTTACGGAACTCAAGAGGGTGAGATTTCCTTCTGTGCTTACAACACGGGCATCGGATGGAGAAACATCATCGAGAACATGCACCAGAACGCGACGGTGGCGAAATGGTACGAGGATCACGGTCGTCATGAGATTTTTGCGCGCGGTAAAGAGGTCGAACTAGCCGACAAGGCACATGACATGGTGCTGAATCCGATTGACCTGACGCGCCCGAACAAGCCTGAAATGGAAGGGCCGAAGACGGCGCACGAAGAAGCCGTGATGATGCGCAAGCTTTATCAGGAGATCGTGCTCAAGAAGCAGATCGATATCAAGGAAGCGGACAAGCCGGTTCAGATTAAACGTCTCAGCCGCAAGAACCAGGAGACAGCCGAACCTGCTTTGGTTTAGCTCCTTGCTCCTAATTCTCAGGAGAACCCCGCGAATGACGCTGTTCGCGGGGTTCACTGCGTCAGAAGCGAAGGCATCGTCACTTGACCGCTGGTGTTTGCGGCGTGTTAAATAGCGGGGCAACAATAAGAGGACATCAAAACTTAAGGAAAGACGAAAAGCGAATGGCTATAGTTACTATTAATCAGGGTGAATCGATCGAAAGCGCGTTGCGGCGTTTCAAGCGTAAGGTGATGACTGAAGAGATCATCAAAGATGCGAAAAAGCACGCGTTCTTTATTCCTCCCGGCCAAAAGGCAAAACTCAAATCAGCTCTCGCTCGCAAGCGGAATAAGAAGAAGGGCCGCATGCGAACCAGCCCTCCTCGAGACTAAGTGATCAGCTATTGCGCCCCGAATGCGCTCGTGCTTCCTCCCGTTTCCAGAGTTAACGTATATGATGGGTACTTGAGGAGTGAGCAAGGGATTAGTCAGATCTGGAGCAAAGCTGGTGTTGAAGAAGGTGTGTCTCGGATGACGAGAATTCTGCTCACGAACGACGACGGAATACAGTCGAATGGTCTGATCAAACTTGAAGAAGCCCTAAGAGAAGTCGGCGACGTTTATGTTGTTGCTCCGGCCTCTGAAATGAGCGGCGCTGCTCACAGTCTCACCTTAGCCCGACCACTGCGCATCCGCCAGATTGACGAGAGGCATTGGACGGTTGATGGCACTCCAACCGATTGCGTCACGCTTGCCCTTAACAAGATTCTACCCCCAGACAACCTGCCTGACGTTTGCGCTTCAGGAATCAATCACGGCGGTAATCTGGGCGACGACGCCACCTACTCCGGCACCGTTGCTGGAGCGTTGGAAGCCACTATCCTCGGTGTGCCAGGTCTCGCGTTTAGTTTGGTTGCGCGAGAGCGATTTGACTTTCGCGAGGCTGCGCAGTTCGCCATCGAGGCAGTGCGGAAGGTATTGGCGGAAGGACTTCCGGAAGGTACTCTGCTCAATATCAACATTCCGGCGGCTAAAGAGATAAAAGGAGTTTGCGTCACGCGCCAGGGAATCAAGAATGCTCGTCCCGTTATTAGCGAACATATCGATCCTCGCGGTAAACCTTATTTTTGGATCGGTGAAGAATACTTTAACAACAGCTCGGCCTCAGGCACTGACTACAATGCAATCGATCAGGGCTTTATCTCAGTCACTCCATTGAAGAGTGACATGACGGATCATCAGGCGCTGACAGCGCTCGAGAGCTGGGGTTACTTAAAAGACTCCGAGCTGCTCCACAAAGCGTAGGCAGTCCAAGTGCTGCGGTATTCATTGATTTCGAATTGAAGTTTCGTGCAAACCTCCGGTCAACAGCCCGCAAATAGAAGTCAGGATTATTCCATCCCCCGCGAGCGCATGGTCGACCGTCTTCGCGACCACTATAAGATCCACGATGCAAGGGTTCTCGAGGCGATGCGATCCGTGCCGCGGCATGCCTTTGTGCCTGAAGCGCTTCAGGGCCGTGCCTATGGAGATCATGCACTGCCCATTAGCGGGAGCCAGACTATCTCCCAACCCTACATTGTCGCGCGCATGACGGAGTTGCTCGAGATTAATTCCGAGAGTCGAGTGCTGGAGATAGGTGCCGGTTCCGGATACCAGACGGCAGTCCTTGCGAAGGTTGCAGGTCAGGTCTATTCGATCGAACGCATTGCCAGTCTCGCCCGCGATGCCCAAAGTCGAATCAGACAACTAAACATCTACAACGCTACAGTGAAGTGCTTCGATGGCACATTAGGCTGGGCAGCAAACGCTCTCTACGACGCGATACTGGTAGCAGCCGGAGGCCCAACTGTTCCCGGCCCTCTGGTAGCGCAGTTAAAAGTTGGTGGCCGGCTGGTGGTGCCGGTGGGTGAAACGCGCGAGTCTCAACGCCTGGTTCGAGTTATTAAAACTGAAACCGGTTTCAAGCAGGAGGATCATGGAGCCTGCGCCTTTGTTCCGCTGATTGGACAACATGGGTGGTCAACATAACGCATTGGACTTGGGTCTTGGGACTTTGGTCTTATTTCTTTGTTCTTTGAGCTTTGTGCTTTGTCCTTTTGCACTTTGGACTTCAGATTTCTGGGATGAGATGCCAAAGCTCCAAGGTCAAAGCTCAAAGAACAAATAACAAAATCCTAAGACCAAAGTGCAAAGACCAAAGTCCAAATTCTTCTAAATGATCGCAAAAATAATCGAATTCCTATCAGGCATTATCGTCGCCACAATTTCCTTGCTGGGCTACTCAGGAATTGTCCTGTTGATGGCGATTGAATCGGCATGCATACCGTTGCCTTCCGAAATCATCATGCCGTTTTCAGGCTATCTAGTCTCAACGGGTGAAATGAACCTTTGGCTTGTTGGGCTGGCGGGCGCTGTCGGCTGCGTGCTCGGCTCACTGGTAGCCTATTGGGTGGGCAGTAAGGGCGGGCGACCTCTAATCGAAAAGTATGGACGCTATGTTCTGGTTTCTTCGCACGACCTCGATTTGGCAGACCGTTGGTTTGCAAACTACGGCGAAGTTATTGTTTTTGTCAGTCGCCTCCTGCCGGCTATACGCACGTTCATAGCCTTTCCCGCCGGTGTGGCCCGAATGAACCTAAAACGATTCGTTATTTACACCTTCGCCGGCTCATTGCCATGGTGTCTTGGGCTCGCCTACATTGGTCAGAAACTCGGCGAGAAATGGAATCAGGACGACACTTTAAGGACCTGGTTTCATCGCTTCGACTTTGTGATTGGAATTATCGGAGTGTTGCTGGCTGGCTGGTGGATTTGGCGCCACATCAAACACCTGCGCAAAGAGACGGGAAGCGCAACAAACCAAAATCAGCCAAACTAAAAACCGAGAGGCCGGGTTTAGTCCCGGCCTCAATCGGTGGCGTGAGACTTTCAGCCTCAACAGGTCACTGTCCTCACCCCAGCAACCCCTCGCCAGTTACCTCGAATTCTACAAATAATCTTAAATTCGTCAAGACAAGAAAACTGTCAACAGGATTAGAGTCCACGTCTCATATCCTGACAGCCTCATTCAAACTCCTGCCTGGGTGTTGTTAACACAATGATACTGCCGCACTTCTCGTTCGCCATCGTCTTGTCCGGCCATCTGAGGCACTCCCTCTCTTAAGTCTCAATTCGCGTGTATTCAGGGAGCAGCTCAAGTTTCGCTCAAGCCTGTCATCGTAAGCTCTTCTCCGTTCTGGGACATGCGGGTGTTTCTAGTGAATAACCAAGCCGTCACCTGCGAGGCATTGTTGAACAACTCAAGAATTCCTCAAGGTGATTGCAATAAAAGTACAAGGGAGGGCGGGACATTGACATTGCTAAACCTTCTTGAATCTCAAATCAATCCTCGATCGCACTGCGGTTTAATCACGGAAATGCAGCTAATAGTCGACAAAATCAGCAGACCTTTACTGGCACCAGTTGTCCGCACGCGGCTGCGGACGATGCTGGGGAGAAGCCTGGCCTCAGGCACTTGCACTTTAATCAGGGGGCGCGCTGGCACAGGCAAGACTGCGCTAGCGGCTGACTTTGCGGCCT
The DNA here is from genome assembly GCA_050747225.1 of Pyrinomonadaceae bacterium. GTDB lineage: Bacteria > Acidobacteriota > Blastocatellia > Pyrinomonadales > Pyrinomonadaceae > PSRF01. The sequence continues at coordinate 15,260 of JBOGOP010000033.1, forward strand.
CCTGCGACCGTCGCGTCGCCTGGTACAAGGTCGATGCGCCCGACGCAGAGTTTTGTGTCTTCATCAATTATCTGGCAGCAAGTATCGGCCAGCAACGACCGAGCTTTGACGAAAACGCCATTCGGTCCCTTGCAGCCGAGGTGAAATCTGCAGAGATCCCATTATTCTCGGAGAGATTTGTCTTTGAATTAATCGAAGGCGAAAGTAACCCGCTCCTGATTGTCATCGAAGACCTACATCTGGTTTGTGATACTGACTGGCTCGTACCATTCCTTTACCGTTTCCTGCAACTGGCGCCGCCGGACGTACACATACTGATTACAAGCAGAACATTGCCGCCCGCGCCGTTGTGGCGGATGCGCTCAAAGCAGATGCTGGCGGTTATCGATGAGACATCACTGGCTTTCACTCGCGAAGAAACAGTGGAATTGTTTGAGACTTACGGTTTGCCACGCCACGTTGCATACCTGGCTTACGATCGCACAAACGGGCGTGCGGGGGCTCTGGCAAAGTACCCAGATTTGCTTAGCAAGCCGGCGCTTGAGATGACTCCCGTTGCGTCGGAATTAAGTTAGTGGCGCAAGTCAGAACTGCTGACCAGCCGAGCGAGCAAAGAATGATCTTCTGTCAACCAATCCTCCCGGTCGTTCTCGATCTTCATGATCCGGAGCAGATCACACTTGGCGGCGACCATGGAAAGAGGTTGTGGCACTATGTTAGTCTGCCAGCAAACCACAGAGTCCAGAGGCAAAGCTCAATGGCCCAAAGCTCCCGCCATGGGAAGAAGCCCGGAAAGGCATCTGCGCCAACAATGAGTGAGCGGTCGGGCGGCGCGCGCGGCCTTTTTCTACGTACGAAAATGCTGCCGCCGCGGCCGGCTCCAGAGTTGTTATCTCGCCCAAGGCTAACTGATCGACTACTCGGAAACCTTTCGCGGCCAATGACTTTCGTTACGGCCAACGCCGGCTCGGGCAAGACAACGCTGGTCGCCGATGTCTTGCGCAACCATGGTCAGCCGTTCGTTTGGTATCAGCTGGACCATACGGATGCCGACGCCTGGGTCTTCCTAAGTTACCTCACTCACGGTATCCAGCAGGTAGTACCGGGCTTCGGCAACGCTATGTTCGCCTACCTTCAGGAATCGGCTAGTGAACTTGCACAACATCCCGAGCGCGCCGTAGACGTGTTGCTGAATGAAGTACTGGAGCAGGTCGACCAACAGCTCGTGGTGGTGCTCGATGATTATCATCATCTGGGCGCAGAAACCTCGGTTCATTCTGTGCTGGATCGCCTGCTGTCCTATCTACCCGATGTACTTCACTTCATTGTCATCTCTCGCGAAATGCCACCGCTTTCACTCGCCCGGCTGCGAGCACAGACGCCCCACTCGATCATCGACCGTGCCGATCTATTGTTCACTGACGAAGAGACGCAACAACTCTTTCGCAAGATCTTTGATCTCGAACTTACCGCAGAGCAGCTCGCGGAATATCGCGAACGCACGCATGGGTGGATAACGGCGCTGCAGTTGGTCAGACAACTCGCGCAGCGCGCGTCAGGTGGCGGGAGCGCCGGCGGCCAGGCTCAAATTCCGGACATGGTCGATATTCTGCGCCAATCTGAGCGCGATATTTTTGACTATTTCGCCGAGGAAGTTTTTGCTGCTGAGGAAGAGAAAACGCAGGAATTGTTGCTGCGCATTTCACTGCTCGAGCGTCTCGAACTCGAAGATTGCGCGACGCTCTATCGGAAGATGAACTGCGCTCGCGTGTTGCCGGCGCTCGTTCGTCGCAATGTTTTTATTACCGTAGCCAGTGATGGGCGAGGCGAGGAGTACCGCCTGCACCCGCTATTTCAAAGTTTCCTGCGGCGGCGACTGCGCAGTGACATTGGGCGCGCGGGTGTGGCTACCGAGCACCTCCGTTGCGCCGAGTATTTTGCTGACCGGCAGTTATGGGAACCGGCAGTCCATCACTATCTCGCCGCCGAAGATTTTGATCAGGCTGCAAAACTCGTCGCCGAACGTGGCGGAAAGTGGATAGTCTCCGGCGCGCTTGGGTCGTTGGCTTCACTGGCAGACGCGGTCCCGATGACGGACCTGGAAAAGCATCCACGCGCTCTGGCACACCGCGCGGAAGTCGCGCGGCTGCGGGGCGAGTATGACGATGCCAAGGCCCTGTTTCGCCGTAGCGTTAGCCTTTTGCAGGTGCAGCAAGATGCCGAAGGCGAAGCTGAAGCCCTTCACTCGCTTGCTGCTATTGCCCGGGGCCAACGCGATTTTTCGCTCGCGTTCACCTACCTTGATCGTGCTGTCCAACTCACGGATGAGCATTCAGCTGTCAGAATGAAGTGTGGCAACACGCGTGGGTTGTGCCTGGTTGCGATGGGTGATTGGACGACGGCGGAGCGAGAGTTTCGCATGGCGCTGCAACTCGCCGAAGAGCGTGACGATGAATACTACGCCAGACTGATTGCCCACAACCTCGGCACGCCTGCCGGCATTCGCGGCGATTTTGGCGAAGCGTTACGGTGGCTCAGCCGCATGCTGCGTACTACCGGTCAACGGCCACCCGTTCCGCAGGAGGCGATCGCCCACCTGAACATGGCTCGCTGCTACCTGTACCGCGGAGACTTTCCGGCTTGCGAAGAGCACCTGGGCAGCGCGCTTGAACGCTGCCAGCTTTTCAACCTCGTCGCGTTACGCGGCGAGATTTTTGAAGCGCACGGCAATCTTTATCGTGAGTTGGGCGAGGTTGAGCGGGCCACCGAATTTTACGAGCGTGCGGCACGCGCTTATGACGAAGCAGGGATTAATCCTGAACAAGTGGAGCTACTGGAGGAGCGTGCCCTGCTCAGCTTGAGAATTGGAGACTTTGCAACAGCGCGTGCGCAATTGGATCGGCTGATTCAATCGCGGCCAATCTCCAAAGACGAGATGCGTTTCTACACTGTTTCGCTGTCGCGGGCGCGCGTCATGAGCGCACAAGGCGAGCACGAGCCAGCGCGAATTGAACTAACCAACGCTGTGCAATATTTTCGCTCGCAGGGACTCTACTACTACGAAGCGCAAGCCTGCCTTGGTCTGGCGAAATGCGAACTAAATCTCGCCAGAGAGCCTGAGATGCTCGAGCATTTGCGACGGGCGCTCGATCTGGCGCTGCGCTACGATTACGAATATTGGTTGCAACGCGAACTAACCAGTCATCCTGATCTATTTGCTACGGAAGAAGCAGCGGAAATGCTGTCGGCCGATTTGCGAGCGCAGTTGGCAATCGCGCGTCAAGAAGCCCCACAAAAAGTCGCGGCGCCGGAAATCGTGAGCCTGACCGTCAAGCCACTCGTCGATCTCACGATCAATATGCTGGGCCCGATTGAGGTTGTGCGCGATCCGGTACGCCCATTAGCGACCGACGCCTGGGTCACGCGCCGGGCGCGCGACATTTTGTGCTTCATTGCTTCCCGCAGACATCGTCGCGCGGGAAAGGATTTGATCATCGACACTTTTTGGGGCGAAACAGATCAGACGGTAGTCGAACGAAACTTTCACCCGACGGTTTCGCACATCCGCAAAGCCCTCAACAGTAATCAGTCGCTGAAACAGAATCTCCTGCTCTATCGGGAAGGCGACTATCTGCTGAATCCGGAGTTTGCCTATCAGATCGATATTGACGAGTTTGATCGTCTGCTGACTGAAGGAGAAACTGCACGCCGGGCGCGTCAGTTTGATCAATGTGTCGAATGTTATGAATCCGCGGTGGCGCTCTACCGCGGCGAGTTCATGCAAGGCAGTTACGATCCCTGGGTTGACGAACAACGGTCGTATTATCGCTTGCAGTATCTACAGTTGCTCGAGTCTCTCGCGGCAATCGCCCAAAAATCGGAGAATTGGTTCAAAGCCACGCAACTGACGCAACAGATTCTGCGTGACGACCCATTTCGCGAAGACATTCATTGTTTGCTGATGCGGGCGTTGGCGGCCCAGGGAAACAAAGCCGCCGTAAAAGAACAGTACGAAGGCCTTACGCGGCTGTTGGCAAGCGAATTGGGCGTCGAACCGAGCATCGAGACACGCAAGGTCTATCAGGAATTGGTCCGACCGCTGAGTACGTAAATGACTAGTATTCGTTGGGAAAACACAACGTTAGCGCAACATATCGAGTCGACGTGCTAAATAAAATGCACAACCGTTTCACAGCACAACAGGGTTGCTCGGCGAGCGCAGCGGGCATTATTTCCTCGCCAACCCCCATTGCTAGCACAACTGGCGCCGATATTCCCGACTGAGGTGATTAGTCTGCTACAAATGGTTCTTCCAAATCTTTACTGCCGGTTTAAGCGATTTGTGGCGCTGACCCTGGCAGTCCTCTTAATCGCCACGCCGGCGATCGCCGGTGTAACTATCTCCGGTACAAATGGAATCGTCATGACGGGCGCCGATGGCGTTACGTTCGATCAAACTAACGGAATCGTCATGACCGGCGCCGACAGCATTCTTAACCATCAGGCCAACGGCATTGTGATGACCGGCGCCGATGGCATCGTCATGACGGGCGCCGACGGATCGTCGTATCCAAATAGCGTTCGCACGGGAAGCGCTGACGGCATTGTGATGACTGGAGCCGATGGCATTGTCATGACCGGTGCAGACGGCATTGTGATGACCGGAGCTGACGGGACGACCTACACCGTAACCTCAGTCACGATTACCGGGGCCAACGGCATCGTCATGACTGGAGCCGACGGCATTGTCATGACTGGCGCTGATGGAGCGCAGCGAACGGCGTCAGACGGCATTGTGATGACCGGAGCTGACGGTATTGTGATGACTGGTGCGGACGGAATCGTGATGACCGGTGCTGATGGAATCGTCATGACGGGCGCTGATGGGACGATTTCTTCTGTAGTGCCAAATGGCATGAGGTTCGACGGCGTCACTGGAATCGTCATGACTGGCGCGGACGGAATTGTGATGACTGGCGCGGACACGATCCTGATGACAGATGCGTATGGCGTTCCGATTACCGAAGTGAATCCGGCGCTTAGCGGACTACAAAGTGTCGATCCGGAACTGGCGCTCCAACTCGATCAATTGACTGACGACAGCAGCGTCAACGCCGTAGTTGTCTACCACCAAATGCCAACTGACGCCGACCTTGGCAGTTTGCAGCAAATAGGCATTGTCGGGGGCACGCGCTATCGAGCGCTTCCCATGATTACGATCAGCGCGACGCGCGAACAGATGGTTGCGATCTCGCATCTATCGTCGGTTCGTTCGATCTATGGCAATCGCACACTGAACCTGAATGCTGAGCCCGAAGTGTCGAGTCAGACCGGCGTCGATCGTGCCAGGCGTGATGTCGAGATCACGAATCACAACAGTGGTCTGTCTGTTAGCGGGCGTAATGTGACGGTTGCGGTGCTTGACACTGGAATAGATGGAACGCATAGCGATCTCTCCGGACGCGTCGCGCAAAACGTGAAGCTGGCAGGCACACAGAGCGCGAGTGTCGGATTTGACTATCCAATCAATTCTGAGAATCTGCCGAACACGGATCAACTTTACGGGCATGGCACTTTCGTGGCCGGCCTAATCGCCGGAAGTGGTGCACAGTCTGGCGGCAAATATGCCGGGGTTGCGCCAGGCGCGCGGGTGCTGGGGCTGAGCGCAGGCGATCTCAGTTTGCTTTATGTTCTGGAAGGTTTTGACTACCTGCTTAGCCGCGGTGGCGATCTCGGTGTCCGTGTGGTGAATTGCAGCTTTTCCGCCAACACAGTTTTCGACACCAACGATCCGGTTAACGTGGCCACGCGAATCTTAACCGACCGGGGCATTAATGTAGTTTTCTCGGCTGGGAATACTGGACCGGGCTTGCACACGCTTAATCCCTACGCGGTTGCGCCGTGGGTTATCAGTGTTGGCGCAACCGACACTCCGGGTCACCTTGCGAGTTTTTCTTCTCGCGGTGATTTCGCCAGTGCAATGTTTCATCCGACTCTGGTTGCCCCCGGCGTCAACGTGATTAGTTTACGTGGTTCGGGAATCGCCAACGTAACCGGGGCTGAAGGCCTGGCAGGGGCGGACACACAACGCCTCAATGCGGCTGACTTGCCTTACTACACGACGTCGAGTGGCACTAGTTTTTCCACGCCGCAAGTCGCAGGCGCCATCGCTCTGATACTTGAAGCCAATCCCAATCTTACGCCGGCGCAGGTGAAGGACATTCTGCAGCGCACCGCAACGCCGCTGCCTCCTTATTATCAACACGAAGTCGGCACTGGCATGCTCAACGTGCATGCGGCTGTCTTACAGGCGGCTTTTCCCGATCGATCATTGGGAACGTGGCGTGGGACGCTCGACCGCGGACAAGTGCAATTCATCAATGATCCGGCAGCGACTTTTTCCGGAGTAGTTCAACCTGGCTCTGTTTCCGTGTCACCGTTAACGATTCCGAGTAACGCGTTGCTCGCGTCGGTGCAGATTTCCTGGGGACCCCTTTCCAGCCTGAACGATCTCGGGTTGAACGTTTACGCTCCATCGGGCCAGCTTAATTCACAGTCGAACAGCATCAATCTGCCGGGCCTGACAGGCAAGCGTGAACGCGTCGCGATAAGCTCACCGTCGGCCGGTTCGTGGCAGGCCAACATCGTGAACACTTTGGGAGTGGGAGTGGGCTCGCAGGATTATGTTGGCGTGCTGGAGGTCAGTCGCGCGCAGTATGCGCCGATGTCAGACATCTCAGGCCTGGATCAAACGTCGCGCAACGAGATTTACCAGAGCCTTCGGACTTACACGATGTGGCCGTTGGGTAGCAAGTTTCGCAGCGACTTTGCGGTAACGCGGGCTGATCTGGCGACGGCGTTAGTGCTCGGTGGTCGCGTGCCGCAATACTTGCCGGGGCAGGTCAGCTTTTCAGACGCCCATGATTCCAACACGATGCCGTTTGTAGAAAGCGCGCAAGCGGCGCCCGGTGGTCCGCTCTTCATCAACACGACTGCGGGCGGAAAATTCCGGCCTTACGATTCAGTGGACCGCTTAACGGCCGCAGTAGCGTTGGTTCGCGCCGCCGGTTTGCGTGCGCAAGCTGAGAGCTCCAATACTCCGCTGGCCGTGCTCGACGCGCTTTCCATTCCCAGCAGCTTGCGTGGTTATGTGTCGCTGGCGATCGCGAAAGGCATTCTCCCGAGCGGCAACTCCTTCTATCCGTCGAGACCTCTTACCCGCGGCGAGCTCGCCCATGCGATGGCTGCACTGCAAAGACTCGCCACGCAATAGGACTCAAGCGTTCTGCTGGGAGCGCGGGCGTCTCGCTTGCAACGCGCCGAAGGCGCCAGTTCTTTCGTGGAGACCTTGCCCAATCCATTTTCGCGCTTCGCGCTCACTGCGGGCGGGACGACCGAGCTCCCAGCCAATCACTTGGCCGGTTTAGCCGAAATTATGAACTGAACCATCACGCGGTTAAGCACGAATAGCGTTTTCCACTTGTTTCATCTTATATTGTCTGTCCAAATAGTCTCCTGAACTATTGTTAGCTGCTTTCCAATGAGCTAAGTCTTCGTAAGACTGGCAAGTCAACTGAACAATCATGAAACGAATCCTTCTGATCGTTGCCGTCCTCGCGCTCTACGTCCTGCACCAGGATTTTTGGTTTTGGCGCACAGCCCATCCGCTCGTCTTTGGCTTTGTTCCGATCGGGCTTTTCTATCAAGGCTGCTTTTCAGTGGCAGCAGCATTGCTCATGTGGCTACTCGTGAAATTTGCCTGGCCTCAACATCTCGAGCAGGAGATCGAACAGAAAAAGACTGAGGAGGAAACGGCACGTTGATCCCAGCAATCTTCGTCTTCATCTACCTGGTAGCGGTTCTCTACATCGGCATCTTTGCTTTCCGAAAGGCAAAAGGAAACGAGAAACCGGAAGACTACTTTCTGGCCAGTCGTTCGCTTGGTCCCTTCGTGTTTCTCTTCTCGCTCTTTGGGACAAACATGACTGCCTTTGCCATCCTTGGCTCGTCAGGCCATGCGTTTTCAAACGGCATCGTCACCTTTGGCCTGATGGCATCTTCCTCGGGAATGGTTATTCCGCTCACCATTTTCTTAATCGGCACGCGTGTCTGGGCGCTGGGCAAGAAATTCGGGTTTATGACGCCGGTGCAGATGTTTCGCGATCGCTGGGAGTGTGGACACATCGGAACCGTCATCTTCGTGGTGCAGGCGGTGTTGCTCGTTCCCTATATCATCATCGGCATCATGGGTGGCGGCACCACGCTCAAGGTCATTAGCGGGGGCGTTGTGCCTTACTGGTTTGGTGGGGCAATCGTTGCTCTGGTGGTCATGAGTTACGTGTTCTTCGGCGGCATGCGTGGCACGGCCTGGGTCAATACATTTCAGACAATTCTCTTCTTAACTTTTGGCGTCATCGCTATCGTTGTTATCGGAGTCGGAATGGGCGGATTTCGCAACGCGGCCAATGCCATGCTTGCTTCTCCAGCACTCGCCCCCCTACTCACGCGCGAACGAATCTCGCCACTCTATTTCTTTAGTTACACCTTCATTCCACTGTCGGCCATAGCATTTCCACACATCCTCATCTTTTGTCTGACGGCGGAGAAGATGAACCACTTCAAGAAGACGGTGATCTTCTACCCGCTCTGCATCCTCGCCATCTGGCTGCCCTGTGTTTTTCTGGGCGTGATGGCAAATCGAGTTACAGACGTTCCGGAAATCAGGGCCAGGCAGGAAGCACGGCGCGTACTGGCGACGCAGGGAAAAAAAATGGCGCCGGAAGCGCGCGACGAATTGCGCGAACAGGCCGCGGGAGACGACGTCATCATGCTGCTGCTACGGCGTTACGCGCCGCTCTGGCTTGCGGGACTGCTCGGCGCGGGCATTATGGCGGCGGTGATGGCGAGCGATTCGCAGATCCTGGCGCTTTCGACGATGTTCACGGAGGACGTCTTTGCCTTCTATGGGGGCAAGCGGCGATTCGGAGAAGCTGTGCAAGTGCACACCGGGCGCCTCTTCATCGTCATCATCACAATTGTTGCTTACGCGGTTGCCTTGCGAGCTCCGGAGACGATCTTTGAGTTGGCAATACAGTATGCCTTCTCAGGTTTCGCAGCGCTGTCACCCTTGCTGGTTGCGGCACTTTTCTGGAAGGGAAGTACGAAGTGGGGCGCGTTGGCAGTGACGCTTTGGGTCGCAGCGGCAGTAGTCGCTGTTGCTGTCTTTCAGCATGCAGTACCCGCGCCTGCACCGGGTCCGCCAATAGTGGCCTGGGCTGTCGGCGGGACGGAGGTTCTTACGCGTACTCCCGGCGGCACTGCAGTCTTTGGCTTCATGCCGGTTGTGCCGATGGTGCTCGTCTCAACGTTGCTTATGGTGATCGTGTCTCTGTTAACGAAGAAGCCCAGCCAGGCGACCGTCGCAAAGTATTTCAGCTTTCAGGGATAGGTGAGGCGCGCGTGAATGAGAATTAGCCGCGGCTTTACGCGGATGAACGCGGATCGGAAGAAGGGATCGGCAACTTTAGTTGACAGCATGCGGAGCTGAATTATTAGCTCACTCTACTTAGCCGATATGGGTGCTGCCTTAGTTGGATTTCTTCATATCCGCGTTCATCCGCGTAAACACGGGGCCAAACTTCATCCAAAGCAATAAAGCCGACCATCCTGCGAGCCAATGACGATGCGGCCCCTGCCGATCGCGGGTGAGGCGGACAGCGGCGCACCGGCGTTGAACTCCCAGAGCTTGGCGCCGGTGTTGAGATTCAACACATAGAATCGTCCATCATTTGAACCGACAAAAACTCGTCCTCCTGCAATCGCCGGCGAAGACTCTACTCGTGCGTTCGTTGTGAAAGTCCATGCTTCCTTACCGGTGGGGTTCAGTCCATGAACCATTTTGTCGCGCCCACCCACCACGATGCGGTTCCGAGTCACGGCTGCAGATGAATAAAAAGGAAAATGGCGCTGCGGGTGTTGATAGCGCCAGCCGACCTTATGTTCCTTCAGGCTCACCATCAACACTTCGTTATCGAAGGTTCCGTAATAAGCTAAGTCGCCACTGATCGCTGGTGAGGCTCCGGTGTACGCGCCCGAGGAGATATTGAACATCTCGTGACCGTCGGAAACGCGAATGCCGCGAAAGAGTTCATCGCAACCGGCGATAAAAGCAACGCCTGCTGAGATGCTCGGCGTGGAGTGGACCGGGCCGTTGGTCTTAACCTTCCAAATTACCGAGCCGTTACGAGTCGATAGGCAATAGAGATGTTGGTCGTAAGAACCGATTAGAACGCGGTCACCGATCACCACTGGAGAAGACTTGATCTCGCTTCCCGCCTTGAACGCCCAAAGCTTCTTGCCATTACTCGCATTGACCGCATGGAACCAGCCGCCTAGGTCCCCGATGTACACGACGCCATCGCTGTAAGCCGGTGACGACTCTCCGATAGGCGAGTCTACGTGGTATTTCCAAAAGACGGATCCGTTTTCCAGGTTGAGCGAAACGAGTTCGCCTTTCTGTGAACCAACAAAAACGGTCCCGCCCACAATTGCAGCCGACGATTCGATCGACTCACCGGCTTCGTAGGTCCATAAGACCTTTAGTTCATTGGGAACGGCTGAGTTTGACACGCCAGTGAGTTGCTGGTTACCACGAAACTGCGACCAGTTGTCTGCCGGTGTGTCCTGGGCGTGTAGCGCGCCAGGCCAACAGCACAAGGCAGTAAGCACAAGGCAGAAGGCAGAAGGCAGAAAGCCAAAGGCAGAGTACAATCTTTTGGCTTCCATAGGTTTGTCCCGTTTGAGTCTCATCACCTGATATTCCTTTTCTGCCTACTGCCTACTGCCTACTGCTTTCTGCCTACTGCTTTCTGCCTTCTGTTCTTTCAGAACGCGCACTGATAAACCTCCAACGCCCCCCTGGAATCGAACGGTCGCGGATTGAATCGTCCAGTCCACTGCTCGGCCGCCTCTTCCGCCAACATCGACAGATCGGAGAGCGGCACGCCTGCTCCACCAAGTGTCCGGTCGAGTCCTCCCGCCATGGCGAGTTCTTCGAGTCGGCGAGCCAGGCTTTCGGTCGAATCCCCGCCGGCGGCTTCTGCATTTGCACTCGAAAGTTTCAGCAGCTCGGCGTATTGCGCCGCCGCAGCCGGCGCGTTCCAGCGCACCACTGAAGGCAGCAACATTGCGATCGACGCTCCATGCGCGGTTCCGTAGTGCGAAGTTAACGGGTTTGCGCAAGCATGAGTAGCGCCCAGCATAGAGTTCTCGATCGCCACGCCGGCGAAGTAAGCCCCTAGTTGCATTGCGCCGCGTGCTTCGAGATCGTCCGGCTGTGTTAATACCCGTTCGTAGTTGCGCTCCAGGAGACACCACGCCTGACGGGAGAAGATTTCGGAAAATGCATTTCGCCCGGTAGTCACAAAAGTCTCGACCGCGTGAGCAATCGCGTCAAAACCTGAGGTGGCGGTAATGTCGGGAGGTTGCGATAACGTCAACGCTGGATCAAGAAGCGCAATGCGAAAGGCTGCCTTCGGATCACCACAGGCTAGCTTGATGTGAGTCTGCGCGTCGGAAATCAAGGCGTAGGTTTGCGCTTCGCTGCCGGTTCCGGCGGTAGTGGGAATTCCGATCATCGGCAACAAAGGCCGCACTGTTTTGCCGTAGCCTTGATAGTCGCCCACGCGTCCGCCGTTGGTCAGCAGGAAATTGATCCCCTTGGCACAGTCAAGAGAACTGCCGCCGCCCAGCGCGATGATCGAATCGATATTTAAAGAGCTAGCGAAGTCGCGACCGGCTTCTACCATCACCGTGTCAGGGTTGACATCGAAATCGTGAAACTCAACAACTTCAATTCCTGAGTCATGCAACGGAGACAAAGCTTCCGCTACATGGCCAGACTTAACCAGGCCGCGATCGGCTACCAGCAACGTCTTGCGAAAGTTTAGTTCACGGGCCAATTCGCCGAGGCGGCTGATGGCGCCGGCGCCAAAGACGACGCGAGTACGAGGCTGGTAATCGAATGTTTCCATGTTCGTTGCGCATGAGCGGGCGTGAACCACCCTTCCCAACCTGAGAGCCTTTCAACAGTGAATGACTTCTTTCAAGACTGAAGGCTTGAACTATGGCTCAAAACTCGCAACTTGAAACACCTCTCAGGTTCGGAAGGGTGGTTTATCCCCGCTGATCCGTCATTTGGGCGTCTCCGTAGGTTTCGCAGCTGGAGTCTCCGCCAGCGCGTAAAGCTGGTTACGATTCGTTATGTAGAGAACTCCATTCGCCGGCACGGCGGTCGAGTAAACGGAGCTACCCATGTTGATTTCGGCGATCACTTTTTTCGTCTTGCCCTCCTGCATGATCAAGACGTCACCGTCCTCATCGCCAATGTACAGTTTTCCGTCCACCAGCAATGGCGACCCCCAAACAGCCGCGAACAGATCGTGAGTCCAGTAGACCTGTCCGGTCTTCGCGTCAAGCGCATGCAAAAACCCGCTAAAGTCGGATTCATACACGACGCCATCTTTGATTGCTGGAGTTGAAATCGAGCGCCGAATCTTGTCGTAGTGCCAGACCATTCCCGTCGTAGTAATGTCGCCGCGCTTGGTGGCGTCGATGCAGTACATGTGACCGATGCCCTCGCCGTGTTCCGGATCCTGACCATTAGCGATGTAAACCTTGTCTTCATAAACAACGGGAGTGCTGATTAGTTCATTACGGGTTTTGGGCCAGACAGAATCCTTTGGGTTGGTATTAAACTCCCAAAGTTTCTTGCCGGTCAGTGCTTCATAACCACGAATCCAGCCGTCGCCCTGCGCGTGAATCACCATATCAACGCCGCCGATCTTTCCGACGGTCGGCGACGACCACTGCCCATGCAAAATCTTGTCAAAGACAGAGTTGTCTTCCCAGACCAGTTTCCCTGTCTTCTTGTTGACAGCGATAATCGCCGGTGCTTTTGGCGAAGGAATGTTGACGTGGCTCTCATCCTGTCCGTTTGACGTGCTGACGTAAACGAGATCGCCAAAGGAAACCGGCGATGAATTCGCGAGATTGTGCGGTAGCGAACCCACCTCTTCGATCATATCGAAGCGCCAGACAACGTCGGCATTAAACTCGCCAGTCAACTTCTCGTCAGTCACGGGGCCATCGTTCTCTTTGTCGCGAAAGCCTTCCGTATCCAGACACATCAATTCGGCGCGATTTGAAACGTAGTAAACGCGGTTGCCTTCAACCAGCGGCGAAGAGGCGACACCCTGGTAAGGCCAGTCGTTCACGCGCCCGGCCACCAGCTTGTCGTGAACCATCTGCCACATAAACTGGCCATCCGATTCCCGAAACGCCATCAACACGCCCTTGTCGCCAGTGATCTTCGGGTCACGCAGTCCTTCGTTGTTCGTCCCCAGGAAAATCATGCCACCGGAGACAACTGCGTTGCCGTAGGTCTGCGAACCGAGTTGGGCGACCCACTTAACATTCTTTTTCGCCTTTACGTCCCAGTCGATCGGCAGGCCTTTCATGTTGGAGACCATGTTGCGATCAGGCGTGCCGCCCCACATTGGCCAGTCGCCGCTACCGGGATCGGAAGCGAGAGCAGTAGGCAGAAGCCAGAAGGCAGTAGGCAGGATACCCATTGCTAACGTGACGAATACGATTGTTAAGCGTCTCTGAGTAAAAATATTTCGTTTAGTATTCCTGTTACTTCTCATTTTTCAGTGCATTCCTTCCCAGTTACAAGTATGTTTCTGTCTTCTGTCTTCTGTCTTCTGTCTTCTGTCTTCTGTCTTCTGCCCACTGCCCACTGCCCACCGCCTACTTATTCGCATATACCTTCAGATTATCGAAATAAAGTTCCGCCAGCGCACTGCCGAAGATTCCCGGTGCGCCCTGTCGATTGGGGATCGGGTCAACGCGCTCGATCATCCAGGCCGCAGGTTCCGTTTCACTGGCGAGCCAGACTTTGCCGCGCGCACGCACCTTTCCATCAGGAAGATTCTCAACCTGAAGTTTCATGCGATACCACTTGTCCGGCTTCCAGGCGAAAGGAATCGTTACGGTTCGTTTAGTCTCCGGTTGCCATGGTTCCAGATGAAGCATTTGACTGTTGCCGAAGAGCACCAGCGCATAACGCTGAGCGATAACTCCGCCGTCCCCTTGCTGCCTTCGTTTTTGCGTCGCATTGATGTCGGCTTCGACGGTGTAGTTTGACCAGTCCGATGGTCCGAAATAAGCGCGAGCGCGACTCATCAACGAAGAGCCATCTGTTGTCTTAACCAATACCTTGTTGCCATTGAGATCGCGTACCACAAACTTTCCGGTCGAATTCACCCATGTTGCCGGAACGCTGTTGAGCGCCATTGCTTCAAAGTCGTTGCTCCAGGGCAAAGGCGGGAAGACGCGTACGCCTGCTGATCCGGTGACGCCGCCGGCGGTTGCTTTGACGAGACCTGATTGCGCAATCGGATCCGTGGCGGCGACAAACTGACCATTCGAAACATCGCCCTTCAATTGATCGAGCGACCAGGTAGCCGCCGGTTCTTCACGAATGAAAACACCGCGCTCGTCGTAGAGACGAACACGAAAGTTCACCTTGTCGCCAGGCTTCAGAATTAGTTCGGTGGGAACAACTTGAACGTGAGTTACCACCGGGTTTGGGTTCGAAGGTTGCGTCGCTACTGCTGACACCGGTTGGCGCGTGGGCTTGGATTTTTTTCCGATGGCGTACATATGCGAATCACTAACGACAAACACCCTGCCATTTGCGATTGCAACTGAAGCGATGATCGCCTCAGGCAGCGCTTCGGTTCCGAGTTGATCCTCATCGAGAATCTCACAGCCTGCAGCACTCGGTTTGAGGATATAAAATTTTCCATTCTCGGTGCCTACATAAAGTTTGCCGTCGGCCAGTACGGGCGAAGCCTTTTGGACCGTGCCGAGACTCTTCAACCACAATTGCTTACCAGTGTTCACGTCAAAGGCGGCGAGGTTGGCGCTGTTGTCCAACTGATAAAGGCGATCGCCATCAAGGACCGGAGAAGAGAAACCACCTTGCCAGCCATATGTGCTCCACTTCACCTGCTCTTTCTTGATTTCACCTTTTGCAGTCGCGTCTACGGCGACCATCATGCCCATCTCGCTCGAGGCGAGATTCTCTTCACTGTGCGTCAGGATCGCGGTGGTGCCGTGAACGACGGTTCCAGTGTTGAGACCCCGCTTACTGATTTCATATTTCCAAACGGGCTCACCGGTCTGCGGTTTGATCGCATGGACTACGCCGTCGCTGGCGCCCTGGATCAGCAGTCGGGTTCCGTTTACGTTCACGATAATGGGCGCCGCATAAGTCGTATCGTAAGGCCGGCCACCGGGAGCGCTCACCCAAACAGTCTCGCCAGTCTTCTTGTCGAAAGCCATGAAGCGGTGAGCGCCGCGAGCGTGTTGGCCCCACTGGAAGGTGACGCCACTAATAATCACGAGGTCGCCATCAATGATTGGCGAGACTGTGCGGCCGCCGTGCGTCGTCAATAAACCAAAGTCTTCGCCGAGCGAGCGTTCCCAAAGAACTTTTCCCTCCCGCGACAGGCTCAACAGAGTTCCGCCGACTCCAAACGCGTAGACATTTCCAGTGGCCGGATCACCGACAGGTGAAGCCCAGCCCACGCGGTGTGGTGGTACGTCGCTCAGGTAGATATTGAAGCGGTGCTCCCAGAGAAGTTTTCCTGTATCGGCGTTGAAGCACATTACGCGTTCCTGCTCCAGCTCGCCTTTGTCGGCGGTGTTTTGAAGGTACACTCGATTGTCCATCACGATCGGCGCGGAGCGTCCACCATAGGGAACTTTCCAGCCCAGGTTCTGTCCCGCAGGCGACCAGGCTGTGGGCAAACCCTTTTCGGGAGAAATGCCATCACGCGCCGGCCCGCGCCATTCAGTCCAATCGTTTGCCACGGCGGGCACCAACAAAAATAGCGAGAGACTAAGATTCAAAAAAATGGAAAGGATGCTCATTTTCGGATTCCGTTCGAGACCTCTTGACCAGGAGGTGTTCGTATTTGATAAAAGAAACTAAAAGACCTGCGCTTGCTGCAACCCTAAGGATGTACAATACGTAAACTTGAGTTGCAGTGATTCAGTTTTTCTTGCTTGAATTTAACATTCAATTGCTGAACTCCAAAAGCGTGGTAGAACAGCAC
>JBOGOP010000034.1:0-30666 GCA_050747225.1 Pyrinomonadaceae bacterium
TATCAGGGCAGTCTGGCCTCCGATCCCTGGAAATCTTTGCAAGGCGAACTGCGTGTGCTTGAAAAGGCGAGCCGGCGGAATGACCTGACGGTGGCGGAACGAACTGCCTTAGAGCGGACGGTCCTATTGCGGAAGGCTACGGCCGACGTAATCAGAGGCAAGCAGCTTTTGGTAAGTGGAGATTTCGCCTCCTCGTTCGTTTCCTTTAAGTCAGCGCAAGAACATCTGCATAGTTGGAAGTTGCGATTGGTTTTGGCGGGGATGCGCACAGTTCCTCAGCTTCTGCGTCATTGGTGCAGAGCACGATTGAATCAATGATGGCGATTCCCAGTGCCGGCTGCGCGTTAGGTGTAGCCACACAAACTCGCAAATTTCGCCCGGCTTTGAGCATAGTGGCTGTTGATTGAATCTTAGTGGCGGCTGGCTTCAACCTTCGAATGTGGAAGCCAGGTCGCGTTCTTTGCTTAGCGAATCACAATGGATCCGAAAGAGAATAAAATTGTGGTCGAAAGTCCTTCTTCATCGCCGCCTTCGCCCAATGAAGACCTCATATTTCAAACGGCACATTTGCAGGCCAATATTGGCAGTCGCGCGGCTCGGGGCGGTGCGTTAGCGATCAGTTCCCAGGCAGCTAAATTTGTCGTTACGATTATTGCGACGTCCGTGATGGCGAGATTGTTGACGCCCAATGATTACGGGCTGATTGGCATGGTCGCCTTCTTTACTAACTTTGTTTCAATGTTTAAGGATTTAGGACTCTCTGTGGCGCTCATTCAACAGGATAAGATCAGCTCAGCCCAGGTAAGCAATCTTTTCTGGGTTAATGTCGCTTTCAGTTTGGCCACTACATTATTGACCTTATTGCTTTCGCCCGCCGTAGCCTGGTTCTATGGGGATCGCCGTTTAATCGGAATCACCGCCCTCACAGCGGCCGGTTTCTTGCTGGGAGGCCTGGCTGTTCAACATGAAGGGTTACTACGAAGGCAAATGAGATTCGGCGTCCTGGCAACGACGAATTTAGTTTCGATGATTGTTGGGTATCTAGTGGGAATCGCTTTCGCTATTTTTCGTTTCGGATACTGGTCTCTGGTTTTTAGTCAACTCGCAGTACTGGGAACCAACACAGTCATAGTATGGCTTGCGTGCAGATGGCGCCCGGGGCTGCCGAGGCGAAACTCTGGTGTTAAGTCGATGATTGTCTTTGGCAGAAACTTCACTGGCTTTTCCATTGTCAACTATTTCTCCAGAAATCTTGATAATTTGTTAATTGGAAAATTCTGGGGCGCGCAACAACTCGGACTGTATGGCAGGGCTTATCAACTGATGACCTTGCCTCTCGATCAGATTAATGAGCCCATTACTTCCGTCGCTATACCAGCTCTCAGCAGAATGACGGATTCAGCGGAGCGATACCGACAAGCTTACTTGAGGATGTTGCAGAAGATAGCGATTCTGACGATGCCCTGTGTTGTATTAATGATAGTAACTGCGGATTGGCTGGTAGCCATCGTCCTAGGTCCTCAGTGGGCTGGCACCACAAGTATATTTCGGTTGCTCGGTATCGTTGGAATTTTTCAGCCCATAGTGAATACGACTGGATGGCTCTTCCTGACACAAGGCAGAAGTCATGATATGTTCAAATGGGGTCTGATAAGCGCTCCGATAACGGTAGGTTCAATCATTGCGGGGTTGCCTTGGGGCGCCCTGGGCGTTGCAACTAGTTATTCTCTAGTGCAGCTTTGCATTACTTATCCGTTATTGTTTTGGTTCGTAGGGCGGAAGGGGCCAGTCAGGGCCGGCGATTTTTACAGAACTGTCAGTCATATCGCGTTCGCCTCTCTGGCTGCATTGATTGTCTGCTATGCCTTGCGCAGATTGATAGAGATATCAAACCCGTTTTTTGGGATCGGATTTTGTGCTGTTGCGGCGATAGCGACGGCGCTGCTGGTCTTATTAGCAACGACGAGCGGAAGAGATGCACTGCGCGATGTCAAAAATACCGTGCTCCTGGTCATTAGACGCCACGAGGCTCCTTTTCAAACATAGGTGTGCGCGAACAAGACCGACGTCCTTCAAAAGCATAATATCAGTCGAATATTGCGTTACAACGGTGATGGGCTAGTGTTGCGGATCATTAACAGCAAAACAAAAAAACTAGTACCAAGTCAGTGGAGGCAGTGGATTCAGACTAAACTGCGCTCACACAACTTGCGGAAGTCTATTGAGGGGTTCAAACGTCTTCCGGTGGGTGAGCTACCTAGTCGTGAGGCATTGGCACAGCTGGCAGGAATATGGGGCAATGAAGGTTTTGCAGCCAGATTGGATTATTTAGATGAGGTCTCAAAAAGGGCAAATGAGACCAAAGGTCCTATCCTTGAGTGTGGTAGCGGACTCACAAGTATTCTTCTCGGGCTTTTCGCCGGACGTCGAGGAGTAGAGGTATGGTCGCTCGAACATTCTCGCGAATGGCAGATTAATCTAAGCGACACACTTAAGCGTAATCGCATTGAGCATGTAACAGTCTGTGCTGCGCAGTTGCGCGATTACGGAGATTTTAGTTGGTATGATGCGCCGCTTGATCATCTGCCTAAACTTTTCTCTCTTATCATCTGTGATGGTCCACCTGGTGATTGTAAAGGTGGCCGATACGGACTACTTCCGGTCTTTCGACAGCGACTGGCGCCTGATGCGCTGATTCTGCTCGATGACGCAGATCGACCCGGGGAACGTGATGTTTTGGCTCGGTGGGTAAATGAAGCAAGCTGTACCGTTGAGATTCGTAACGACGCCGATGGCAGCTTCGCAGTCGTCTCATGTCCATGAATGTGTTAACAAAAATCTGGATAATTCGTACCCGAATTAGAACTCGTGATTTTGTCAAAATTCATCTAATGAACAGTATTTCTTTCAATGCAAAACGCTGACCGGCATGTGTGGCATAGCAGGATTCATTGATCTGTGGGACTCCGCTGAAGCGCGAGTGGCGGAAGAGCGTGCGCTGATACTTGATCGCATGTGTCGCGTCATCACGCATCGTGGTCCGGATGATCAGGGGGTTATGCTGAAGGACGGCGTGGCTTTGGGAATGCGCCGGCTCTCGATCATCGATCTGGCTGGAGGGCAGCAGCCGATCTGTAATGAGGATGGCTCGGCAACAATTGTTTACAACGGAGAGATTTACAACTACCGTGATTTGCAGAAAGAACTTGAAGGCCGAGGGCATCAATTCAAAACCAGGTCCGACACGGAGACGATCGTTCATGCCTACGAGGAGTATGGCGAATCCTGCGTAAAGCATTTACGAGGCATGTTCGCCTTTGCTCTCTGGGACGACAAATCTCGCAAGCTCTTCATCGCCCGCGATCGCGCGGGGAAAAAGCCGCTCTACTACACAACTACTCAAAACGGCACATTTGTTTTCGGTTCTGAGTTAAAGGCTCTCCTCCAGCATCCGGACGTGTCTAGAGAAGTTGACACGGAAGCGCTCGATGCTTACCTGACGCTTGGCTATGTCCCCGATCCGCTAAGCATATTTCGCGGCATTCACAAGCTGTCTCCAGGACACTTGCTCAGCTTCAGCAACGGGGCGGTCCGCGTTTCTGAGTACTGGGACTTTCAATTCACACCGACAGAGAGCCGAAACGAAGACGACTATCTTGAGGAACTTAGCTCACTGCTCGACGAATCAGTGCGCTTGCGTTTGATGTCTGACGTGCCGCTTGGGGCCTTTCTTTCCGGAGGCATCGATTCCAGCACAGTAGTGGCGCTAATGGCTCGGCACATGGATCAGCCGGTAAAGACGTTTTCCATTGGCTTTCATGAAGACAGTTACAACGAACTTCAATACGCGCGACTCACGGCTAAAAAGTACGGCACCGACCATCACGAATTTATTGTTACTCCCGAGATTTGCAGTATTGTTGATGAGCTCGCCTGGCATTTTGATGAACCTTTTGCCGATTCTTCTGCGATTCCAACCTACATGGTCTCCAAGCTCGCTCGCGAGCACGTTACCGTTATTCTGTCGGGTGATGGCGGCGATGAGCTCTTCGCTGGTTACACGCGTTACGTGATCGAACAAGGCAAGACTGCGTACTCTCTGATGCCTGGGGTGTTGAGAAAAGGACTGATGCAACCGCTCAGTTCACATCTCCCTCATGGCACTCTGGGTCGGAACTTCATTCACAACATATCCCTCGACCCTATCGATCGTTATCTGGACAGTGTTTCTGTTTTTACCCGCCTTAATAAGGAATCGCTCTACTCGTCGGACTTTCGCGGTCGACTGGGAGAAACCGATTGGGTGACACGCTGTTTCAACAAACTTGCTGCAAAAGTAAGCACCGGCAATTCCCTGGATCGACTCTTGTACCTGGATAGTAAAACCTACCTGCCAGGCGACATCATGACCAAGGTCGACCGCATGAGCATGGCAGTCTCTCTCGAAGCTCGCGCACCTTTACTCGATCATAAGCTGATTGACTTCGTCACCAGCATACCGGCTTCCATGAAACTCGCGGGGAATGAGACAAAGCACATCCTGAAACGCGCTGTCAGTGATCTGGTTCCTAAAGAAATTCTAAACCGACCCAAACAGGGGTTTGGTGTCCCGGTGCAGGAATGGATCAATCAGCAGTTGAGAGAACAAATGCACGAGGTGCTCACCGACTCCCGCACACGAGAGCGTGGATACCTCAATCCAGCCTACCTCGCGACATTGCTGGACGAACATGAACGCGGCCGCCGTGATCATTCGGTCAGTCTTTGGGCGTTGCTCATGCTTGAGTTGTGGCAGCGTCAGTTCGTTGATGAAAACGGGTTGCGCTCGCGCCGCCATAACATCAACCTGGTTCCTGAATCAGTTTAGTCAACGGAGTTTAGTTGAAGCCAGTAGTTCTTCAATTGATCGACAGCTTCCATCAGGGCGGTTCTGAGCGTCAGGCAATCCAGTTAACCCGCCTTCTCGGTGAGAGCGGCCGCTTCGATGTTCGCCTTGCAAGTCTAAGCCCTGAGGGAACCCTGCGGGCCACCGCTGATGAATTAGACATCGCCGAGATCCCCTCGTTTCCGCTCAACAGTTTTTACGACGGCAACGCCGTGCTGCAGCTCCGACGGCTGGTTGCCTTCTTGCGTCGGGAAAGAATCAACATTCTCCATAGTCACGACTTCTATACAAATGTGTTTGGCATGGCAGCCGGCTGTCTTGCGCGAACGCCCGTGCGCATCGCTTCAATGAGAGAAACGGGCGGCATGAGAACAGGAGCGCAAGATGCAACACAGGGCATCGCCTATAAACTGGCGCATCACGTCATCGCCAATTCGCAGGCGGTGGGCAACAAACTGATTGAGCAGGGAATTGAGCGCGCAAAGATCACTGTACTTTACAACGGGTTGGATATTGCCCGCCTGGCTTCCACGCGGTCGCGGCCAGAGGTACTTTCATTGCTGGGGCTGCCGCCGGAGGCTGACCACGGTCTGAGAAGCTTTGTTACGATCGTGGCTAATATGCGTCATGAGGTGAAGGACTATCCTATGTTCCTGCGCGCGGCGCGGCGTATCAAAGCGAATTATCCGGGCGCTAACTTCCTCCTTGCCGGGGAAGGTGAATTGACTGATTCGATTCGTGCTCTGACCAGGGAGCTGGAAATTGATCGCAGCACATTCTTCCTGGGTCGCTGTGAAAAGATCGCAGAATTGCTGAGCATCTCGGACGTTTGCGTGCTGAGTTCGAAAGCCGAAGGCTTTTCGAACTCTATTCTTGAGTATATGGCTGCCGCTCGTCCTGTAGTGGCAACAGACGTCGGCGGAGCCAGAGAAGCTATTATCGACGGTGTCACCGGTTACCTTGTGAAGTCAGGCGATGACGAGACGATGGCAGAGCGAATTATCTCGCTGCTGCGCCAGCCGGAAAAAGCGCGCGCATTTGGGGAGGAAGGGAGACAGGTCGTCGAAGAAAAATTTTCCTGTGCGGCACAGCTCCAACGGACCGAGGAGCTTTACAGTAAACTGTTGAAAGCTAAGTAGGCGAATTGCTGATGCCAATCTCAACGAAAACACAAAAGCTGCGGGTGCTGATTGTGGCTCCCTCGTTTGATATCCTGGGTGGACAGGCTATTCAAGCGGCGCGCTTACTGGAGCGACTAAAGCAGGAACCCACGCTGGAAGCCGGCTTTTTGGCGGTCAATCCTCGTCTACCCGCGCCGCTGCGTTGGTTGCAACGGATCAAATATGTGCGCACGGTCTTTACCTCGATCGCGTATATAGCTTCGCTCTTCACGCGGGTGCGAAAGCACGACGTTATCCATATTTTTTCCGCTTCATACTTTTCGTTCTTACTGGCGCCAACGCCGGCGCTAATCATAAGTAAGCTTTACGGAAAGAGAATTCTGCTCAACTACCATAGTGGCGAAGCTGAAGATCATTTGCTGCGCTGGCGTCGATCCGCCATTCCTGTTATCCGGCTCGCTGACGAGCTGGTTGTACCATCGGAATACCTGGTCCGCGTCTTTGCGCAGTTTGATCTTCACGCGAAGTCGATTCATAACTTAATTGAAATGGATCGCTTTCCCTTTCGCGAAAGGCGATCGCTGCGTCCGATATTCCTTTCCAATCGAAACTTCGAAAAACATTATGGCGTCGATCGGGTCCTGCGTGCTTTCGCGATTATTCAGGAGGCCTTACCTGACGCACGACTCATCGTCGCTGGGGATGGTCCGGAGCGAATAGCTCTCGAACGACTGGCACGCGATCTAAGCCTGCAAAACTCGGAATTTACCGGAAGAGTTGGGCCAGAAAAAATAGTTGAGCTTTACGATTCGGCTGATATCTTTCTGAATGGTTCGGAAACAGACAATCAACCGCTTTCGCTGCTTGAAGCGTTTGCCTGCGGACTGCCAGTGGTCACAACTGATGCCGGGGGAATCCCAGATATGGTCTCACCAGGAAAGACCGCGTTAGTCGTGTCACGAGGTGATCATGAACAGATTGCTGCTAATGCATTGCGCTTGCTAAACGATCCGCCGTTGGCGCAATCCATTATCGAGCAGGCGCGTGAAGAGTGTAGGAAATACAAGTGGGACGCTGTTCACGATCAGTGGTTGGATCTCTATTACGAGCTGGCCCGCGAGCTCCAAGTTCGTCCTAGAACGTTCGAGCCCAACGGTGCGTTATTAGCAACCGCGGAGTTTGTAGAAAAAGAAGACAGTAGCCAACGCCGTGCCAGACTTAAAGAAAATCACAAAACTGCGCTCTGACGAATTATACGTGCGCAGCTCGCAGGCGCTCGCCGCTTTCGCCGAGCGCCACGGTTGGTCGTCGTTGACCAGACTACCAAACGAGCGCGAGCTAATTGCGTTGCAGGATTCTCAACGCATCGCCCGCAAATTGTTGTCGGCGGACCAATGGTTCGAACATTTCCGTTGCCGCGCTGAGCCCAGGTTTTTCGCCGGCTTTGAGGAAAAGAACGCAACCATTTCACAGTTGCGCCGGAGCTTCGCGACGGCTGAATCGGAGATTCTAGAGCAGGCTAACCGAATCCTCGACGGACACATTGATCTCCTGGGCCTCTCCGACTTGAGATTCACTCAACCGATTGACTGGCATCTCGAGCCGGTTTCTGGAAAACGTACACCGCTGGTTCACTGGAGCAAGCTGGATTATCTTGACCCAAACCTTGCGGGCGACAAAAAAATCGTTTGGGAGTTGAACCGCCATCAGTATTTCACAACGCTCGGTCAGGCCTACTGGCTAACCGATGACGAACGCTACGCGCAAACTTTTGTGGCGCACCTCGAAAGTTGGATGGACCAAAATCCGCCCAAGTTGGGGATTAATTGGGCCAGCAGTCTCGAAGTCGCGTTTCGATCCATTTCCTGGCTCTGGGGCTTCTACTTCTTCAAAGATTCGCCATCATTTTCCCCTGAAACATTCAGGCGCGCTTTGAGTTTTCTGTATCTGCACGCCCGCCACCTCGAAACTTACCTGTCGACCTACTTCAGTCCAAACACACACCTAACGGGTGAAGCGCTGGGCCTATTTTATCTGGGTCTGTTGTTACCTGAATTCAAAGACGCGGTTCGGTGGCGCCAAACGGGAAAAGACATATTGTTGAAGCAGCTTCCCATACACGTGCGCCCCGACGGCGTCTACTTTGAACAATCGAGTTACTATCATCGCTACACAACGGACTTCTACACGCATTTCCTGATTCTCTCGCGGGCCAATGGTGAAGTGGTGACGAGTGAGCTGCGTAACAAATTGAGCAGCCTGCTGGATCATCTGATGTACATCACCCAACCGGATGGTACTACTCCGTTGTTCGGCGATGACGATGCCGGTCGCCTGGTGATGCTCGCTCGTGATCCGGCAAACGACTTTCGCGCTACGTTGTCAACGGGCGCCGCCTTGTTTGAGCGGCCAGACTACAAGTTCGTTGCCGCTGATCCCGCCGAAGAAACTCTCTGGTTGCTGGGAGTGGACGGTCTAAAAAAATTCGAACAGCTAACGGCTAAAGCCCCCGAGAAACAATCGGTTGCGTTTGAAAATGGCGGTTATTACGTGATGCGGGATGGCTGGACGGAAAAAGCAAACTATCTGCTATTCGATTGCGGTCCACACGGCACGGACAATTGCGGGCACGCACATGCAGACGCGTTATCTTTTCAGTTGGCCGCGAACGGACGGACGGTGCTCGTCGATCCGGGAACTTTCACTTACACCGGCTCAAAGGAGATGCGTAATTGGTTTCGCAGTGCGCAAGCCCACAACACTTTGACTGTAAACGGACGCTCTTCGTCAGTTCCGGCTGGACCATTTTCGTGGAAGAGTATTGCTCGATGCCAAGCGCTCGCCTGGATTAGTCGGGACCGCTTCGACTACGTGACAGGCGCGCACGATGGTTACTTGAGTCAGCCGCAACCCGCGATGCATCGCCGAAGCATCTTGTTTCTCAAGCAGGACTATTGGGTGATTCGCGATCACCTGAAATCCGAAGGAGAACATGATTTCGATCTGTGGTTCCACTTCGATCCAGGCTGTGCGCCACTGATTGAAACGGCGGGTGACGATGCATTTATTGCCGAAGCCACCGGCGATGAGGGCCTCAATATCAATGCTTTTTCCGAAAACGGTCGCTGGAGACGGGAAGACGGTTGGGCTTCGCACGCTTACGGCCAGAAGGAGGCTTCGCGTGTTTACGTTTTTTCCGGTCGCTTGGGAGGCGCTCGCAACGCGGTGAGTCTGTTGGTCCCGCGTTCGACTCGCAGTCGCTGGCAGGTTAGTGAAATCGAGGCGATAGGCGGACAGGCTTTTCAGATTGCTAATGAGATTTGGCTGGACATTGTTATGATCCGCACAGGAGAGCGGATCGAGACGGCGCGGCTGGCCTCCGATTTCGAGTGGACCTGGGCACGATTCTCCCGCGCCGACACGTCTGTTCCTGAGCAGTTAGTGCTAATCAATGGCAGGACGCTGCAACTTGAGGGTAGGCAGCTGCTAGGGGCAGCTCAACAAATCGAATACCTGGTCGCTTGTAACGTCGAGGGCCAGTTTCAAATCGACAGCGACAAAAGAATTTTTGAGTGCCAACTGCCAATTGCCGATTTCGAGGCAACCTTCGCAGGTGACTTTCGCAGGAAAGAATAGCTTGAGTTAGTAGAGCGCATCGATTAGTCGGCAAATGCTCAAGCGAAACTTGTTATGTGTGGAATAAACGGCATCGCGTTTTCCAGTAGATCAGGGCGCAGAATTGACGCCGCTGTCGTCGAACGTATGCGCGACGTAATCACGCATCGCGGGCCGGATGACCAGGGCATATTTATTGACGGCGCGGTTGGTCTTGGGCACCGCCGGCTCAGTATTGTAGATGTGGGCGCAGGCCATCAACCGATGACCAATGAAGATGGCTCGCTGCACATAACCTATAACGGTGAAATCTACAACCACGCCGATTTCCGCGAACAGCTGGAAGCGCGTGGGCACATCTATCGCACTCACTGCGATACCGAAACTATTCTGCACCTTTACGAGGAACATGGTTCGTCCTGCGTAGATCATCTTCGCGGCATGTTCGCTTTTGCGATCTGGGATGAGCGCAAGCGCGAGCTGTTTATTGCGCGCGATCGCCTGGGTGTGAAACCCCTGTATTACGCGCACACCAGCGATGGTTCGCTTTACTTCGGTTCGGAGATTAAGACGCTGCTGGAAGCCGGAGCAATCAAACCCGAGATCAACTTCGCCGCGTTACCCGATTACCTGTCCAATCACGCTACGTCGGCAGAAGAGACTCTCTTTCGTGGGGTAAAGCGGCTGTTGCCCGGCCACACGCTGCTATGGCGCGACGGCGAAATCCATGTTGCAAGGTTTTGGGATATCAGCTTCAAAAAAACTGAAGACAACGGCCGAAGCGATCAGGATTACATTGCTGAGTGGCACGAACTCTTTCGCGCTTCCGTTAGACTTCGGTTAATGGCGGATGTCCCGCTGGGAATGTTTCTTTCCGGCGGCATAGACTCTTCGGCAATCGCCGCGGTCATGAGCAGCATGATCGCCGAGCCAATCAAGACCTTTTCCGTCGCGTTTGCTGAGCGTGAAGCAAATGAGCTGTCATATGCGCGAACGGTGGCGAAGGCCTTCAAGACTGATCATCATGAGATCGTCGTCAGCCCCGAACAGTTTTTTGATGTTCTGCCCAGCCTCGTGTGGCATGAAGATGAACCGCTGGCGCATCCATCCAGTGTGGCCCTCTATTTCGTCTCACGTCTCGCGTCCCAAAAAGTGAAGGTGGCATTGACAGGCGAAGGCAGTGATGAGCTTCTTGCCGGCTACGGGCGTTATCGCAAAACAATATTAAATCTCGCGTTCGGCGAGCGTTATCGGAACGTGACTCCGTCGAGCGTTCGGGGAGCCGTGCGGAATTCGATCAAAGCTTTCCCAACTTCCAGATTCAGGCAGAAACTCTTGCGCAGTTTTCTAAATGTGAAGCCTGACATCGAAAGTATTTACTTCGATAACTTTGCCGTATTTCCGTTGTTGATGCAGAACGATCTGTTGTCACCGGTCGCGCGTGAGCGCATTGGTCTTATCGATCCTTATGCAGGCGTTCGTAGCTTTTTGGAGGAAACTGACGCAACGTCACTTCTGGACAGGCTGCTTTATGCTGACATCAAGACGTACCTGCATGAGTTACTCATGAAGCAGGACCAGATGAGTATGGCAGCCTCGGTGGAAAGTCGCGTGCCCTTTCTGGATCACAAGCTGGTGGAATTTACCTGTAGCCTGCCCGAGCGGCTAAAACTGCGTGGCGCAACCACCAAATATATTTTGCGTGAGAGCATGAAAGGCGTGCTGCCTCAATCGATCCTGGAGCGTCCCAAAATGGGTTTTCCCGTGCCTATCGCCTCCTGGTTTCGTGGCGCATACAGCTCGATAATAGATGAATATGTTTTGAGCGAGCGGGCGATTGGCCGCGGAATATTCAACGCCGCCTTTGTTCGTCAACTCGTCAAGCGGCATCAAGCCGGCGCGGAGAATCACGAGGAGCGTTTGTGGGCTTTGGTTAATTTCGAAATTTGGCAGCGCCAGTTTTTTGATGGTGAGAGCTCAAAGTATTCTCAAGACATGTCTGGTGCAGCTATGGCGTTAAGTGAGTGCTGATCAGAGAAAATCCTAACCGTAGAACCCTTTGGCTATTTAGTTATTCCTTCTGAACCCTGTAAGAACCTTGAATATTCTCTGGCTCAAAACAGAACTCCTTCATCCTGTTGATAAAGGCGGCAAGATCCGCACTTACAACATGCTGAGGGAATTGAAGCGGGACCATCGGATTACTTTCTTAACACTTGATGATGGTCTCGCAAGCACTGCCGCCCGCGAGCAAGCCGAGGAATATTGTAACGAACTCATCTGTATTCCCCATCGCCAACGAGAAAAGTTTACGTCAGGATTCTATGGTGAGCTGTTGCTTAATCTCGGTTCGCCGAAGCCTTATGCAATTAAGAAGTATGAATCTTCGCTCATGACCGACGAAATTATCGAACGGGCGCGCAAAGGAGAGTTTGAAGTTCTTATTTGCGACTTCCTGGCTCCGGCAGGAAACGTGCCGCCCGATATAGCGATGCCAACTATTCTTTTTCAGCACAACGTTGAAGCGATGATTTGGAAGCGACATTACGAAGTGCAGAGCAATCCAATCAAAAAGGCGTATCTCTTTGGGCAATGGCGAAAGATGCATTCTTTCGAGCAGCAGGCCTGTCGCCGCTTTGATTGTGTTATCGCAGTCTCTCCTGAGGATCGTGAGCAAATGCGCCAGATGTACTCACTGTCAAACGTATTCGACGTTCCGACAGGCGTAGACATAGACTTTTTCCGACCTCGCGGTAAAGAAAAGGTCACGTCGCATAATGTCGTCTTTACTGGCTCGATGGATTGGCTGCCAAATGAAGATGCTATTCGTTACTTCACCGAACAGATCATGCCGCTGATAAAAAAGGCTATTCCGGACTTTACCCTTACAGTGGTGGGCCGGGACCCCTATCCTGGACTGATAGAACTGTCCCGGCAGGATGCCTCAATTATAGTGACCGGTCGGGTGGAAGACGTGAGACCCTACATGGAGCGCGCGGCTGCCTATGTTGTGCCCCTGCGCATTGGAGGTGGGACTCGCCTTAAGATTTTCGAGGCGATGGCGATGGAGAAGGCTATCGTGTCAACATCCATTGGCGCTGAGGGTCTGCTCGTGAAGGACGGCGCCGATCTTTTGCTTGCCGACACGCCGGAATCATTTGCGGATTCAGTAATCGGTTTGTTCCGCGATCCTGCAGCTTCAGGAGCGCTTGGCCGGCGCGCGGCCGCAACTGTACGAGATCAGTTTGGATGGCAAAGGGTTGCCGAAAACTTCGCAGAGATTTGCGAACGCGCCATCAGGGAGAGAAACTCGCCAGTCACGGCGGCGCCCGTAGTGAACAGTAATGCGCAATCGGTAGCCTGAAGATCCTATGACAAGCTCACCAGCAGCAGAATCTCGGCTACAGAAATCCTCGGATTCGGTTTTTGGCGTCGACAACCAGACAGTCTCAGTCGTGATTCCCTGCTTTAACGAAGAACGATTCATTGGCAAGGCGCTGGAGCAACTTGCTGATCAATATGATCAAGAGCGGTACGAGATTCTGGTTGTCGACGGTCATTCCGAAGACCGCACTCGGGCCGTTGTTGCTGAATTCAAGACCGCGCATCCGGATGTTTCTATTACTGTGATTGATAATCCCGCACGCAACATTCCTACGGCGCTAAATCTGGGAATTGCGGAGGCCCGGGGCAACATAATCGCGCGCATGGACGCCCACGCTATGCCATCCGCAGGCTACATTCGCCGCTGTGTCGAAGTCTTGCAACAGGAGGACGTCGGAGTCGTAGGCATGCCCTGTCACGTGCGCGCGGGAGCGGGAACTTTGACTGCTCGGGCCATTGCTGCCGCTGTGTCACACCCGTTTGGCATCGGCGACGCGAAGTACCGGTTGACCGAAGGCGGACTTTTGCAACAGCCAGTTGATACTGTCGCCTTTGCTTGTTTCAAGAAATCGCTCTGGCTTCAATTGAACGGCTATAACGAGTCGCTCCTAACGAATGAGGATTACGACTTCAATTATCGCGTACGCTTGACTGGTCAGCTGGTGATACTGGACCGCTCAGGCCATTGCGACTATTTCGCCCGTACAACAGTCAGGAATCTGGCCAGACAGTATCTACGGTACGGTCGCTGGAAGGCACGGATGATCAAGTTACATCCAGGTTCAATAAAGCTGCGTCACTTAGTTGCTCCGGCGTTCGTTTTGTCGCTCGCATTGCTTAGCCTGTTGGGGGTTTTCTGGACACCACTTTTCGGTCTGTTGGCTCTGGAAGTCGCGGTCTATGCAGTCTTCGCCTTGGGCTTTGGCTGGCAAGCTATGAAACGCAGCGACGCGGGGATTGATATGTGGCTTGTCATGCCCCTGATTTTTTTGACAATTCATTTGGCCTGGGGCGCTAGCTTTTTACTGGGCCTCTTCCGTCAGCCTCGCTCAGCGTAACGGTTTGAAAGGAATGGTGCCGGGGCGGGAAAGTTACAACTCTGCCTGTCGCCAGTTAGTGTAGAGTCACGTCGTCGAAGTTCAAAACTTAGTAGGAATCTCGAATGAAGCTAAGCGTCTTTGGTATTGGTTATGTTGGTTGTGTCTCCGCCGCATGTTTTGCGAAAGAGGGCCACGAAGTAACAGGTGTAGATATTAATCCAACCAAGGTGGAGATGATCAATCAGGGCAACAGTCCGATTATCGAACCTGGTCTGGGCGAGCTGATGAAGGACGCGGTTGCCTCACACCGACTGAAAGCAACGACCAGCGCTCCTGATGCGGTAATCAATTCCGAAGTATCGCTCGTTTGTGTCGGTACGCCGAGCAATTCCAACGGTAGTCTGGATCTCCGCTATGTGACGCGTGTATGTGAAGAGATTGGGGCCGCTTTGAGAACCAAGCAGGAGCGACACGTGATAGTCATGCGCAGCACCATGCTACCGGGAACGATCGAGGATGTTGTAATACCGGCTTTGGAAAAGGCTTCCGGAAAAAAGGCCGGTACAGATTTTGGTGTGTGTATCAATCCTGAGTTTCTTCGTGAAGGCTCTTCAATAAAAGATTTCTATGCACCTCCCTTCACAATTCTGGGAGCGGATGATGAAACAACTGCGGCGGTAGTCCGCGCTCTTTATGTGAACATTGACGCACCACTTTATGTGATTCCGACAAAAACGGCAGAGATGATTAAGTATGCCTGCAACAGCTTCCACGCGCTGAAGGTTAGCTTTGCCAATGAAGTGGGCAATATCTGCAAAGAGCTGGCGATTGACAGTCATGTAGTGATGGAAATTTTTTGCCAGGACACGAAACTTAACCTTTCGCCCTACTACCTGAAGCCAGGTTTTGCGTTTGGTGGTTCGTGCCTGCCCAAGGATTTGCGCGCGATTAATTACCGGGCGAGGGAACTCGACGTTGAAGCGCCCGTGTTGGCCGCAATCTTACCGAGCAATCGGCTGCAGGTTGAAAGAGCCATTAACCTGGTCACCAGTACACAGAAGAAGCGAATTGGTGTGCTTGGCTTCAGTTTCAAAGCAGGCACCGACGACTTGCGCGAGTCTCCGATGGTTTCATTGATTGAGACACTAATCGGAAGAGGCTATCAGTTGTCGATCTATGATCCAGACGTCTCTCTTGCGCGTCTGGTAGGCGCTAATAAGGAATATATCGAACGGGAAATTCCGCACATCTCAAACCTCATGTGTCCGACGATTGATGCCGTCATTGAGAGCTCTGAAGTAATCATCGTGGGAAACAAAGGAGAAGAGTTTGGGCAGATTGAAACTAAGGTAAAGCCTGGGATGGTTGTCATCGATCTCGCAAGAGTATTGGATAAGACCTCAGACGATTTTTATCACGGGATTTGTTGGTGAAAATTTCCGAGGAGCTTTTATTGTTGTTGGGATCGGCCGGGTTATTGATGGCGACGAATTTCGCGATTCTTAGCGAAATTCAGGTGGGTTGAGGGTGCCTTGAGAAAGGGAATTCGGCGACGTTTAATCGTCGCCTTTTTGCTGGCTCTTTCATGCTGGGTGGCTGCCTGGTTGGCGGCTCGCATGCTAATAGTTAACGCTCCGTTAGAAAGAGCCGATGCGATCGTTGTGCTTAGCGGATCCTCGGCGTTCGCTGAGCGCACACAGCTTGCAGCTCGACTGTATGCCGCGGGCTATTCAAGTAGAGTCGTCTTGACCAACGACAATCGTCAAGGCGGCTGGCTGAGCTCAGAGCAACGCAATCCATTTTTCTACGAGCGAGCGCGTTGGGAGTTAGAGCGTCTCGGCGTACCCTCAACGAGCATTGAAGTGATTGGCACGCCTGTGCAAAGCACTCAGGAGGAAGCTCTTGTTGTAAGCAAGTATGCCGATTCGAATGGACTGCAGTCCATCCTAATCGTGACATCTGCTTACCATTCTCGTCGAGCACTAAGAACGTTCCGCCGTGTCATGAAGGATCGCGTTACTGTAGGCTTGGTTGCAGTGCCTCCCGGTTGGCAGACTCCTAATCCATCCACCTGGTGGCTAACTTCGCACGGCTGGCAAACAGTTCCCGGCGAATACTTGAAACTTATCGCGTACGAATTACGTGGTTGGCTTTGATGGTCATCGCGCGGACTAAAGAGTTTTTGTGGTAAGCTGCGCTCATTAGTAGTCTTTCAGGTTTGATACACCTAAATTCTGTCCAGTTAAAGTAAACAAAATGCATTTCACCAGGATGAAGACGCTCGCAGGTTTGATCTTTCTGATGTTTGCTGCGGTAAGCACTGCAAAGGCAGATCCATTAGTGTTTAGAAATGTTGTAGCACTGCAAGGTTCCGGTCAGGTCGATCTCTTCTCAAATCCAGGGACAACTTTGATCGGTCCTCAGATTTCCTTCCTGGTCAATATTGACGGCGTACTACCAGCGAGTGGATCAGATATTCTCCAAATAACTTTTACTGAAGCGGGACAGCTTCCAGTGGTTCAGACCTTCAGTATTCCCTTGTTTGACGGACTCTCTCTCCCCTACTCTCAAATCTTCAGCTTTACGTTTCAAAATCCAACTTTTGCGGGAACACCCGCAACGCTTCGGCTCGACATTCTCGGCAGCTCACCTGATTTCGTGATACCAAGTGGTCCGCAAGGTGGCCAGAGCGTCGATTCGTACACCTACACCTTCAATGGCGCGGAGCCAGTCCCGGAGCCGGCCACAATGGCCCTCATGGCTATGGGGCTCGCTGGATTATTGGGAAAGGCGCGACGCAAGCGACGAAATGCGACAAGAAGTCCGAGGCGGCCAGTTTCTAACTCACCTGAATAGTCGAGACCGCAGAAGTGTTTGTTTACCCGCCGGCAGTCGAGCCTTCAATTTCGAATGGGCCTTCATAATTCCCGATCTATTATACAATCCACATTATTGAGGGCTTCGGAAATCCACACCGCCCAGGTTGCGTCTTGCAAACGTTGAGTTCAGGCAAACTGTAGCTGGTTTCTCGCCTTACTTGACGAAACACGCATCCAACGCGCGGAGAATGATTGCGACAGATGCTGTCAGTGGCCTTCCGGAGTCGAACGGTTATTAACGAGAAAAGCCACTGTTGGCTTAGAAGGCTTAGAAAGAGCATGAACCATTGAGGGCTATGCGAAATAGTGGTCTTGGGCGAGTTCCGTTAATCCTTGGCGCTGCAGTATTGCTCACTATTGGTCTGGCGATAGTCATCGCTCAGAGGGCACGCAATCCAGGCGTGCAAGTGCGTCCGCGACGAGCGACAGCCGATCAGGCTTCCACCATATTTGTGAAACGTAGGGACAATCTGCAAGCAGCGATTGACCGGGCACAATATGGCGATTCAATTGTGCTGGAGGCTGGAGTGACATATGAATCTCCCAAAGGTCGCCCATTTACTCTTCCTGACAAGGGGCCAAACAATAGAGGCGATGCGGACTACATTACGATCCGTACTTCAAATCCCGCAGGTCTGCCTCCAGAAGGGACGCGAGTGAGTCCGGCTAACGCGCCGGCGATGGCCACGGTCGTAGCCAACGCCTCACCAACTGCACTTGAGGTCCGCCAGAACGCACATCACTACAAATTCATTGGTATAGAGTTTACGAATAAGGATGCCACTGGCGTTCACGCGTACGCTCTAATCAGCAACCAGCAGGAGCTTCCTCAGGGTTCTCATCCCCATCACATCATCGTCGACCGCTGCTTTCTACATCCGATTGAGGAAACTATGAACGCGGCTTCCACCGCACGCAGCGCTACTCGCGGCTTCTGGATAGACGGTGCCGAAATCAGTTTGATTAACTCCTACGTCTCGGGATTTGGTGGAACCTTTCGCTACGGCAAAGGGCTTATCGATAGCGAAGCCATCCTGGTAATTGGTGGGCCTGGGCCATATCACTTTGTTAACAACCTTTTGGAAGCGTGGTACGCCAATATTTTTCTCGGTGGGGGCGGTCGTCCACCGATTCCGGCGAACACTGGGGTTGTAGCGGCTGGAGCGACCTTGACCAGCGTGACACTGAGTTCGACTAACAATTTGTCAGTAGGCGACATGATCTCTTTTGCGCAGCCGGCCGGCGAACGAGCTAATGGGCAGGTGCTTACTAAAAATGGCAATAGCGTCAAGTTTAGTTCGCTCTACAAGTTTGATAGCAGATGCACCTGCCGCGTTCCCGCCGGCCCGCCGGTTGCCAATACTGTCGCCACCTGGAACGGTCAGCAGATCAGTGATGTCGAGATTCGGAATAACACCTTTAACAAGCGGCCGGAATGGTTGCTCCCGGGTTACAGTGAACCGAAGGGCTATTTCGAGTTCAAAAACGGGAACAACATCACGCTGGATGGAAATCTCTTTCAGGGTTATCCGTCAACAATGGGTATCACCTCGAGGAACGACGGCGGTTCAAATCCCTGGTCAACAGTCAACAACTTCATAATGACCAACAATAAGATCATCGGCTACAGGGAAGGTTTGGTTTATTTGGGAAAGGACAGTTACTCGCTCTCACAACAGAGTGTTGGACTTGTCATCGCGAATAATCTCTTCCTGCCTTCGGCGATCCAAACCAGTGGAGAGCTTCATTCAAAACTTGTGCAGTTGGACGCTGGGAAGGATGTGAAGATCTATCACAACACGGTTGTTGGTAATCGCACCCATATCCTCAGCGGGCAATCGCCAACCATAGGCCTGGTGCTGCGCGATAATATTATCTTCAACGGTGAATACGGTTTCAGTTGCTTCGCTGAACCAAACACTATCGCTACCTGCTGGCCGGGCCTCGTAATGACTGGCAACGTGATCGTTGATAACAGATCAAACAACCAGGGTGACCCCGTGGGTTATCAAGCTGGCAACTTCTATCCAGACTCCCTTAAAGACCTGGGCTTTATTGATTACCGAAACGGAAACTATGAGCTCTCAAAAGGCAGTCGATACAAAGGACGGGCTTCAGAGCACAAGGATCCAGGCGTGGATTTCAGTGCTCTTCTGAAAGCCCTGCAAGGTAACGTTATGACGACTATACAAACAAACAAGTGAGAGATACGGCTGACTCGAAATCGAGCTTTAGTAGAACAGAGCGCTGGCTGGTCTTCCTGGCGGTTGCCGCTTACGTCGTACTCTCGGTCGCGAGTTCTCTAACAAAACGCCCCTGGAGCGACGAAGGTTGGTTTGCCAATGCTCCGCTAAATCTGGTGACAAAAGGGTGGATGGGCACAACAGTGGTCGAGCAGGCCGGCCACCCCTTCCTCAACGGAATCGATCGCTATACGTACTGGGTGATGCCTCTCCACCTGATACTGCAGGCGGCTTGGTACAAGATATTTGGATTTAGTCTACTGACGATGCGCAGCCTTTCGCTGGTGTTTGGTCTCGTGGGTTTAGCTTCATGGTTTCTGATCATGAAAGCACTTTCGCAGAGCAATCGGATCGCATCGTTGACAGTTGCCTTACTTGCCCTGGACTACAACTTCATCATGGGTTCGTCTTTCGGGAGATTTGACATGATGTGCGCAGCGCTCGGGGCCGCCGGTCTTGCCGCCTATCTGGCGCTGCGCGAGCGTAACCTGACCTACGCGATTCTGCTTGGCAACTGTTTCATTGTGGCTAGCGGCATGACTCACCATTTGGGATTGCTTGGACTGTTTGGACTGATCTTTCTGGCGCTTTTTTTCGATCGAGACCGGCTCGAGTGGCGACACCTGTTGGTGGCGCTCGCACCGTATTTAATCGCCGCAACCGCCTGGAGCTTCTATATTCTAGAGAGCCCGGGTCTCTTTTTAGCTCAGTTTAAAGGCAATGCTACCGCGGACAACAGATTGGGCACTTTGGTGGCTCCACTCGCCGGTCTGCGTCGCGAGATTACGGAACGATATCTGATCGGTTTCGGACTCGGGCCACATTCTCTGGGTAATAGTGGGGCGGTCCGCCTTAAATCTTTGATACTCCTGGCCTACGTGATAGCGCTCGTTGGGTCGGTGCTGGTAAGAGATATCAGACGCAGGAAGGGCTACCAGGCTCTGTTGATTCTTGCCGCCCTGTACTTCGTAGTGCTGACGATCTGGGATGGCCAAAAACTCACCTGGTATCTGATCCACATCATTCCGATCTACACGGCAGTTTTGACGGTTTTCGTTGTTTGGTGCTGGGAAAGACGCTTTGTCCCGAGATGGCTGCTCGCGGGCGGTATGTTTGTGTTCCTTATTCTTCAAGTTGGAGGTGTGTTGCAGCGGATTCGCCTTGATGCTTATCACAAGAGTTTTGTACCAGCCAGTGACTTTCTGAAGAAGAATGCGCATGATGATCAAACAATCATGGCCAGTGCGGAACTTGGTTTCGGCCTCGGAACCTTTGACCACTTGGTCGATGATTCCAGGCTGGGTTTTTACAGCGGCAAGAGACCTGACTTCATCGTGATAGAAGAGGTGTACCAGAGCGAGATTGATTCTTACAAAAACCGGCACCCGGAGATCTATCAGTTTATCAAGTCGCGGTTGGCCAGTGATTACCAGAAGGTCTACGACCAAGACCACTACGAGATATACGCCCGTCGTTAGTCCGCGACACTGTTACACCTTAACTGAGACCGCGTATCCATCCGCTTCAATCCTGATTTGAGTGAGCACAATGCTTCGATCACTAAAAGAGCGTCTCAGAAGATCGAAACGCGCGCTCATCGCCTATAAGATTTTTGACAACCTGAGGTTTAAGTGGCGTCTCAGGTCGGGTGATTCCCGGTCGTTACATGGCTCGACTCATTCGTTGATCCTAAAGGGCGTTCTCGAGAGCGTCGAGTACATAAATCTCCAGGTTGAAGACTATCTTCGTTATTCGGGCCTCTCATCTGAGCGATTAGCAAACAAGCGAGTTCTTGAGCTCGGCTATGGTGATAACGTTGGAGTTGCCCTCAGGTTCCTTGCGAGCGGCGGCGAGCAAGTCGTTTGCCTCGACAAGTTCAACTCCCAGCGTGATGTCGAACATGAATTGAGGATCTATCGCGCTTTGAGGGAGACACTTTCAAGCGAAGAGCGCTCGCGCTTTGATGAAGCGATTAGTCTGGATGACGGCATTCAGATGAATCCCTATAGGCTGAGATGCATCAGCGGCATTCAGCTTGAGACGGCGATCGAATCACTGACTGAGTTAAGCAAGTCGTTCGACCTTATTGTTTCTCGTGCCGTCCTTGAAGAAATCTACAACCCCGACTCACTGTTTACGGCGGCAGACAAGGTGCTTGCATCGGGCGGCCATATGTTGCACAAGATCGATCTGCGTGATTACGGGATTTTTAGCGAAGGCGGCATGCATCCGCTGACCTTTCTTACGATCCCGAATTTTGTCTATCGTCTTATGGCGAGCGATTCCGGTATCCCGAATCGAAAGTTGATCGCTTACTATCGCGATAAAGTGAAAGCTCTGGGATATGATGCGAAAGTTTTCATCACGAGCATTATTGGAAGCGGTCCTCTTGCCGAGCCCCGAGAAAATGTCCG
The DNA here is from genome assembly GCA_050747225.1 of Pyrinomonadaceae bacterium. GTDB lineage: Bacteria > Acidobacteriota > Blastocatellia > Pyrinomonadales > Pyrinomonadaceae > PSRF01. The sequence continues at coordinate 21,582 of JBOGOP010000034.1, forward strand.
GTTGGGCGTCGACTATTCCGAATCCACCCAGAACCTGGTTGAAGGCATTCGTTCTAGTTTGGCTCGAGACTTTCGCAGGATGCCCGTCGACGAATTAATTGTTGACGGAATTTTTCTGGTTGCCCGCAAGCCATAGGCGCGGCAAGCACTCGTTCATGTTCTGACAAACTCCTGGTAATTGAAGCACGGATGTATCCAACGAGTTTTTTCCAAAAGCTTAGATGGTCGCTGCCATGGTTAGTTCGCTATCCCTTCTGGCGGCTACAGGAAACGATGAGCCGCACATGGGATCCCGCTAGTCCCAAGCATTTGATCTTTTTGGTGGCTAATCACTTCGAGCCCGTCTTGGAGCCAGAAGGAATAACTCAGTTGGAAGCCTGGCACAAGCTCGCGACGCAAACGGGAAACGCACTTCGCGATCATGATGGTACGCCTTTCCGCCACACAAACTTTTTTCCAGCCGAACAGTATGACAGACAGCGGCTGGAAATGTTGGCGGCCCTGCAAGCGGAAGGCTATGGGGAGGTGGAAGTTCATTTTCACCATGGTGTCGTTCGGCCCGACACTGCTGAGAATACCAAACGAGTGCTAGCGAACTTTCGCGACACTTTGGCCGAAGAACACAAGTTACTGTCGCGAGAGACTCCAGAGGCTTCGCCCAGGTACGCCTTCGTGCACGGCAACTGGGCGTTGGCAAACTCTGCTGGTGGACGCTTCTGCGGAGTTGATTCTGAGATGGCAATCCTTGCTGAGACTGGTTGCTACGCGGACTTCACTCTGCCCTCGGCGCCCGATCGTTCGCAGGTCCCGCGACTCAACCTTATTTACGAATGTGGAAACCCACTTACTGAAGCTAGACCGCATCGATCAGGACCAAGTGTGCGCGTAGGCACAGATCCTGAACTGCCAATAGTGTTTACTGGACCATTAGTATTTGATTGGAGTCGTCGCGTGCGTGGAGTTCCGATTCCCCGACTTGAAGACGGTGCGCTGGCTCAAAACTATCCGTTAACGCTAAACCGCTTCGACCACTGGCGCAATGCGCGCATCAGTGTGGCCGGTCGTCCGGAGTGGATCTTTATCAAGCTATACTCTCACGGTTTTTTTGAGCATGATCAGGATGCGATGATCGGCGATCAGATGAAGCGCTTCATGACTGACGTCCTGGATCTAGCCGAGAGGACCGGTGAGTTCCGAGTTCACTTCGCTTCGGCCCGAGAGGCATTTAACATGGTAATGGCAGCGGTAGATGGCCATGGCGGACCGCCAGGAGAGTATCGCGATTATCGTCTACGTCAGATAATGAACGAACACCGGGTCCAGCCGCAAAAAAGCAAAGAAACGGGGATTTAGGAAGGCTATTGGTGCTTTGGGGCTTCTTTGTAGCGATGCCTGAGCTCCAGTCTAAGTAATGCTATGATAAACGTGTGTATTGGGTTTGCCGGGCCAATTCCCGCGCCTTGAATATTTGATTTAGTTTGGGAAGCAACCCTTATTCATGCCATGAGCAGTAAGTTGGATTTTCCACTAAAGACCAGGACCCCACGAGTAGCCAGTCCGACCTACCAGCAGGCTGACGTTGGTCGCTTAGTTGCAGAGTTGGAGGTCGACGGAATCTCACTGTTACCGCCTTTGCTTACTGAAGAACAGCTCAAGCGGATGAAGCTGGCATTTGCTGCCAAGCTGCGCAAGCTCCGCTGGAACAACATCGACGGTTATCAAAAGACCGAGCCTTACCGGCACATGGTCGAAGATGTGCTGCTGCTGGATCAAGGATTCGTTGACGTCGCTATTCATCCAATGGTCAAGCAAGTCTTGAATAGTTATTTGGGGCAGCACTACGAGTTGACGGAGGCCAAAGGCTGGAAGTCATTACCCACGAAACGAGATTTCCATGGTTGGCATGGAGATGCCTGGTACGACCAGACCGTGAGCGAAGTGATTCCTAAAGAGGTTAAGCTCGCCATGTATCTGACTGATGTCAAGAGCGGGGCCTTTAACTTCATCAAGGGAAGCCATCGCAAGCAACATCCACGGATGGTTAGGAAAGACGAATTGAGGGATGTGAAATCGTCGCAGGTAGTCGAGTTGACGGGAGGCGCTGGCACTGCTTTCTTATTCGATACGTCAGGCATCCATCGACAGGGTGTGCCTATGCTGGAGCCGCGGCAGGCAATCTTCTACAACTATCACGATCCCGATGTGCCTCTTCAGGATGAGGATGTAACTTATTATCGATACCATCCGCTACTGCTGAATGCTGCATTTCTCGGAAATCTGTTAGCAGAAGATCAAAGGATCCTTGGCTTCGGCAACAAGACTAACTTTCTGCCGGCCTTCGAGCGTCGCGCAAAACCGCCGATGATGTACGGAGTATTGGGCGCGACGTTCAATATTCAACTGAGACTGAAAAATCTCGTGGAGCGTCTCGCCGCGCGCCTGAAGCATAATTGAGCGAGCTCCCGTCGGCGGCATCCTCGTTTTGAATTGCAAACAAGATTCCAAAGGGAAGAGCTCAAAGCCAACAGTTGTTTCGGTTTTTGGGGTCGAACCTATTCGCATCGGTGGCACCGAGACGTTCGCTCGAGAGCTGTCTTCTCAATTGGGTGAGCACCTTTGGCAAAGCGTGCTCTGCTTTCTTAGTGAACCGCCGGAAGACGTCCGCCAATTTCTCAGTTTGCCGAACGTGTCACTGGAGGTACTCAGGGACTCAGTTGAGCTCAATTGGAAATCAACCAGGGCATTAGCCGGAATTCTGCGTCGCTACAAGCCCGAGATTCTCCATCTGCACTTTACCGGATTTCTCGGCATCTTTCCGTGGGTAGGCCGGGCGTTGCAAACACGAAAAGTCTTTTTTACGGACCAAACTTCACGGCCGGCCGGTTACGTTCCCCACCGGGCCGCGTTCTGGAAGCGCGCCCTTGTGCGAGCGATCAACCTGCCGCTGACAAAGGTTACTTGCGTCAGTAGCTACGGCTATCGCTGTATGACTTCATTAGGAGTACTTCCAAACGACCGATACGAGATGATCTATAACAGCGTGGATCTTTCGCGGGTCGATCCGCGGCCGGAGCGGGCCGCGGATTTTCGGCGCAGATACGTCATTCCGGAAGACCGAACCATTGTTACTCAAGTGAGCTGGATAATTCCTGAGAAGGGTATTCTCGATCTGTTGGAGGCCGCGCGTCTTGTCTTGCAAAAGAACGATAAGATCCAATTTGTTTTCGTAGGCGAGGGCCCGTTTCGCGAGCAGTATACGAAGGAAGCCTTGGCAATGGGTTTGGGTGATCACGTTACCTGGACAGGCCTCGTTAAAGATCCGTTTGGCGAAGGTGTGTACGACGCGGCGGACGTTGTTTGTCAGGTATCGAATTGGGAGGAAGTCTTCGGGTGGGTGATCGCGGAGGCTATGTCCTATGGCAAGCCGATCGTTGGAACCCGAGTGGGCGGGATACCTGAATTGGTGACTGACCAGCAATCAGGGTTCGTTGTAGATCGTGGCGAAGTCGCTGCAATGGCCGATCGTATTCTTGCGCTTGTTTCTAATCCCCAGTTGCGTGCACGCATGGGCCAAGTTGGTATCCAGGCAGTTGTAGATCGGTTTGATCTGCGGACGAACGTCGGCAAGTTGATTGGTTTGTACGAGATCGATGGCAGCGGAAATCATCAAAGGTGATCGGCAACTCTCTTGATATCACAAAACAATCTACGAAGGCTCTGACGGCACTGGGGCGGATTGCGGATGTAAGGGCTCTATCGGCACTCTCACACCCTTTGCCAGAGCGTCGTAACAGTTCAAAACAATTTCAAGATCCCGTCTGCCATCCTCAGGCGGTGATACCGGCTCCCGCTCTTCTGCGACCGCGGCGAGGAACTCTCTAATTTCACCTCTGTATCCTGATCCCTCCTTTTCCGGAAGCGGGATTCGGACGCGTCCGAATCGAGGGCGCATCAGCTTCTCCTGCAGCCAATACGGTCGCACGAACGAAAGCAGCCGAGGTATTAGCGGCGGCTCAACAGGGTACAGATCGATATACGCAGCGCCAGGCCAGAGATGAATGGTTCCTTTGTCACCGGCAACAATAATGTCCGGAAGCTGTCCAGGCTGCGACGACCAGCTAAGAAACATGTGCGCCTCCCACCCGCCGCAGCTGGAAAACAATGCCTGAACGCTGTCTTCACCGGAGATCTTCGTGTTGACTTGCATTGCCCGCGAAGCGAAAACAGCGGTTGGCTCACCTAGCAGAAGACGTAAGGCACGTACATAATGGACTCCCATATCCATTAGTACTCCGCCGCCTAATCGATCCGCCTGGGCCGCCCAACCACGCGGGCGACGTACCCCGGCTGCATGACTCATGAAGTACAACGGTTCTCCAATGTGTCCTTCAAGAATACAGCTAACGGCTGCACGAATCGCCGGACGAAAGTGCATGTCTTCCGCGACCATGAGAATCGTCCCAGCCCGGCGCGCCGCCAGAATCATCGCGTCGGCATCATGCAGATTGGTGGCGATCGGTTTTTCTACAAGCGCATGTTTGCCTGCCGCCGCAATCATTTCCGCAGCAGGTCGATGAAGATCGTGAGGCAAAGCGAGTATCAGAGCCTGAACTCGAGGATCTGCTACCGCCCTCTCGATTCCGAGAAAGTAGTCTTCTGCTTTAACCGTTTTTGCCAAGCGTGCTGTTTTGCCTGGGTTCTGGCCACACACAAATAGTCTTGTTCCTGGACTAGCCTGACGAAGAAGACCGCAATGCAAAGAGCCCCAACCGGTACCCACCACGCAGACACCGAGTTTCCTGGTGACATTGCCCGGCATTGGAGGAGGACTTAGGTAACGACTCCGATCTAGTACTCCGTAGCTGTTTATGAGGGCAATCTCCTCCTCTGTTGCGCCGGCTTCTTCATACGTGTTCAAGGCGATATTGGGTGGCGGCGGCGGCTTCAGTCTATAAAAACTTCTCTTCAGCAAGTCCAAGCCGCCAGAAACCGCGAGTACGGCCCGAAGGTTCTTTTGGAACGCAATGGCCCTTCGTGGACCGCCGGAAACCTCAGAAAAAAGCAAAGGACGTTCAGACGCGAGCGTCGAATCAGAACGAGTCGCCAAAATCCTGGCGACGTAGAGCTTGCGATCGCCAGCCTCGATGATGTCTTCAACCTCGCAGAAGAGAGTTCGAAGTGCGCCTTCGACAGCCGGGATACCGTATTCATTATCGGAGAGAACCAGACCAACAATTTTGGCTCTGTCGGGCTGACGTCGCCGCACCCTCATTAAGCGAACGATCTGGTCCTGGCTTGACGCGGGCATGACATTGATTGCAAAACGCGAGTTCCGACTAATCGCCGAATCAATGCTGTATGTGCGATTGGGATTGACCAGGACACGAGCCGGCGACAAGGAAACCTGGGCGAAAGTTGCCGAAACAAATAATGCCGCCCTCTCGCCCTCGCCCTTGGCGCTGAGAATGCCGCACACGCCCTGGACTCGCGTGTCCCAAATTGTTCTTCCCGGCCAGCGCATTAGTTTATAGATCTGACAGCAGCAGTTGCCGCAAATGAGATTTTCTGGATTCAATGTCTGTTTGAAAGATGTCTGCGACAAAGAGACTATAGTCTCCAATGGGCACAGTCTGGCGGACAGAACAGGCCGTCGAGGCCAGAGCTCCGTTTAAGAAGAGATAGCCCTCGGGCCCCGGATACAAATCAATTGTGGCGCATTTGTCCTGGTCTCGTCCCGATATTGACCCACACCTGAGAGCAATGTCCTTTTGAGTCTGGTTTAGCACGATCAGACTGAATCGGCTGATTTCTTCGAGCAGTTTGTGGGTGTACGAGCTTCTTGCGATCGATACCCAAAGAGACGTTGGATGGTGGGCGACCTCCGAGAAAAAAGAGACAGTCATCGCGTTGGAGCAATTAGATCCTTTGACCACGACAAGACCGACAATGCTCGGGATTATAGAACCGGTGATGTAGGGGCTAGTCAATCTGATAGTTAAGGACGATGTCCACGTTTTCTTCTACCTTGGTTGGGCACCCACTTTACCAGTAGCCTTGACCGCTTACAACTTCGGTATCTCGCCTCCGGAGGACGTCGGGTTTGTTTGAATTCGCCAATGCCGTTATTCGATTCGGAGTATCGATTCCGAGGCTACCCACCTCTTGGCGACCATTCTGATGGGGAATCTGTCCGCTTTTGAACTCAAACGCCTGGGCTGATCGCCGCGATCAATTAGAGACCAGCCCCACGATGCCGAAATTTGGGCGAGAAATGGCGAATTTTCTAAGGAAATCTCAATAATTCGTTGACAAACAATGGCCATCATCGTTTATACTTTCACAGCGATGGCGCACCTGTTCTTTCCAAACTAGCGATTGCACCGATAAAGGCAAACCTGCTGCGAGGCAGGGGCGCAAAGCCGTGAGTCTCACGCACCCTTGATCACGTTCGATCGATTAAGTTCTGTTTGAGATTGTCTGGTTGCCGAAAGCGATCGGAAAGAAGTAGCTCATGGTCTTTGGCACGCACGTCGTCAGGACCAGGTTGCTATCTTCGACCCATCGAAACACAGCACCATATCGGTGGGTCTCCTCATTCTTCCCGTTCGTATTCATCCCTAATAACTTTTTTTCGGTGAGTGTTTTCCGCGGTCTCTGTGCAAGCGGTTCGGTCACACGCTACTTAGTAACTTTGCGTGGATCTGCCCTTCTGACCGTAATTCTTAGTGGTCGTCGATGGCTGTTTTCAAAACAGTTTTATGGAGCGTCACGTAGTGACGCTGAACCCTTAACCGATAAACCGGCAAACCCGTCGCGAGGCGGGGACGCAAAGCCTAGAAGTCTCTCGCATGAGAGATCGTTCGGCTACCGAAGTGAGGCACAATGTTACTCCAATCCCGCAAGCGATCCTTCTGCCAGTTCTTAATCAAATCAACCTTTACAATTTCGATTCTGATCGTCATTGGAGCAGCCGTCAGTATTTGCAAGGCCTCAACGATCGTGGTGCCCGCCGGTGGCGATCTACAAGGAGCAATCAACGCTTCACAGTGCGGCGATAGCGTTCTGTTGCAGGCGGGTGCTACCTGGACCACGAGCTTGCCCTATGCGATCCCGAACAAAGGTTGTGGCAGTTCGAATCCGATCACCATCAGCTCATCGGCGCGGAGCTTATTGCCAGCGGCTCGCGTTGGACAGGCCGATGCGGTGAACATGCCTCGCATTAGGACTAGCGGTAGCGGAGCGGTGTTTCAATCCCAAACCAACGCCGGTTACTGGATATTTGACGGGATCGAAGTCACAGACAGTGCTACCGGGAACACTGTAGTAAACTTTCTGTTTGATTTCGCTTCCTTCCCCGGTGTCAACAATATCACCGTCCAACGTTGCTACATCCATCCGAAAGAGATCGGCACAACCATTTACAACCGGGCAGCAATCCGGGGAATGCAGTTTGAAGGCACGGGACTGCTCTTCAAGTGGAACCATGCAGCCGGTTTCTTAGGACGGCAGCCGGACGGTCAGCTACCGACGACGCAAGTCATTCTGTGCATCAGCTGTAACAATATCACCGTCACCGACAATTATCTTGAGGCTTGGTATACAGCGCTGTTTACAGGCGGTGGTGGTGAGAATCCAGAGTACACAGCGAGCTTATCTGGAATAGCGAACTCTACGCAGGCAGATTTTTCCACGGTGGCCGGACTCAGCCCGGGAGTCATCATCAGGTTTAACCTTGACGGAGCGGGGACACTCAATTCCGCCACTTCATTTACCCGAAGTTCGGGAGCAACTCTCACCAGCGCCGATGTGAACCATACGATATGGATTACCAATGGCGCAGTGACGGAGCGCGCCAAGGTAACGGCGGTCAACGGCAACAATTACACGCTACAACCTTACAATCAAGCTGTCCTGACCGGAGCCTGCACCTTTGTGGTTTTTGAAACCGCAACGGTGACCTCGGTCAGCGGGAACACGGTTCGTTATTCGCCGGTGGGTTTGAACTACCTCACTCAGGCGCCCAGCGTGCCTGGGTCAGCAGCCTGGCGAGTTCATCAGGTCGTCCATGACATCACAGTCACGAAGAACACGTTCAACATAGATATCCCTCACGCTATTTATGAACACGCTACCTATGGGAATAATCCAAAGGGCTCGGTGGAGATGAAGGCCGGAGATACGGTGCTGTACGAAGGAAATTACTTCACTGGTTATCCCGCGGTTTTGGCTTTTACGCAGCACTCAAATGAAGGCTACACCCCGTGGACGTCGGTTCAAAACCTGACGATAAGATCCAATTTCGTCAATCCTGTTTACGACGCCTATGGTACGCGACAATGGTTGATCATTTCTTTGGACGATCCCTACGCTACGGACACCCAGGGATGTTGTGTCACGATCACCAATAATCTTGTAAAGAACGTGACCTCGTTGGCTCAGGTCGATCCTATTCCGACCGCAACCATCACCCATAACACGGTGCTTAATGATCATCCCAGTAGTGTATATGGTAGCTACCTGCTGAGCAGCTCATCCCTCAACAGCAACTGGACACTTAAAGATAACATTCTGGTAAACAACAACTATGGCATCCAGTGCTATATCGCTCCCTATAACGTGGCAGCGTGTTGGCCGTCGATGACATTTTTGAATAACGTGATCGTTGATAACTATAACAACGGGGATCTGCTTTCTCGCTACGGTTCAGGACAATTGAGTCCGATCGTGACAGCCGTCTCGCAATTGGGCTTTACGAATGTCGCCGGGAATGATTTTCGGCTATCGAACACCAGCGCATTTCGCAACGCCGCGAGTGACGGGACCGACCCGGGAGTCAACTGGACCAATCTCGTGAATGCGCTGGGATTCGATCCGACCGGCGCCGCTGTGACGCCGACGCCAACGCCGACGCCGACTCCAACGCCAACCGCTACTCCAACGCCGACGCCGACTGCTACCCCGACCCCGACCCCGACCCCGACGCCGACCCCGACGCCGACCCCGACGCCGACCCCGACGCCGACCCCGACGCCCACCCCTACCCCGACGCCGACCCCGACGCCGACCCCCACGCCGACCCCCACGC